>NZ_CP039456.1:1594191-1911287 GCF_006974145.1 Changchengzhania lutea | reverse complement strand
TCATAGGCATCGTAGGATCCTACATCAATTCCAAATCCGCCACCACTATCGCCTAAACCAACAATATTGTTATTCGCGTATAACACACCATTTCTAAATGAAATTGTAAATGCTTTTTGCAAAAAAGGTGTTTCACCATAACCCACAGTTTGATTAATATCTACGTACCACAATTCGTGTGAATTTAACAGTTGGTTTAAGGAAATTGTTGGCTCATCATAAACATCAACATATTCATCAACCACAACTTCTGTGTAGCACGATGTAAACAAAGTTGCCATAAGAGCAAAACCTGAAAGTAATTTTATCGTCTTCATAATCAAAATATTTAGAGTTCTTGTAATAGGGTTTTCAAAACACGTGCCAAAAATTAAATGATACCGTTTTATAGGTAAAAATGAAGGTGGAATATTTTATGTATTTTTGAAGACTAACCATTCAAAATTTATGAGTAATTCTTTAAAATATGCGGTTTTTGGAGCAGGAAGTTGGGCAACTGCCATTGTGAAAATGCTTTGCGAAAATTTAGACGAAGTAGGCTGGTATATGCGAAGTGTGTATACCAAAGAGCATCTTTTAAAGGAACAACACAACCCCAGTTATTTAAGTTCGGTTGAATTTAATTTAAAGCAATTAAAACTTAGTAATGACATTAACGCCATTGCCGATTACGCCGATGTTTTAATTTTTGTTATTCCCTCTGCCTTTATACATAGTGAATTAGAAAAATTGACTGTAGATATCTCCAATAAAACCATTGTATCGGCTGTAAAAGGCATTATGCCCGAAACTGGTTTACTGGTTGGCGAACATTTTCATGATATATATAAAGTCCCTTTCGAAAATATTGCAGTCATCGCTGGCCCATGCCACGCCGAAGAGGTGGCACTTGAGCGTCTATCCTATTTAACCATATCTTGTGTAGATGCTGTAAAAGCACAAGACATAGCCGATAAGCTGTCTAGCGATTATATAAAAACCAAAATAAGTGATGACGTTATTGGTGTAGAATATGCCGTCATGCTGAAAAATATTTACGCAATAGCAGCTGGAATTGCACATGGTTTGGGCTACGGCGATAATTTCCAAAGTGTTTTAATGAGCAATTCCATCAGGGAAATGAAACGCTTTATTAAAAAAATGCATAAGATGAAACGTAACATTAACGATTCTGCTTATTTAGGCGATTTATTGGTAACGGGATATTCTGTGTTTTCAAGAAACAGAATGTTTGGAAATATGATTGGTAAAGGGTATACTGTAAAGTCGGCTCAAATGGAAATGAGTATGGTGGCAGAAGGCTATTACGCCACTAAAAGTGCACATTTATTGAACAAGAAGAATAAGAAGAAAACACAGCTCCCCATAATACATGCGGTTTATGAGATTTTGTACGAAAACAAAAATCCTAAAAAAGTGTTTAACCGCTTGACAGATCAGTTGGATTAAAAACTCTTTTCAAGAAAGGAATCTTATTAATTCTATACCGCTTATTTGGGTGCTCCCTAAAGGTCGGGCTTTTATTCATGCACTCCAATTTTGCTTTGTTGAATTCATGAACATACATGTTTCACTATATCTTTTTGCTAAAAAGCAAAAAGGATGCCGTTTCAATCCCTAGCACAGTTCGTGACTTCAATGAATAGTTGTAGTTTAAATTTATGCGATTCCTGCCTTCGTAGGAATTTATTATTTCACCAAGACCCCTTTAACATCCATTAAAGGGATTGCTTGCAACGCTTTTAAATTCACCGTGTTTTTTCTAAAGAGATACGTTTTATCAAACATTTGGTTCCCTTCAAAAAAAGACACCTTAAAAGCATTGTTAAGTGCAAACAATTCCTCTTGTATCATCTCAATTTTAGCATAGCTTTTCTTTGGTAAGACGTCTATTTTTTTTCGGAATTTAGAGGTTATTTTTTCTTTAGAATAGCCATCTGTCACTATAATAACCATGTCTAAATCTACATGCTTATCGTTTATAATATAAGCGTTCCAATCTTGCGTTTTATAAATCGCATTATATTCATTGACAATGGCAATGTAAACATCTTCAACTTTTGGGATTTGTATATCTTTTTTCATGGTTCGTCATTGCGAAACTTTTAATTAAAAGTTGTGGCAATCTTTTAAATTAAACAGATTCCCACGTCGTTCCTCCTCGGAATGACAACATTATTCTAAAAAGCGGATTTAAACTGCTCTAAAAACCTAACGTCATTTTCACTTAACAAACGTATATCGCTTATTTGATGCAGTAATAAAGCGATTCGGTCTATACCCATCCCAAAGGCAAATCCAGAATACTCCTTGGAATCAATGCCACAGTTTTCTAGTACATTTGGGTCTACCATACCACAACCCATAATTTCTAACCAACCAGTTCCCTTGGTCATTTTATAATCGGTCTCGGTTTCTAAGCCCCAATACACATCGACTTCCGCGCTTGGTTCGGTAAATGGGAAATAGGACGGACGTAATCGTATTTTGCTTTTTCCAAACATTTCGGTGGTAAAGTGCTGCAAGGTTTGTTTAAGGTCGGCAAAACTAACATCTTTATCAATGTACAAGCCTTCCACTTGATGAAAGAAACAGTGTGAACGTGCTGAGATAGCCTCATTTCTATATACACGCCCTGGAGAAATCGTTCTGATTGGTGGTTTGTTATTTTCCATATAACGCACTTGTACCGAACTTGTGTGTGTACGCAATAAAATATCTGGATCGGTTTGAATAAAAAAGGTATCCTGCATATCGCGTGCCGGATGATATTCTGGTAAGTTTAACGCTGTAAAGTTATGCCAGTCATCTTCAATTTCCGGACCTTCGCTCACGTTAAAGCCAATACGGGAAAAGATATCAATAATTTGATTTTTTACAATAGAAATAGGATGTCTGGCTCCTATTTGAATAGGATCACCTGGACGTGTTAAATCGCCATAAATGCCTTTGACATCTTCTTTTCCTTCTAGCTCTTCTTTTAGAGCATTAACTTTATCCTCTGCTATTTTTTTGAGCTTATTAATGGTTTGTCCAAATTCTTTTTTCTGGTCGTTAGCTACATTTTTAAACTCTGCAAAAAACTCATTTAGCAAACCTTTTTTACCTAAGTACTTTATACGAAATGCTTCAATCTCATCTTTCGATTGTGCTTTAAAATCTTCGGCTTCGGCAATGAGTTGGTTTATCTTATCTATCATAACATCCTTAAAATGATGGCAAATTTAATCAATTTATCGGGATTTGCGTTAAGGATTGCAGCGGCATCCTTTTTACTTTTTTGTAAAAAGATATAGCGGAAAGCCTGACTTTTTATTTTTTTTAAAAAGTAACGCCCAAAAATTAATGTATATATTCTGTCTCTAAAAAGTAGTTTACGATGGCTTCCTTCATTAAAATACTTTGTTCACCGGCTTTTAAATGTGGCAAGGTTTCTAATGCTTTGTAATGCGGCCAACCGTCGTCATCTACAAATTCAAGTTCATAATAACCATAGGAGCTCAATAATTTGCAAATAGCAATGTGCATGAGGTCTAGCTTATGATCTTTTTTATAGGTTTTATGCAACTGCCCAAGCTCTTGAACGCCTATTAAATAGATAATCGCATCTAAATCTAAAGCGTCTCCATCTGCAAATTGATTAGATAGTTTTGTAACTACTAATTCCCACCGTTCTTTTAATTGTTCGTCTCTAGACATAATATTTTTAAAGTTGCAAAGTTAATAAACCTAACTGTCACTATTATTTTATATTTGTTTAAATTGAAAGTTTATGAATGTATTGGATATTGTTTTAGGTGCCTTAATTTTATTTGGATTGGTGCGCGGATTAATGAAAGGGTTTTTTGTTGAAATCGCTTCGCTAATTGCATTGGTTGCTGGGGTTTATGGCGCAATTCATTTTAGTGATTTTGCGGCAGGTTTTTTAGATAGCAAGGTTGACTGGGATGAGAAAACAATTAATATCGTGGCTTTTGCGATTACCTTCGTAATTATTGTTTTAGTAATTGCTCTAGCAGGAAAAGCATTAACTAAATTGGCCGACTTTGCGGCTTTAGGTATTATAAATAAACTCCTTGGCGGGGTTTTTGGAGGTCTAAAAATAGCTTTAATTTTGAGTGTGATACTCTTAATATTTGAAAAAATAAGTGACTTTGGGATTCCTTTTACGGATGATGAAGATTTAGAATCGTCTGTACTTTATGAGCCCGTAAAATCGCTTGTCCCTACAATTTTTCCAGCACTTTTAAATACAGACGACACTGATACTGAAATATTTGAATTGGATAACGAAGCGTAACCCTTTGTTATATCACTAATCTAAATGATAAATTTCCATGATATCTTTTAGGTATTTTTCAAAGTTGATTTCTAAATCGATAAGTCTTCCTGTATGCACATCAAACACCCAACCATGTACTTGCAAGCCCCGCGACCTATAGGCTTTTTGAACGGCTGCTGTTTTTATAAGATTCACGCATTGTTCTTTAACATTAAGTTCTACCAATCTATCGTATTTTTTCTCTTCATCTTCAATAGCATTCAATTCTTTTTTATGAATACGATACACATCGCGAATGTTCCTTAACCATGGGTTTAAGACGCCCAAATCTGCTGATTGCATAGCAGCTTTTACGCCCCCACAGGCATAATGCCCGCAAACCACAATATGGTTTACACCCAAATGATCCACTGCATATTCCACAACAGACATCACATTTAAATCTATGCTGATGACCATATTGGCAATATTGCGGTGTACAAATACCTCACCGGGACCGAGTCCCATTAAATCTTCAGCAGTTACCCTACTGTCACTACAACCTATATACAAGAGCTCTGGATTTTGCCCTTTACCTAAGTCTTCAAAATAATTCTCTGAAGTTGATAACTGTTTCTTAATCCACGCTTCATTGTTCTGAAATACTTTAGATAAATCCATAGTGTTATTTAGTTGACGTCTCTCACATTTGTTTTCACCCAATTCAGGCATGCTTTGAAACTAGTAAAGATATGCTCTTTAGGAATCAAATCAGGAATGATATCAATACGTTCCATCATATACCTAGGTTGCTGTAATAAATTTACAAATAACACATTTATGTCGTCTTTTTTCAAATCAATCAACACGTCTTCCATCGCATAAAGACCTGACTGATCCATGTATTGCATCCGGCCTAATCTAATAATTACCGTATTTGCAGTTTTTGGTATTTGTTTGGCCAATTGTTGAAAATCACTTGTAGACCCAAAAAACAAAGGGCCTTTAACGTGCTTGATAAACACTTCCTCTTTTAAACTTTCAGGGAAGTCAATTTCATCGGCCCAATTTTCTTCCTTAAGAGGTTTCACATCTGATCGCTCTGAAGTTAAGTCGCCTATCTTCTTCATAAACATTAAAGAAGCAATAACTAACCCGATACC
The DNA here is from genome assembly GCF_006974145.1 of Changchengzhania lutea. Classification (NCBI taxonomy): domain Bacteria; kingdom Pseudomonadati; phylum Bacteroidota; class Flavobacteriia; order Flavobacteriales; family Flavobacteriaceae; genus Changchengzhania; species Changchengzhania lutea. The sequence goes on along the minus strand of NZ_CP039456.1, from coordinate 1,905,863 downwards.
TACAGCGTAAACCAAGTCCCAAAAAGTAGAAAGCACCAATACGACAAGCATAATGAGCACCTCTGAGCTTAATTTTAAAGGACCTATCTTCATGTCTTTAGGTAAGCTTGGAATGGCTTTTAAACCTTTATAATCCATAACCCCAATACCAACAGTTATTAAGATCCCAGCCAAAACCGCAGCAGGAATTTTAGACGCTACGGGACCTAACGCTAGCAAAATAAAAAGTAACATGACACCAGCAATCATTCCTGAAAGCTTTGTTTTACCGCCAGCATTAATATTGACTACGGTTCGAATAGTAGCACCAGCACCTGGAATACCACCAAAAAAGGCACCGATACTGTTCCCTATACCTTGCCCAATAAGTTCTTTGTTTGGTAAGTGTTTGGTTTTTGTCATATTATCGGCAACGACACTCGTTAATAATGAATCGATTGCACCTAATAAAGCTAATGAGATAGCGGTAAACACATAAGGTGTAATGCTTGATAATTTAAATGCTGTGATAATTTCCAGCTTAGGAATGGGTAAGCCCGTTGGAATTTCTTCAATAGGTCTATAATCGAGCCCGAAAGCAAATGCCACACCAGATACAACAACTAATGCGACTAGCGCACTTGGTACTTTTGTGGTTACTTTTTTAAACCCGTACACAATGATTATAGTCGCTAGTGCTAAGATAAGCTCTAGCCAATTAATACTTTTAAGTGCTCTTGGCAGCACTTTAAAAGCGCCCAGCACACCCGAAGCTTCATTAGCTGCTAAGGTTTTAGATTCCTTTAAAATGTCGTCTTGTGTTATATTTTGCGCTCTATCTACTGTTTCTTGAAAATCTTCTAAAACCAAAATACCCTCGCCTGCTTCTTCTATTAAAATATTTTCAAGGATTATTTCTTCGGCCTGTGGCTTGTATTGATCGACAAATTCCATGTCTTCTTTAGGATAATATCCTAAAGCAGGCAATACTTGAGTGACCAATATAATGACACCAATAGCTGTCATAAAGCCTGATACCACTGGGTAAGGAATATATTTAATGTATTTACCTAAACCTAATACACCCAAACCGACCTGAAAAAGTCCTGCTAATAAAAATACGGTCAATATCGCTGGAAGTGCTTTATTAATGTCACCGTCATGAGCTGCAATAATACCAGCAATAACCACCATACTTACCGCCGTCATTGGTGCGGTTGGTCCAGAGATCTGGGTTGGTGTACCTCCAAATAAGGCTGCAAAGAAACTTATAAATATAGCGCCATAAAGTCCAGCGCTAGGGCCTAAACCAGATGACACCCCAAATGCTAAGGCTAAAGGAAGGGCTACAATACCCGCTGTGATACCACCAAAAGCATCTCCTTTTATGTTTGAAAAAAGTTTTTTCATTCTTAATTATTATTTTAAAATCTCTAAGTTAATTGATAAATGTTCAAAAAAAAAGCCCTTATCACTGAATTGCTTTTTAATGTGTAAATATCATTAAAAAGTAACGAATGTCATAATATTTAACTGGTCTCTACTTGCTGTTTCAAAAAATTGATTCATATAACCAATCTCAATTCTTACGTTTTTGTTGATATTATAACCTGCTCCTGCGTAAACCCGGTTTCTATCAAAAATAGACGTTTGGGTATTTAGAAATATTTCGTTGTAAGCGGAAAGATAATATTTGCTTTGTTCGTTCTCCTGTGACTTGAAAGGCATTTTTAGCGCTAAAAAGTAACGGAATCGCAATTTAAAATCGTCTTCCACAAAACGTTGTTCAAAACGATAGCGATGACTTAATTTTATGACGCCTATGGTTTGCTGAGATATAAACTGCTGAAAAATACGATGCTCATTTACAGATACCTTATCATCAGAATCACCTAAATAATTTTCTGAGGAAATATAACCGTAACCAAATAAAGCGTTGCTTTTACCTTCATTAAAGGTATAGCCCAAACCTGTTCTTAATAACAATTGCTCTAAATCGCCAATAGCATTATAATTTCGATATTGAACTTCATGATGAATGTTCCACTTCGTATTTAGTTTTTTGTTCCCGAAATAAATTAGCCAATTCCCAAAATTGCTATCTTGAGCTTGTCCAAAAATAGGCAGCAGTAACCCGAGGATTACCGCTGCCACAGTGATTTTCTTTTTTATATAATGTCTTCCCACAGTATCCATTTAAATCTAATAGAACGTGACTTCACCTGAATGAATATCGTACATCGCCCCAATAATCATAATGTCGCCTTCTTTCTCCATTTCTGAAAGTATTGGGCTTTCGGCATGTATCCTGTCAATCGTCAGTTCCACATTCTTTTTGGAAACGGTATCAACAAAATCTAAGTTTTTTGAGTTTCTTAAACTTGCATCTTCTGGTTCTGAAACGGCTTTAACTGCTGGTGTGATTTTTTCAATCAGTTTTGTGAGATTGCCCATTTTAGCATCATCACAAGCGCCCTTTATGGCACCACAACTGGTATGGCCTAAAACTACAATAAGCTTTGTGCCAGCCAATTTACTTGCAAATTCCATACTTCCTAATATGTCTTCATTCACAAAATTTCCGGCTATTCTTACGCTAAAAATATCTCCTAATCCTTGATCGAATACCAATTCTGCTGAGACTCTGGAATCAATACAACTTAAAATAGTTGCAAATGGAAATTGACCTTCACTGGTATCGTTAACCTGCTCTAAAAGGTTTCTGTTTGCTTTTAAATTATTTTGAAATCTTTGATTCCCTTCTTTTAAAAATTGCAACGCCTTTTGCGGTGTCATGGTTGACTGTGTTTCTTTTGTATGTGCTTTCATAATATTTAAAATTTATTATTTATTAATGTTGTTATGATGAGGTTAGGTTTTGCTCTCCAGCAACTATTAGTGAAATATTCAGTCTGCTAATTACCTCATTAAGATCTGAATTTATTAATCCCAATTTTTCCGACTCCTTATTTTCCGTTCTGTTTAAGTACAATAAGTTTACCTTGTTTTTGGACAGATAGTTGTCAATATTCTCAATTGCATTGTCGTTGTGCTCAAATACAAATGCTTTTGTTTTTTCGTCGTTAGCCGCCTTGTAGTCGGGCTTTGATACATTCGAATTTTTGATAATGTTAAACGACTTTATCGGCGTTTGACTATGATGTATCAAATCTTCTGCAAATTCCAGATTAAACGATTCATTCATATCGTTAAGTATCCCTAATGATATTTCCTTATTTGGCTCCAAAGGATTTTTATCGGCAGCTATCATAATCACACCCTTATGTTCTTTAAGAATTAAATGGGTAATGTTATCGCCTATAAAACTAAGTAGTTTCGATTTTCTTTTGCCCAAAACAATTATATCTGGCTTGTGTTCTTTAATGTATCTACTAATTTCACTTTTTACATTACCATAAGAAATTTTATAATTTATCTTTATGCCATAATCTTTATAAATAGGGTCGATTAAATTCTTAATTTCCTTATCCGTTGTAAAATGTTCTTTATTAATAGTACGAATGGCCGATAATTGATTTTCTTTTTTTACTACATCGGTAGGTCTTTTCACATGGAAAAAATCTATATCTCCATCAACCATTTTAGCAAGACTAATAGAGCTTTTTAACGTGGTATTAGTAGCGTTTTTTAAGTCTGAAAGGACTAATATTTTATATTTATTGTTTTTCATAATATTTTGATTTAAGCTGATTTTGGTCTCAATTTAAAGAACTCGATAAAACTTGAAGGGTTTTCAACTATACCGCGTTCTGAAATTAAGTTAATATCAATGTTTTTTCCCTTTGCTTTAAATGCAAAGTCATCTAGAATTTCAATAATATCGTTGTCCAGATATCTCGTTTTTCTTACGTCCAATTCTAAATACGTATCTCTTGGTAAACTATGTAATTCTTTTAAAATAGCCCCTTTATTAAAGAATGTAACCTCTTCCGCTAAAGTCATTTTTATTTTATGCTTTCCATTACTTTTATCTTCAATGTGTAAAAAATGTGAGTTCTGGTAACTTTTAATTAAAATAACCACAATACCAACGGTAAGACCTAAACCTATTCCGTATAAAAGATCTATAAACACAATTCCTAAAACTGTTACCGTAAAAGGGATAAATTGTTTCCAACCCAAATTATACATTGTTTTAAACAATGCTGGTTTTGCTAACTTATAGCCTACAATTAAAAGTACTGCCGCTAATACGGATAGCGGAATCATATTTAACAACCTAGGAATTAATATTACTGAAATCAATAAGAAAAAGCCATGAATTATAGCAGACATTTTTGATATACCTCCAGATTGAATATTAGCCGAACTTCTAACAATTACTTGTGTAATTGGCAACCCGCCTATCATTCCAGAAATAATATTACCGGTTCCCTGTGCCAATAATTCCCTATTGGTTGGAGTGACATTTTTATTGGGGTCTAATTTATCTGTAGCCTCAACACATAAAAGTGTTTCTAAACTCGCGACTAGGGCAATGGTAAAAGCTACAATCCAAACGTCCGGATTTAAAATAGCTGAAAAGTTAGGAAAACTAAATTGCCCTAAAAATGATGCCGCATCTTCCGGTACAGGTACACTCACTAAATGCGATTGGGCAATTGCTAAAGCGTCATTGGATTGAGTTACAACATAGAAAATGATACCAACTACAACAGCTACCAAAGGCCCTTGTACAAGTTGAAAAATTTTGCCTTTTTTTGAAAGCACTTTATCCCAAAGTAACAGAATGCCAAGTCCAATCAAACCAATAAGCGTTGAACCTGGTTTTATATAATTTATAGAATTGATTATTTCTGAAAACGTATTTTCTCCATCTACTTGAAAAAATGTAAAGTTACCATCATACCCGAAAAAATGCGGAATTTGTTTTAGTATGATAATTAGTCCAATCCCAGTTAACATTCCTTTAATTACGGATGACGGAAAGTAGTAGCCAATAATACCCGCTTTTAAAATTCCAAAAAGAATTTGAATAATGCCTCCTAAAACAACGGCCACTAAAAAATTTTCATAACTTCCTAAGGTTGCAATTGCTGCTAATACAATAGCTGCCAAACCTGCAGCAGGCCCACTAACCCCAATTTTGGACCCACTTAATGCGCCAACAATAATTCCGCCAACAATACCTGCAATTAAACCTGAAAATAAGGGAGCGCCACTGGCTAAAGCAATCCCTAAACAAAGTGGTAATGCAACAAAAAACACGACTATACTCGCTGGTAAGTCTTTTTTAATAGTTTTAAACATATATAATAAGTTTTTGCTTTTAGTAAAACACTAAAAGCCGTTAAAATAAATAACTGACTTTGTAAAAAAGTCATTAAACTAGATTATGATATGTGTGTTTCCGGAGGTGGGGAAATAAGATTAAGATGCGGCTTTGGGTAATTTTTAAAACGATACCCCAAATAATTTTCCTTTTCGCTAGAAGTAAAACCTGATTCAACTAAAGCAAATTCTGAAAATAGAATTTCTACATCTTTATTTTTTTCATGTCCTTTATCTTCCTCTTCCGCAGATGCGTAAAACATAGATATATCAATAGAGTCATCAACTATAGAAATTATGGTTGGTGCTGCTAAAAACGCCACAAAGAGTAATGATAATAATATAGAAACAATGTTTCTTGACATGCATTTATTTTTGAATAGCCACAAATATACTATTTAGATTTTATTTTGTTAACTAAAATTTAAAAATTGTTCAACATTTTTATGTCATCAGAAGGTATCCAGCCTGTTTTACCATCGGCAAGCTTAATTTTTTTCCAGTTACTCACGGTATCTAGAACTTGAGCTTTTGTGCCTTCATGTAATCTAAAAACTTCTTCACTTCTGTTATTAGGTTCACTTTTTACTTGACTCTCTTGGGCAAATACAATGGCAGGATTGTTCCTTTTATCTAAACTCTGTTTATTAAATGCCAATACTAAAGTAACACACATTAAAAACAGACATGTCAAACTGACTATAAAAGCCAATCGTTTTTTCAAGGTAGCATGGGCAAAATAGTAACTCAAAAATAAAACGACAAAACCTATAGCGAAGGCTATGGAAAATTTCGCCCAAGTATTAAAACTCGTGATATTGGTAATGCTTTTCACGAGTTTAGAAAATCCCGCATCCGGTATATCGTCTATAGCGTCTACGGTCATGTTTTTAGCAAATGCTAAATTATGTGCAATATCACTATCATTCGGGTTTAGTAGCAGTGCCTTTTCGTAGTAAAAAATACTTGGTGCTATATTATCTAATTTGTAATGGGCGTTGGCCAAATTAAAATATAAGTCTGATGATTGTACATTGGTTTCTAATATGGTCTCGTATTTATCTATAGCTTCGGCATATTTACCTGCATTGTACAAGGTGTTGCCCTGCTCAAATAATACATTGTTTTGAGCAAAACTACCCAGACTTAAAAACAGCCATATTATGTAAATCATGGTTCTCATATCAACGTGCTTGTTTGTCAATTAAAGAAATGGTTTTCGCGGCTTTTTCATAATCCTCTTTCATGGTAACCACGGTGATTGGTGTATAGCGCGCCAATTCACAATTTTCTAATAGACTTTCAAAATCATGAATGACATCAGGTTTTACACCGCGTTCTTTAAGCAGATTTTTAATTATGTCTTTGCTTAAATCACCTGTTTCAATATGTAATTTCGCTTTTAAGTAATTATGCAAGGCTTTTTCTAAAGCGATATAAAACGCCTCTTTATTACCAAGTGCTTTTTTAGCATGACCTAAATATTTCTTAGCCAGTTTATCTGCTTTTCTAATTCTATTTCCATAAACGTCAGCATCCCGGGTTGCTTTTTTCTTTCGGATTACAATGGCCAAAGGAATCAGTAAAAATGGTGTTAATAGCAAGGTCCAAAATGGGGTAGACTGAAAGAAATTTGATTCTGTTTTGCTAATAAAATCAGTTTTGGTTTTAATAAATTTGAATTGATCACTATTTAAAACTACAGCTTGCTTGTTTCCATTTGAAGCTATATTACCAGCAAAAGTATCGCCATTGGTCGGTCCCTCCATAACATTAATTATGATTTCTTGGGACGACAATCTTTTATAGGTTTCAGTTTCTAAATCGAAATATGAAAAGGAGATACTCGGTATAGGATACTTGCCTTTAAATTGGGGAACAACAGTATAGGTGTCTGAGATCCGCCCTTGCATTCCCGATAGATTTGTTGACACATTTTCTTCATGTTCAGGCTCATACACTTCCAAAGAACTCGGTAGTGAGATTTTAGGAAGATTGAATAATTTAAGATTGCCTTTCCCCGTGACTTCTACTTTAGCTTGCAAAGACTCCGAGGCATCAAGTACTTGTTTCGAAGTAAACACATTAAAGTTGAAATCGCCCACAGCGCCTGAAAAATCTGCCGGTTTTCCTTTCTCTGGTAATGGTTTTACCGTAATGGTCCGGTTGCCCGCGGAAACCGTTTTATTTACCGAAGTCATCAATCTGCTCCCAAATATATCACGCCGGTTTGTTGGTACTTGTACGGTTATGTCTAAACTTAAAGGTTCAATATTTAACTTACCTGTTTTTTGGGGATATAATACGACTTTTTGCAACACCACATAACGATACTCTTCCCCTTTATAAGAGCCATTCTGAATTTTTTGGGTTTTCATCTCGATATTCTGACTCCAAAAATCATTGAATCTCGGATTGTCAATGGGGCGCCAATTACTCACTCCAGTATTAGGAGATACGTAAAGTTTATATACTACGGTTATGGCTTCATTTAAATACGGATCGCCTTTTGAAACCTCAGCTACCAAATGAATATTCTCTGAAGCAATATAACTAGGATCATTAGGATCCTTAGGTTTATCAACGGCCTCGGTGACCTGAATTTTAAGAGGGAGTGTTTTGTAAGTTTCACCGTCAATGGTAATGCTTGCTTGTTTAACAGTGAATGTACCGCGCCCTTTGGGCGCTAAAAAGTAACTGTATGTTTTTTTATAGGACCGTACACCATTAATCCATGAATTACTAACGGATTGATTAGGGCCACCAACCACTGTAAATCCTGCAAAATCTGGTGGGTTAAAATTGTCGCCATCTTGGTTCATTTCAAAATCAATACGGAGTCTTTCGTTAACCCCCAGCGATTTCTTACTGACTTTGGCTTCGAATTTTACCTGCGCAGTGCCTATACTCGTGACAAGTATGAGGAGAATTACCGATATGTATTTAATAAGCTTCATAGCCCTTTCTGTCCTTCGGTCATCTTTCCCAAAAGGAAAGAAACATTTTCTTTATTGATTTTTGATTCTCTGTTCTAAACTTTTACCAATCTTTTTCGGTTTTTACTTTTACGCCTTTTTGCTTTTCAGCGTTCATTTTTTCCTGAACTTTCTGCTCTTGATTGTTCATGGCCTCTAAAAGACTTTTAATTTGCTGAGGCGAGAGTTGCCCTGGTTGCGGCTTGGGCTGCTGTTGCTCCTTTTTTTCTTCATCGCCCTGTTTGCCCTTGTCTTCTTTCTCATCTTTTGGTTTGCCTTCTTCATCTTTCTCATCTTCACCTTCCTTTTTATCTTCGTCGCCTTCGTCCTTTTTATCGTCTTTTTCGTCGCCGTCTTTGTCTTTCTTTTCGTTATCGTCCTTTTTCTCTTCGTCCTCCTTATTCTTGTCCTTCTTGTCGTCGTCCTTTTGATCATCCTGCTGATCCTTTTGTTGTTCAGCACATTCTTTTGCCAAACCCAAATTATAGCGGGTTTCATCATCGGCAGGATTGTTTCTCAATGCGCTTTTAAAGGCTTCAACAGCTTCCTTGCACTTTTTATTCTTCATTAAAATATTCCCCATATTATGGAATGCCTTATGCTTTTCAGATTTATCTGTGGTGGTCTTTGCTGCTTGCTGGTGTCGGTATAATGCTTCGTCAAAATTTCCTTTTTCATAATAGGAATTCCCCAAATTATAAATTCCAGCCACGGTTTGTGGTTGCTCTGAAATAGCTTTTCTATACGCCATTTCTGCCTCGATAAACGCATCTTCATCAACTAAGGTGTTGCCATCATATACGTAATTATTGGCTTTTTTTGCAGCCAACAACGCTTCTTTTTGTTGTGCAAACCCGTTTGACACAAAAACTAACACTATAATTAAAACTATCCTTTTCATTTTTATTCGCTTCTAAATTCTAATATAGAAAAACGTATTGTTTTTCTTCGTTAAGAATTTTATAAAATATCCTTCTTTTCTCGTTCCTAAAAATTTTCATTAAATAAATTCAGCTTTTTCAACCAAGCTGTTTTACGTTCCAATAAAAATATATCCAACAGTAAAAAGAAAATCCCAAAACCTAAAAACCATTGAAACTGATCTTTAAAATCGGCAAACTGTTTGGCTTCAAATTCGGTTTTATCCATACCATTTAAAATCCCTCTAATATTTTCAATAACCTCATTTGTGTTTTTTCCGTTTATGTATACCCCGTTGGCTTCATTGGCTATATTTTTTAGAGTTTCCTCATTTAAGCGTGTTATCACCGTTTCACCTTGATTGTCTTTTTTATAATTCAAAATAACCCCGTTTCGCTTTTCTGGTATAGGGCCGCCTTTAACATCGCCTACGCCAATAGTGAAAATCCGGATGCCTTCTTCGTGCGCTTCTTCAGCTACGGCTACCGCTTCTTCACTATGATCTTCACCATCTGATATGATGATAAGTACCCTGTTGGTTTGTTCTTCATCATCAAAATAGGTTTTAGCCAATTTAATGGCTTCATTAATTGCGGTACCCTGAGAGGACAGCATATCGGTATTCATGCTTTGCAGAAACATTTTTGCAGAAGCATAGTCTGTGGTAATAGGTAACTGCGGAAAAGCTTTACCGGCATAGGCAATAATACCCACCCTGTCACTCGCCAAATTATTGATGATTTGAGTAATTAACTGTTTTGACTTTTCAAGACGATTGGGTGCTATATCTTCGGCCAACATACTTTTAGAAACATCTAATGCGAAAACAATATCGACCCCTTCCCGTTTTACTGTTTCTAATTTCGTGCCAATTTTTGGATTAACTAAGGCTATTGCGAAACAGGCAAAGGCTAAACTCAAAACAACAACTTTTAAAACAGGTTTGAAGTTTGACCTATTTGGGCTCAGTCGTTTCAATAGTCTTTTATCTGCAAATTTATTTTGCTTTCTGTGTTTCCAATACTGAAGCGCTAAAAACCATAGGATTATTACTGGGATAATAACCAGTGCCCAAAACCATATTTTCTCTTCTAATTGATACATTACAGTTTATGTGTTTTTCGTGGATTTGTTTAATTGTTTTGCCACGAATTTTTTTATTTCTAAATTAACTTTATTTGGAATTTCATCATTTTCAAGCCAAGTATGTACATGTCCTAAATAATCCATTCCTAAATAATTAGCCGATTGAACAAAGGGCATGGTAAATCCATCAAATATTTCATGATCGGAACCACAACTTATAACTGACATTTTTTTACCCCTTAATAATCTTCCAAATTCTTTTTCAATTTTTAAAAAATCTGAAATTCTATCCAGAAAAACTTTTAATATACCACTCATAGTATACCAGTAAATAGGTGTAGCAAAAATGATAATTTCATAATTGCTTACTATGTGCTTAAACAAGCTATTAAAATCGTCATTCTGATTATTAAATTCATAATCGAAATGCCCAATAGTCTTTTTATTTAAATCTATTATATCAAACCCTAATTCTTCATTCACAAAAGATACGATCAAAGATGTGTTACCGTTGCTTCTACTACTTGCTTGAACAATAACTCCCTTTTTCATTTACACAAAACTTCTAAAAAGAGTGAATCTTAAAATCAGTTCTAAAAGCAATAAAAAACCAGCTAAAATAACCAGCCCCCTATACTTTTCTTCATAATTATAGAACTTAAATTCCTCTATTTCTGTTTTTTCGAGTTTATTGATCTCATTATAGATTTCTTCCAACTTTTTGTTATTTGTGGCCCTGAAATATTTACCGCCCGTAACATCTGCTATTTCCTTTAATAAGGCTTCATCAATCTCTACTTGAGCACGCCCGTATTGAAATTTTCCATTAGGCAAAATCCCAATAGGTGATAATGCCATACCATTTGTACCTAAACCAATGGTGTAGGCTTTAATGCCATATTCGACAGCTAATTCACTGGCAATTTTAGGGTCTATAAAACCAGAGTTATTAACGCCATCCGTTAATAAGATAATCACCTTACTTGTCGCTTTGCTGTCTTTTAAACGGTTTACCGAAGTGGCCAATCCCATACCAATGGCGGTTCCTCCTTCAATAATGGTATTATATTTTATACTTTTTAAAGAGCGCAGTACGATAGCTTTATCGCTTGTAATCGGTGTTTTTGTATAGCTTTCCCCAGCATATTCTACCAAACCAATTCTGTCATTTGGACGCCCCTTAATAAACTCCGCCGCTACTTTTTTTAGAGCCTCTAATCTATTAGGAACCAAATCTTTAGCCAACATACTTGCCGATACATCTATGGCCATAACGATATCAATACCGCGCGTTGTTTTTGTTTTTGAAGACACATCAATTGTTTGTGGTCTGGCCAAGGCTGTGATTAAAAGTGCCAAGGCTATTAATCGGAGCACAAATAACAGATGCTTTAGTTTTGGCAACCAGGAACTAGTAAGCTTAAACCCTTTTAAGCTAGACATCTTAAGTTCGGCAGTTTGCCGTTTAAAACTAAGCATATACCAAGCCATTGCTAATGGTAAAAGTAGCAATAGCCAAAAGAATTCTTTATTTACAAATTCTATCCCTTCAAACATTATTCTTCTAGTTTTTTAAGTTCAATAGAATTTTGAATGCGTTCAATCATTTGCTTTGCATAAACATCATCTTCACGCCACGACAAAATGATTTGCTGCAATACATTTTCTGAAGTAAAACTGAAAATAACATAATTCCCTTTTTCAAATGTACCGGCATTCACAGAAGGAAAATCTGCATTACCATAGGTTTTTAAACCTTCCGCACCATTTGGTGTTGTAAATTTTTCGTTTTGAACAACCATATTCTGAATGCCTTTTTGTTCCCACATTTTTAAATTGGCTTCTACCGATTGCTGTAAGTCGATTTTATTTTCTCCTAAATTTTTAAAATGTGATGTCGCCACAACAATACTGAATCGTTCTAATAAACTACCATATCCAAACATGGTGACATCTGCTTGTTCTAAAACTTCATTAGGCAGTTCTAGATTCAATCGTTTTAAAACTTTTGGAGTTGAAATGGTTATTGGTGGCACGCCATATTCACTGGTTACCCAATCACCTTCAAGAAGTTCTATGCTATCATGTCCAATAATAGTGTCCTTGACATAACTGAAACCGTATTTAATAGAGAAGCCTATAAAAACCATAATAAGCAAAGCGATACCGATTATAACTGTCAAAATGGTTTTATTACGTTTCTTCTTACGCTCTTGTTCTTCTTTATATTTTATGTTTTGCAATTTCTCTTCTTCTGTAGGTTCTGGTAAGGCTTCCTTAACATGGTCAATCTCAATATCAATAGTATTTCTATCTATTTTAGCGAGTTCTACATCTGGGGCAGATTTTGCAAATTTTACCAAATCGGCACGTTTTAAGATACTTTCTAAGTTTCTAATATCTTCTTTGCTTAAATCGACCTGATTCCCCGCTTTTAATAAATTAAGTCTGTTAATAAGTTCATCTGTGGTACTCTCTAGCGCACGATCATATACTTTTTCATCTAAATATTTTCGAATGATAAAGGTAAGTTCGGAATAGTAATCCTTTAAAGCTTCGTTTTCGAGATAGTTGCTTTCATCCAACTTTCTTAAAGCTAATTTGGCTCTGTCATACGGCGGTAATAAAGCTATTTGTTCTTCTTCGGTTAAAGGCTTTTTTCGCCAAATAAACCAATAGATTAAAAATCCTAAAACGCCTATAATTAATAACGCTAACAACACATATTTCCACCAATCGCTCCCTGTTTTTTCAACTTCAATAATGGGTTTTATATCGTACAAACCTTGTTTGGTTGAATCGACTAAAATATTGCGTACCTCAACTTGAAGAGAGTCCGTAAAAAACGTTTTGCTTCCAATAATAATTTTTTGCCTCGGAATAGTATACCGACCAGAATCAAATTGCGTTAATCCATACCTCTTTATAAGGTTGAATTTGTCCTTGTTTTTTAAAGTATCTATATCATAGGATTCAATCATTTCCAAGGGCACAAAAGTTTGCCCTTCGGGGAAAACGACTAAAGCTGTTGAATCTGCTTCTACTTGAATGTGGTAGGTAATCTGTTCTCCTATTTTTATGGAAGTGGGATCGATTGAAGATGTAACTTGTGAAAATGAGAAAAGAGAGAAAAGAAAAAAGACCAAGAAAAAAATGACAGAAGCCCGAAAACTGAAGACTGCTGACTTCATTTCAATATTCACGTTATAATTAAACTTCAAACTTCTCACTTTTAACTTTTAACTTTTAACTAAGATTAACCTCTTCTTTTAAAATAACCCAAAAGCTTTTTTACGTAACTTTCATCAACACGACAATCTATGGCACCTGCGCCTGATTTCGTAAAACTCTCTTTATAATAATTCACTTTATCGTGATAAAACTTACTGTAATTGCGTCGTACTGTTTTTGAGGAAGTATTGACCAACATTAATTCGCCAGTTTCTTCATCCTCCATTTCTACCATTCCTAAATTCGGGACGGCCTCTTCATGTTTGTCATAAACCCGTATTCCGGTAACATCGTGCTTCTTGGCAACAATTTTCATGGTTTGGTGGTAATCGTCTGCTATAAAATCAGACAATACAAATACAATGGCTTTTTTCTTCATGACATTTTGCATGAATTTTAAGGCTTCAGCGATATTCGTTTTTTTACTTTCTGGTTGAAACTCTATTAATTCACGGATGATTCGCAACACGTGTGATCGCCCTTTTTTTGGTGGGATATACAGTTCAATTTTATCTGTAAATAAAATCAACCCTATTTTATCATTATTCTGGGTCGCCGAAAAGGCTAAGGTTGCCGCTATTTCTGTGACCACTTCGTTTTTAAATTGCTCCTCGGTGCCAAATAATTCAGAACCAGAAATATCTACTATGAGCATCATAGTAAGTTCCCGCTCCTCCTCAAAAACTTTGACATAAGGCTCATTGTAGCGCGCCGTCACATTCCAGTCTATGTTTCTTACGTCGTCTCCAAATTGATACTGACGTACTTCACTAAAAGTCATACCACGACCTTTGAAGGTAGAATGGTATTCCCCTCCAAAAATATGATCAGACAAACGGCGCGTCTTGATCTCAATTTTTCGTACTTTTTTTAGTAATTCTTTAGTATCCATAAGCCCCCTAACCCCCAAAGGGGGAATTGATTGCGGTTAAAATGTTAATTTTGAAAAACAGTGTTACGCATGATATTGTTTTAAGCCCTCTTAACCCCTAATTGAGTGCGAGTGTGCCCCCTTTTGGGGTTAGGGGCTTTTTTATGGTACTTCAATTTCGTTTATAATTTTAGCTATAATATCTTCAGATGTGACATTTTCAGCCTCAGCTTCATAAGTAATTCCTATTCTGTGCCTTAATACATCGTAAACCACGGCACGAACATCTTCTGGGATTACATACCCTCTTCGCTTAATAAAGGCGTAGCATTTCGCTGCTGTTGCTAAATTTATACTTCCACGAGGAGACGCACCAAAAGAGATTAGTGGTTTTAAATCGGCAAGTTTATATTTCTCTGGATACCGTGTTGCAAAAATAATATCTAAAATGTACTTCTCAATTTTTTCGTCCATGTACACCTCACGTACAGCCTCTTGAGCTTTCAAAATTTGCGATACCGAAACTACCGGGTTTACTTTATCCCAAGCGCCTTTTAAATTGGCACGCATAATAAGTTGTTCCTCATCCAATTTTGGGTAATCGATAACCGTTTTCAACATAAAACGGTCTACCTGTGCTTCTGGCAAAGGATAAGTACCCTCTTGCTCAACTGGGTTTTGGGTAGCCATAACTAAAAATGGCTTGTCCAAAATAAAAGTTTCATCACCAATAGTGACTTGCTTTTCCTGCATGGCTTCTAATAATGCCGATTGCACTTTTGCTGGTGCACGGTTAATCTCATCTGCCAGCACAAAGTTTGCAAAAATAGGCCCTTTTTTGATAGAGAAATCATTAAGCTTCATATTGTAAATTAATGTTCCGGTCACATCTGCAGGTAATAAATCCGGTGTAAATTGAATCCTGCTAAAGCTGCCATGCACAGCTTGTGCTAAGGTATTAATCGCCAAGGTTTTTGCTAAACCTGGAACACCTTCCAACAAAATATGCCCTTGACCCAACAGACCAATAAGTAAACGCTCCACCATATGTTTCTGGCCAACGATCACTTTGTTCATTTCTAGCATGAGTAAATCGACAAAAGCGCTTTCTCTTTCAATCTTCTCGTTAATTGTCTTAATATCAATTGTACCTGTCTCTTCCATTATTTTTTATTTTTAAGCTCTCGAATATACTCCTCATATTTGAGCCATGCAAATTGTTAAAATTTTTCATTAATCCTTGTTAAAGAATGGTTAAAAAAATTGGTGAAACGCCTTTATTTAAAGCTTTAACGAATAATTATGATAAGTAAATCATAATTGCAATTTTTAATTAAAAAATAAAGCGCAACATCTTTCGATATTACGCTTTATTTTTAAAATCTAGGTTTTATTATTCCAATACTAATGTCGCATTTATAACTTCTTCTTCAGCTGGTTCTAAAGTAATCATAAATTCCTGTGGGGCATAGCCTTCTGCACTTATTGTTACTGTATAATCACCTGGCACAAGGTTTTCTATTATATACATGCCATTACCGTCTGCTTCAACACTTGTTGAAGCCGTATCATTAATAGATATTGTAGCAACAAGTCCGTCACCTAGCCCATAGATCGTCCCACTAATGGAAGCTGTTTTAAACATAAGCTCAATGGGGTTTGTAATTGTAGTGATTTCACCAATAGAAACCGTTACATCCATAGCGCTTCCATATGAGTAATCTGAATCTTCATCAATTGGTTTTGCCGTCACTTCATAGGTTCCTGCTGGAGCGCCCCATAATGCAAACTCGCCCGTAGTTTCATCAGTATATGCACTAATTACAAAATCGTCATCAGTTTCAGGAGTTCCTTTATCATCAACCAAAACAGAAACCATCGATGGAACATCGTTTGGTGAAACCGTCCCTTCAATAATTCCAGAACTAGCTTCAGCGCTTACATAAAGCACAGGTTTTAAAATAATATTTCCTGAGTTACCGGCATGTACGATTGATTTTTCAACATCAAAATCCAATACAAAATCGTAGGTGTACCCTTCTTCAATTAAAGTATTTACTTTAAGTTTTAAACCTGATTGTTGTGCACTTGGAGTTTTTAAATCGAATTCTTCGTCTTCATTATTTTCATCTTTAATAACAATGGTGTTTCCATCACCTAAAACTAGCCTCATTTGGCTTAAAGTTCCTGCTGGTATTGGAAATCGTTCTACTAATACTTTGCTTATGCCTCCTGTAAAGTCTAATAAGTTTACGATTTCGTTATTAGCCTCAAGAGACATCCAACCTGAACCGTCATCGCTGTCATTATCCATTTTAATCATAACATCAACAATTTCAACATTAACCGCTTCATAATCTCCAGGGCCATCAACGAGCCTTATACTTAATCTAGGCGCATCTTTACTGATACTACTAGATTCGCTATCATTACAAGACATTAAAAAGGTTAGGAATACTAATGGGAAAATAAATTTAATCTTTCTTAAAATACTCATTTTATATTTTTTAAAGTTTATATGAGTATATACGTGATAAAATGGTTTGTAGATTATAAACTTACTATTGAACCCATAAAACAATTAATTTTCAATACTATATTTTTAAACTAGTTTTGAGTATTTTTATAGGTGAATTACAAGAATAAAACCCCTTTTAATGACAAAAACTGCTCTTATTACTGGTGCTACAAGTGGTATAGGACATGCAACAGCCTATGAATTTGCAAAACACGGCATTAAACTCGTGCTTTGCGGAAGGCGCTCTAGCAGATTAGACACTATACAGAAAGCTTTAGAAAAACATACTGACGTGCACACCCTAAATTTTGATGTACGCGATAAACGTGGCACTTTTGAAGCGATAGATTCGCTGCCAGAACAATTCAAAAAAATTGATATTTTAATTAATAATGCCGGTAACGCTCATGGATTGGATCCGATCCAAACAGGACGTATTGATGATTGGGATGCGATGATGGACATCAATGTAAAAGGGCTGTTATATGTAAGCAAGGCCATTATCCCTCAAATGACGGCTAGACAGTCTGGACATATTATCAATATTGGATCCTCGGCAGGTAAGGAAGTATACCCTAAAGGCAATGTGTATTGTGCTAGCAAACATGCTGTTTTGGCTATTACTGAAGGCATGCGAATTGATCTAAACCCCTTTGGAATTAAAGTGAGTGCCATCAACCCAGGTTTGGTAGAAACGGAGTTCTCAAAAGTACGCTTTAAAGGCGATGCTAAAGCAGATGCTGTTTACAAAGGATTTAAAGCCCTACAAGCTGAAGACATTGCCGATGTTATTTATTTTACCGTAACGCGTCCGGCACACGTAAATATTGCAGATGTATTGGTTTTTCCAACGGCTCAGGCGAGTTCAACAATTGTTAAAAAAGAATTTTAAACCAAAAACAATAAGATTCCTGCTTTCGCAGGAATGAATGTTATGATTAACAAACGCCTACTTATAAAACATCTATTAGCTCACAATGATGAGAACAGTTTTTATGATAAAAAGCGAAAAATAGATATTAGTCAAAAAGAAGGAAAAGCCAAATTTTTAAAACACGTGTGCGCGCTATCTAATAGCAATCCAAAAAACAACTCGTATATCGTAATTGGAGTAGAAGATGAAGACAACAGAATTGATGGTGTGGATTTTTTTGACGACAGTAAAATTCAAAATCTTATAAATGCCTATTTAACCCATCCGCCCATAGTTCAGTATGAGAATATTCCATTTCCACATTTGCCCGACAACAAGGTTGTTGGTTTGGTGACTATTAGGCCAACAGGTAAAATAACTTCTCTGCGAAAAAACATTTGGAAATATTACGGTGGTTCGGTGTTTTTCAGGGATGGGAGCACCAGCATGCCCAAGGTGTTTGATATTGAGATAAAAGATGTGAACTCCAAAATTGTGGAAGCCATCGAAAACAATGCGCAAAACAATATTGAGCACACCCTGAACGGCGTTTTTGACTTTATGAATGCCCGACAAAATTTTAATGCACAATATAAAGTCTTTAAGGAATATTTTGTGGTGTGTTGGGCGGGCCAAAAAAAAATGGTTAAAAATGATGCATTTTTTTCTCGTGTAGATATTGAATTAATAAATGAGCAAGTACGTTTATTCTTTTCGGCCTTAGATGAAGTGTCCATCGAATTTGACGAGGATAGCTTTAAGATTATTGAATATGTAAATTTAGGTCTTCAAAAAGCCTTTAAATATTATCCTTTAGAAGAAACTATCATTCGGTTTGGAGACAACGCTACTTATAATATTGATACCAAACTATTATTCGAAGCGCCGCAATTTGATAAAAGGGTGTTGCATCATATTTACAATGCTAACAATATTATTGTAGAGAAGCTTAAAAAAGGATTATCGCTAACAAAGGCTGAAGAAATCGATTTAAAAAATCTTCCCGTCACGTATTTAATATGCTATCTAAATTTGTTTCATGAAGCTATTGATAAATTCCATGAAGCAAAACCGTATTTAAAAAATTATAGCGAAGAATTATATATTCTCTACAAGGAAGCTGCACGCGTACTCAGAAAAGTGAAATATAGCTAAAAAAGCTATAAACTTAACCTTAATTTAATCGATAGAGCACATTTATTTAAATTGAATGCCACATCTTTGCATTGCTATTAATCTTTTCAAGATATAAACCTTGCTTCTCCCGAACAACTCGGCATTGAAGTGAGGTTTTTTTTATTATATAAAGTCTAATGACTTAAATGACCTATTTAATATTTTAGCATCATCTACCACAAGCCATTTGTTTAATACCGTGGCGTAAATATTTCTAAGCACTATTTGAATTTTAAAGACTCATTCTCTTCTAAAATAATTTAATGAAAACGTGAAAAACCCGCTTCACAAATGAAGCGGTTTTTTATTTAGAATATGATTATTAAATCTACAAATCGAACTTAATACCTTGTGCTAAAGGCAACTCGGTAGTGTAATTAATCGTGTTTGTTTGTCTTCTCATATATACTTTCCATGCATCACTTCCAGACTCACGGCCGCCACCAGTATCTTTTTCACCTCCAAAAGCACCTCCAATTTCTGCGCCAGATGTTCCTATATTTACATTAGCAATACCACAGTCTGATCCCTGAACGGATAAGAATCGTTCTGCTTCACGTAAATTGTTGGTCATAATTGCAGAAGATAAACCTTGAGCCACTTCATTTTGAATAGCTATAGCATTTTCAACATCGCCAGAATATTTTAATAAATATAAAACTGGTGCAAATGTTTCGTGTTGCACAATCTTATATTCTGGTTTCGCCTCAGCAATAGCTGGTTTTACATAGCAGCCACTTTCGTAACCTTCACCAGACATCACACCACCTTCGACAATAATTTGTCCGCCCTCTTCAACAACTTGCTCTAAGGCATGATTATACATATTAACGGCGTCCTTATCTATTAACGGGCCTACGTGATTATTTTCATCTAACGGGTTTCCAATACGCAATTGCTTGTAAGCATCTACAACCGCTTTTTTAACTTGGTCATAGATACTTTCATGAATAATCAATCTACGGGTTGACGTACAACGTTGTCCAGCTGTTCCTACTGCTCCAAAAACAGCGCCTATAACAGTCATTTTTATATCGGCGTCCGGCGTTACTATAATGGCATTGTTTCCTCCTAATTCCAATAATGATTTTCCTAAACGTCCCGCTACCGCTTGTGCTACAATCTTGCCCATTCTGGTAGAACCTGTTGCCGAAATTAAAGGCACGCGTTTATCTTTAGTCATAAACTCACCCACTCTGTAATCACCATTTATCAAACAAGAAATACCTTCAGGTAAATTGTTTTCAGCAAATACTTCAGCGGCAATGTTTTGACAAGCAATTCCACACATCGGTGTTTTTTCACTTGGTTTCCATATACATACATCACCACAAACCCAAGCTAAAGCGGTATTCCATGCCCAAACAGCAACAGGAAAGTTGAATGCTGAAATGATGCCAACAGCACCCAATGGATGATACTGCTCGTACATTCTGTGTCCTGGACGCTCACTATGCATGGTTAAACCATGGAGTTGACGCGATAAACCAACGGCAAAATCGCAAATATCAATCATCTCCTGAACTTCGCCCAAACCTTCTTGATAGCTCTTACCCATTTCATAAGACACTAATTTACCAAGGGCTTCCTTTTTTTCTCTAAGTTTATCACCAAACTGACGCACAATTTCTCCTCTTAAGGGTGCCGGCATCGTTCTCCAAGTTTTAAAAGCCGAAGTAGCCGCTTTCATCACTTCCTCATAATCGGCAGCTGTGGTAGTTTTTACTTTACCAATCAAAGTGCCATCTACAGGTGAAAAACTTTCGATGACCGATCCGTTGGAAAAATTATTTGAACCCGTTGATGTGCCTTCATTTATATCCTTTACACCTAAAGTTTTAAGTGCTGTGTTTATACCAAAATTGGTAGCAACTGTTTGCATAATTATTGATTTAATATTTGAATTGAATTTGACTGCGAATATAGCAATAAAAAGTTGTTTTTATTGAAGTTTGGTGATGATAAAACGCTTAAATTTAATGCGCAATGAAATTTGAATTCATATGAAAAAAATCATCTTACTAGTCATTCTTTCATTTCTATTTACAGCTTGTAAAGAAGACACAACTATGATCTCCGAACCTCCCGAAAAAATGGAGAAGGCCGCGGAATTTTCTATTATCATTCACGGTGGTGCTGGTACTATTTTAAGAGAAAATTTGTCCCCCGAAAACGAAGCGCTCTATAAAACAACACTGGAAAAAGCTATTAAAGTAGGGCATCGCATTTTAAAACATGGAGGGAGCAGTTTAGATGCCGTAGAAAAAACAATAAACGTGCTTGAAGATTCGCCCATTTTTAATGCAGGTAAAGGTGCTGTTTTTACGCACGAAGGTACTAATGAACATGATGCCTCTATAATGGATGGCAGCAATTTGAATGCCGGTGCTTCGGCAGGAACTAAAACTGTAAAAAATCCCATAAACCTAGCTAGAGCGGTCATGGAGCATTCGCCTCATGTGATGCTTTCTGGAACTGGGGCTGAAACATTCGCTAAAGAACAAGGTTTAGAGCTGGTTGACCCAAATTATTTTTACACCGAAAAACGCATGAAGTCTTTAGAACGGGTCAAAGCTTCAGAAAAAAATAAGGTGGCTTCTTTTTATGATGAGGACATTCAAAATTCTAAATATGGTACCGTAGGTTGTGCGGCTTTAGACAAATTTGGAAATTTAGCTGCGGGCACCTCAACTGGCGGGATGACCAATAAGCGATGGGGACGCATTGGCGATGCCCCTATAATTGGAGCTGGCACTTACGCTAATAATAAAACCTGTGCCATTTCAAGTACTGGTTGGGGTGAGTATTTTATTCGCGGTATGGTGGCTTATGATATATCGGCACTCATGGAGTACCGCGAATTATCTTTACGAGAGGCCGCAAAAGAAGTGATTCAAACTAAACTGAAAAACCTTGGGGGTACTGGAGGAATAATAGGTATAGATAAAAAAGGTAATATGGTTATGGAATTTAATACCGCAGGCATGTACCGCGCAACCATGGACGAGACTGGCGCTCTATACGTTGGTATATTTAAAGATTAATCTTTTATCGTTTTAATGTAAAATGACCGTTAAATTTTTGGTTATCTATAATGATGAGATACCAATAATCATCACTTGGCAAGTTGGTATTATTATACGTTCCGTCCCATGAAAATGCTGCATTTCTAGAGTTTTTAAGAAGTTTTCCATATCTATTAAAAATGGATACCTGCGAATTTGCAAAAAATTCAATCCCCTTTAAGTCAAATTCATCATTTACACCATCATTATTTGGCGTGAAAAACTTAGGGATATAAAAGTGAATAAACTGTGTGGTATCTGTTCCGCAACCATTTTGTTCCCTAACATAAAGCGTATATAAGCCCCCTTCTATGTCTTCAAAAGTATTGCTAGGTTGAAAAACATTACCGTTTATGGAGTATAAAAAATCTCCAGAATTTGTGGTAGTCATTATAATGTCATTTCCATCTGAAATGACGCTGTCAATCACAGGCGTATCAATTTGATTAAGTTCGATTGTTTTAGTTACCGTACAATTACCATTACTAACAGCTACGGTATAAATGCCTGGTTCACTAACCTCAATGGTTTCTGTAATGGCTCCTGTACTCCATAAATAAGTCACTGTT
The DNA here is from genome assembly GCF_006974145.1 of Changchengzhania lutea. Classification (NCBI taxonomy): domain Bacteria; kingdom Pseudomonadati; phylum Bacteroidota; class Flavobacteriia; order Flavobacteriales; family Flavobacteriaceae; genus Changchengzhania; species Changchengzhania lutea. The sequence goes on along the minus strand of NZ_CP039456.1, from coordinate 1,883,267 downwards.
GCAATATTCGCATTCGCTTCTAGAATAATTGTAGTGTCTTCGCAAAACGATAATATGTCATCTTGCACTTGTGGGGTTTCAAAATATTGTAGTCTAATTTCAGTTCTAGATAAGGACTTACAACCTGCTGTTACTGTTTCCGCTTCAGCATAAAACACGCCTTCATTTGCTGGATTATACGATGTACTATTTGCTTGAAGCAGATTACCACCAATTGAAGCATCATACCAATTCGCTATAACACCATTTGGCACAGACACCGTGAGTGGCATGGTCTCATTTTCACAAATTAAAACATCCCCGTTATTGACTGGTGCTTCTGGAAATGGAATAATATTTATTTCGAAGATTTCTGATATGGAATTACAGGAGGCGTTAGATACATTTACAGCATCTTCCGCAACTAAAGCTCTATATAAAATAGTATTGCTTACCGCTGGAACGGTATACGTATTATTAGTTTCACCTGAGATATCTGTCCAACTAATCCCATCTGTACTTTGTTGCCATTGATAAAAATGCGATGAGAATATCGAGAAATCTGGCACCACTGTCAACTCCGTTGAGAAAGGAATTTCATCTTCACATAAATTAATCTCAGTTTGTCCGGCAGTGTCTTCCACTATAATATTATCTCCACAGGTTTTAAACACAATATCGTCAATTCCTAAATCGTTTCCGCAACCGCCAACACCGTTATTCAGCATTTTTAAAATAATATTTGTTTGACTAGGTAAGGTTTTAAACACCAAAGCATATTGTTCCCAATTGGGGCTTGAAGTACCACTTATACTTCCTGTATCGCCACTTGCTAATAAATTTGTATCCGTACTGTCCCATATTTCAAATTTTACATTTATCGGTATTCCTGCTCCTCCACAACCCGAGGAGGGCAATAAGTTAATCAGCCACGATGAGAACTCATAGGTTGTATTTTCACAAAGACCTGTGATGTTGGTTCTATAAAATTCTCCAGCGGTAAAGTCGGCATTTACAATAAGTAATCTCCCATTGGTATCGTTAGGCGTGTGATCTAGAATATCGTGCCAACCAAACCAATTGGTGTTGTTGGACACTTGATAAAAGCCATCGTTTGGTGAGGTTGCCCTAAATGTATAAGTCGTTGTGCCGTCTGGTAGAGCAACTGCGGTTGAACCCGTTCCAAATTTTTCCGTGAAAATGGGATCGCCAGAGTTTCCACCACAAAAACCTAATTGTGCATTTATTTTTAGAATTGTTATACTCGAAATGATGAATACTAATAATGTTTTATTTTTACCAAAAATCATGAATTTAATTATGAGCTAAATGGTTAGAAGAATTATGATTACGCTATATTAATAAAAACTTTAGCAAAACTAGGTCACATATTAAAATATAAACCCCTACAAAAACAATACAACCTATTAAAATGATACATTTTAAACCTTATTACGCTGTCATCTTCACTTCTTCACAGAGTAAGCATACCAACGGTTACATAGAAATGGCTAACAAAATGGAACTGCTGGCAAAACAACAAGATGGTTATTTAGGGATGGAGAGTGCTAGAGATTCCCTTGGAATAACGGTGAGTTATTGGGAAAGTTTAGAAGCTATAAAAAAATGGAAACAACAATCGGAACATTTGCAAGCTCAATTAAAGGGAAGGGAAGATTGGTACAATTGGTACCATGTTCGAATTTGCAAAGTGGAGCGCGAATATGAATTTACAAAAGTAGAATCTACAATCTGATATAGGTTTTAATCATATCATGATCAGATTTAAAACTATTAATTTTATTAGTCTTAAGAATTTTTAAATCTTTTGACACCCAAATATGGTCTAAGCTCAAAATGGGAAGATTATAAAACCAGGTTTCCCTTAAACCATTTCCTTTTTCAGAAAAAGCGCTATTGAAATGAGTTTTAAACGGTTTCATAAATAAGGATTCTATTGGCACATTAAAATCTCCCATTACAATAGTATTATCTGTTGGCTTTACAATGGAATTGACCAGTTTATATCCCCAAGATCTCGGCACATCTGTGCTCCCCATTATATCCACAACATGAAAGTTGGTTTCAAATGTTTTAAAACTTACCACAGAAGTTCGATGTTTTGACTGGGTTTCTAGCTGAATATCAATTGGGGCTTTTGAAAAAATATAAATAGCATTAATGGATTCGTAGAAATGATATTCGGGATATTTTGATTGAAAAACTGACAGATTATTCTCTTTTGATTCTGACAAAACCATAACATCTGGCACACCATTATTCTCTTCAAACGCTTCTTCAAAGCCATTATCCCTTGAAGCATTCCAGAAGACAATTTCTTTGTCAGACCTTTTAATATTCTCAGGGAAATTAATTTTCAAACTCCGCCCAAACCAAAATATCAATAATATGCCTGCTGCATAAAGGTTAACCTTTCTAAAGGCTTTACCTAAAAACAACGCTAAAAATAAAATGATGCCTACAATAACAGGCAGTGGTAGAGCGTAAAAATATATAGCTGTTTTAAAGGTCGTATCCTTAATCACAAAGTGAATCAGTAATAGTGCAATAATGATTAGCACATTTACTAAAAAAATAAGGGTCTTTACTATTCTAAGCATTTACCTAAGCGGATATCCTTTTGCTGCCCACCATGGGTGAATTTCAATTTTCAAACGCCCTGCTTTTACCATAGGATCTGCATTTGCTAAACTATCTGCCGTTTCAATATCTGGCACATTGTAAATCGTGACCCCTCTTATATCACCGTTATCACCAAAAGGCCCTGAAATATCGGCATAACCTAGCTCATACATTTTAGTTAAGTGCGCCATGTGTTCTTTTTGCAATAAGGCGACCTCTTCTTCGTTTTGTGATTTTATGGGACCTCGTTTTAAAAATGCAATAAAGTATTTTTGCATTAAAATAGTGTCTTGGGATTTTTCGTCTACATAGTCAAAAATTTCAAAACCTTGAGCCTTTAACTCTGTTCTAAGCTGATTTGTTGATTCTTTTTGAGGTTCAACAATAGCTTCCTTAAAAATAGTGTCTCTTTCCTTTTTAGAAATTGTGGTATTTACATCATCCTCCGAAACCGTTGTTTTGGAATCGTCTTTACATGCTACTAATATGATTGAGATCATAACGACTCTGAATACATTTTTAATTATTCCCATGTGCTGTAAGGTTTTTTGCTTAATTGCGAATTGTAATATTTAATAGTTCCGGTCACTTCTTTTCCTAACCATTTCGGTTTTGTAAAGGTTTCCTTTTCATCATTCAGTTCCACTTCGGCGATAACCAAACCTTTGTTTGTCCCATGGAACTCGTCCACTTCAAAAATATGGTTTTTTAAGCGTACTTCATAACGTATTTTATCAATAACACCATCTTCACATAATTTTAACAGGGCTTCAGCATCTGTTTTAGAAATTTCCTTTTCCCACTCAAAACGGCTCCGTCCATCTTTAGAAGATATTCCTTTAACTGTCAAAAATCCTGAAGAACCTTTAATCCGCACACGAACCGTTCGCATTTTATCGGTGTTCAAAAACCCTTGAATAATCCTTGTGTTTTTAAATGCTTCCGCTTTGTAAGCTGAAGACCTTACTAGAAATTTACGTTCTATTTCTATCATGATTGATAGGCTAATTCTTTAATTACATCTGACGGAATACGATTGAGATTATACTCGTTATTTGATAGCCAAATCATGCAGTCCACAATTTCCTCTGGTGCAATAGATCTATATTTTTTTAACTTGCCAAAAAGCAACGAATTGACGAGTGACATAACTTTTTTAGCCACCAATTCTCCAAATCGCATCTCATTTCTATCGCCACTAATTAATGACGGTTGCAAGATGTAACAATTCTTGATATCATATTCTAAAACGGCATCTTCCATTTTACCTTTTGTAGCATTATAGAACACTTTACTTGCCTTATCGGCTCCCAATGCTGAAATTACAGCCAATGTATTAATTTTATTTTGCGAACATAACTTTGCCACAGTCACGGGAATACCATAATCTATTTTATAATAGGTGTCCTTATCTGGAGTTTTAGATTTTGTTGTACCAATGCAGCAGAATACTTCATCTGCCTTAAACTCGTTTTTGTAGTGCTCCAATTCAAATAAATCAACAAGATATTCTGTTATTTTATCATGTTGGATTCCACAGGTCTTTCTGCCGAATAAAATAATAGCATCATATCTAGAATCTTTAATTAAAGCCTTTAAAAGAAGTCCGCCTGTTAGTCCAGTAGCACCTAAAATAATAGCAGATTTTCCCATAAAATATTTTGATTCTCTTTATTTAAGAAGTTATAAATTTACAGTATGTCTATGACTTTACCAATACGCAAAATAATTCATGTTGATATGGATGCTTTCTATGCTTCTGTTGAGCAATTGGATAATCCAGACTTAAAAGGGAAACCTATTGCTGTAGGCGGTGGTGGTGTGCGCGGTGTGGTTAGTGCCGCCAGTTATGAGGCCAGGGAATTTGGTGTTAAAAGTGCTATGGCTGGAAATTTAGCGGCCAAATTATGCCCTGAACTTATCTTTATAAAACCTCATTTTGACCGATATAAAGCTATCTCAATAAAAATTAGAACTATTTTTTTAGACTATACCGATTTGGTAGAACCGCTATCATTAGATGAAGCGTATTTAGATGTTACTGAAAATAAAAAAGGTAATCCAAGTGCGAGCTTAATTGCTAAAGAAATTAGACAACGCATTTTAGATGAAGTCGGATTAACAGCGTCTGCTGGCATTTCCGTTAACAAATTTATTGCTAAAATAGCGAGTGATTATAATAAGCCCAATGGTCAAAAAACAGTAAGTCCAGAAGAGGTTATTAAATTTTTGGAACGCTTAGAGATTCGGAAATTTTACGGGGTTGGAAAAGTGACGGCCGAAAAAATGTACCAAAAAGGCATCTTTACGGGCTTAGACATAAAGTCTAAGTCTATGGAATATTTAGAGGAGCATTTCGGAAAATCAGGCCGCTATTATTATCACGTGGTTCGCGGGATTCATAACAATGAAGTAAGCCCAAATAGAATACGGAAATCCTTAGCTGCAGAACGTACTTTTAGTGAAAATTTATCGAGTGAGATTTTTATGCTTGAAAAGTTGAACCATATTGCTGAGGAGGTTTCAAACCGATTGATTAAGAGTGACGTTGCTGGAAAAACGGTGACCTTAAAAATTAAGTACAGCGATTTTACATTGCAGACACGTAGCAAAACGCTGCCTTATTTTATAAGTGATAAAAGTGTTATTCTGGACACAGCCAAAGATTTATTATACCAGAGTAAATTAAATAATTCGGTGCGGTTGTTGGGGATTTCTATGTCTAACCTCAATACTGAAACTAAGAAAAAGGAGGAGCCAAAAAGTGTGAGTGTGCAACTGAAGTTTGAGTTTTAATCCGGTTTTATTCTTTTAGATTTCTTTTGAATTTGTGAGAAAAAAATTATAATTTCGTTTTATTTGTGATATAAAACGTGAAAACGATTTTTTAACATTATAGTTGACAAAATTTATAAATATATGGATAGAACTGAAAATCTTTTAAATGCTAACACTATTTCATTTGGAGATATAATCTCTGGAGATAATGTTTACCAAGTTCCATTGTTTCAACGAGATTATTCTTGGAAAGAAGATAATTGGGATGACCTTTGGTTAGATATTAATTATTAATAATGCTTTATCCTCGAATACTAGGCATTATATGGGTTCAATAGTACTGATTAGAAAAAGCAAGAAAAATTTAGAGATAATTGATGGCCAACAAAGATTAACTACACTAAGTATTCTAGCACTTAGTTGTATACGATTTATAAATGAACTCATTGAATCTGGAGTCGATAAAGAGGCAAATGAAGAAAGAAAAGATATTTTAATGAGAAAGTTTGTAGGTTTTAAATCTGCGAAATCTTTAATGTTTTCTCCTAAATTACAGCTCAACAAATTAAACAACCCAATATATACTTCCTACTTGATACAATTTCATCGTGTACCTAACGCATCAAAATTAGTCAAAACAAACAAATCTTTGGTTGCGTTAGCGATTGCAATGGCATCCTTTTTTCCTGTTTTGTGACTTGAGGCACCCAAGATCAAAATTTCATAATTTCAAGAATCTTAGTTTTGCTTTCAGATAGTTGTAGCAGTTTAGATTTGACTTCCTTTGACCGTGGAAGTGCATAGGTTAATTGTTGTATATCGTTGATTTCTAAAATTGCTTTTTCGATAGAGATGCCTGTTTTATTTAGACATAGTCTTCTTTCAAGTTCCTTGTATAGTGTGTAAGCCATGAAGCATATGCATATGTGGGCCTTTATACGACCATTTTTTCTGTGATATATTGGTCTTGCCCGTAGGTCTGATTTCGATATTCTAAATGCTTTTTCCACAGTCCATAAATTAGCATAAGCCTTTATTACTTCTTTAGGGTCTAAGTCCGTGTTGGTGTTGTATCCTTTCAGCCCATCCCATTTACTATCCGCTTTATATCTATCATAATCAATTTCAACCTTTGTGTCCCCTTCTAGTTTGAGATACTTATTGTAGCCCCGGTTATTGATACTTTCCTTTGTTAGCTTTCCCGTGGCTACCTTCTTCTTCAGTTTTGTTAGACCTCGTTTCCTATTAAACTCATCTTTTCGCTGCCGTTTGGTGCTGAATGAGACTACTAAGCGTCCTTTACTTGTTATAAAATCGTGAGGCTTGGTTTCTGGGATGTTCGCTTCTAATATCAAGTTTCTGATATCTTCTTTTTCACTTTTTACCCGACCGCCTAAAATATATCGAAAACCTTCTTCTTCAAGTTTCTCAATGTTCTTTTTTGAAAGTAAGGCAGCATCTGCAACGACTATGGGTTTTGCTATCGCGTAGCGTTTACATATCTGTTCAATGGCAGGTACCAGTGTTTTAGTCTCAGCTGTATTACCTTCAAAAACTTGATAAGCAATCGGGTAACCGTTCGTACTCACCAAAAGACCAATCATGATTTGAGGGTGCTGGTGTTTACCGTCTTTGGAATACCCTATCTTTCTTAACTGATCTTCTTTGTCTGTTTCAAAGTACAATGTGGTCATGTCGTAGAATACTAGACCGATCTGATTGTTCAATATTTTCTTGGTGTAGTTAAATGTGATGCCCTGTATTATATTGATGACAGGTTCAGTAAGCTTGTCCATGTACCTATAAATTGCATGCACTCCCACATCAACCTTTGCATGTCGATGCAGGTACTCTACAGTACGCAACTTGCTACCGGGCATGACAAGGCGGCTGATGACAAGTGCTTTTAGATACTCTGTATCCTTAAGAGAACTTTCATAGCCCACAGTGTTGAACAACGAACCGAAAACCAAATCCGGTCCTATCAACTGGATATTTTCATTGTATAAAGAGGAAACAAATGCATCAATTGTAAGATCTTCCGATTCAATGAATAATGAAGGTTGTTGGCTTAGCTTGTCTATCTCAAAATTAGCAATCCGTTTAAGCAAATCTACCTCTTGGGATGTCCGTCCGACTCCAACAGTTTGCAATATCTTATTTCTTCTCCCCTCTTTTTTAAGAATCTGAATACTAAACGAGCCACTTTTATTCTTTTTCTGACGTACAAACATGTCATAAATATACACATTTGAACGGGCGAGGCACCCATAACAATCATTTGAAAATTGTAACATAACTCATTGTTAGATAGTTACAACTTATTAATTTGGATGGTCACAAAACAGGAGCTCAACAAATTAAACAACCCAATATATACTTCCTACTTGATACAATTTCATCGTGTACCTAACGCATCAAAATTAGTCAAAACAAACAAATCTTTGGTTGCGTTAGCGATTGCAATGGCATCCTTTTTTGAGGCGCGAGAAAAAGATATAATGGAAAGCGCGACCCACTTTTTTTGAAGTGGGTAACGCCCAAATTGGTTTTTTAAAAATTACAGTTCGTAATCTCTGTAACGCGCAGTGTGTTTACCATCCCTTTATCTTGAATTGGCATGGCCGCTAAACTTATAAGCATATCGCCTTCTTCTAGAAAACCTTTTTTACAGGCCATGGCATTAACATCTTCAATGGTTTCGTCTGTACTTACAAACTTATCGTAATAGAAAGCCTGCACGCCCCAAAGTAAACTTAAACGGGTTAATATTCTCTTATTGGAAGTAAACACAAGAATATGACAAGAGGGTCGCCATGCTGAAATTTGGAACGCTGTGTAGCCACTATTTGTTAATGTTGAAATGGCTCTGGCGCTAATTTCGTTCGCCATATTAGCAGCGTGATAACATATCGATTTTGTAATGTACCGGTTGGTACGAATGTGTGGCGGTAATTGTGGTACTTTAATTAAATCTGAATCTTCGACACTTTTTAAAATATCGGCCATTTGCTTAATCACTTGCACAGGATAGCTCCCGACAGATGTTTCACCGGATAACATAACGGCGTCTGCGCCATCCATTACGGAGTTCGCCACATCATTAACCTCAGCTCTAGTTGGTGTTAAACTGGAAATCATGGTTTCCATCATTTGGGTGGCAATAATAACCGGGATTCGTGCTTTTTTGGCACGCAATACCAATTGCTTTTGAATAAGTGGTACTTCCTCTGCGGGCACCTCTACACCTAAATCACCACGAGCTACCATCAAACCATCACAATGACTGACAATTTTATCTATATTTTCTACAGCTTCTGGTTTCTCAATTTTTGCAATGATGGGAATTTTATGATCACTGTGTTCATTTATCAAATCACGCAATTGCATTAAATCTTCAGCATGACGCACAAAGGACAAGGCAATCCAATCTACTTTTTGACCAATGGCAAAAATAGCATCTTCAATATCTTTCTCAGTTAAAGCGGGTTGTGAAATGTTTGTATTTGGAAGGTTTACCCCCTTTTTGGATTTTAAAGGACCGCCCTGAATTACTTTGGCCTTAACTTCGCTTTTCTTATCGGTTGACACGACTTCAAAAATTAGTTTTCCGTCGTCTAAAAGGATGCGCTCTCCTGGTTTAGCGTCTTGCGGAAACCGATCGTAAGTCATGTAAACACGTTCTTTTGTGCCTTCAAAACGTTTGCCTGTTGCAAAAATGATTTCGTCATTTTCATGGACAACCACTTCTTCTTTCATAACGCCTACACGAAGTTTCGGGCCTTGTAAATCGCCTAATATGGATGCATTATAACCGTATTCATCATTAAGTTCGCGTATCATCTTGATGCGATCAGTGACATCTGCATAATCTGCATGTGAGAAATTAATTCTAAATACATTAACACCTTCATCTAACATCCCTTTTAATATGTCCTTTGTACTTGATGCTGGTCCTAATGTGGCTACTATTTTGGTTTTTTTTGTTGTTGGCATTAGCTAAAAATTAAATTGTCCTTAGATCTTAATTGATCGGTGTTTATACTATAAGCAGTTGCAATTTGTGGTATGCTTAATATGGTATTAAGAATAAATTTTTCTTTATTAGATCCATACTCATTCTCAATTTTCAAAAAATAATTGACCCGTTTATATTCTGGTATCAAATAAAATGTTTTGGTAATTTGATTTTGAGTATCAAATAATGATTCGAAATTAACTTTTTGGAGACTGTCTGTCTTACAAATATTGGAAACCAAATTCCACGTTGTTAACTGTTTTTTATCTTCCCATTCGAAAATAGAATAAGACGATTTCCCATTATTAAAATCTAAATCTGATGGCTTTCTTATAAGATTGATACCAATATGCTTGTTAAGCAAATATGCTAAACGATAATCTTCAAGAGTACAATGAACTGCAATTAAAGTGAATGTTACTTCTTCAAAAACATCATCTAGAATAAGTTTGTGAACCGCCATAACTTATATTAAACGGTGTAAATATAGTATATAAAAAATTGAGAATTAAGAAGTTTCACGTATTCTTAATTAGAAACGCAACGCAAACGTTGTAGTAAATAGGTTTAAAAAAAGGGGTCAAATCATCTTAGACATTCTACTTTGGAACGCAAAAAACGCCCGTTTTGAGGCCTTCTCTTCTGCCTTCTTTTTTGAAGTGGCACGGGCTTTAGCGACGATTCTATCGTCAATTGATAATTTGACAGAAAAGTGTCTAACGTCATCATTGCCCGAATCTTCATAGACATGATATCCAAATGTTTTCTTTTCTTTTTGACACCATTCAATAAGCAGACTCTTATAGCTTATCACTTTGCCTTCTAAAGTAGCTATATCTACATAAGGGATAATAACGCGTTGGTATATAAATTTTTCACAGTATTTGTAGCCTTTATCTAAAAAGATTGCGCCTATAAGGGCTTCAAATAAATTACCATGAATATTGTCTCCAAACTGGCCTGGAGAAATCTTACTTACTACTAAATTTATTAAGCCTAAATCTCTACCTAATTCATTTAAATGCTCACGACTCACAATTTTAGATCGCATTTTGGTTAGGTAGCCTTCATCTCCACTAGGCACTTCTAAATATAAATGAGAGGCTATTACGCCACTAAGCATCGCATCTCCTAAAAATTCCAAGCGCTCATAATTAATAGCATTGCCCTTGCTATCTCTTATGTTCATGGAGCGGTGTGTAAATGCCGTTTTATAAAATTTTTTCTCTTTTGGTTTAAACCCGAGAATTTTAGTTAATTCCATAAAAAAATTCCCGTTGCGTTTTGAACGGGAATTAAATATGTTACGAATGTTTTTCATCTGATAATTAATATTTCACTTTTAACGTCAGATGTAATAAACCATGTTTCATTTTACTGTAAAAATTAATTTATCGTTATGGTTTATTTCATTCGGGATTCAATCTATTTTCTTGAACAATACACAAGCGTTGTGACCGCCAAATCCAAATGTATTACTCATGGCTACTTTAACATCGCGCTTTTGCGCTTTGTTAAGCGTTAAATTCAATTCTGGGTCTATGTTCTCATCATCGGTTGTATGATTTATTGTTGGTGGAACCATACCATGTTCCATTGCCAAAATAGCCGATATCGCTTCTATAGCTCCTGCAGCACCCAATAAGTGCCCAGTCATAGACTTTGTTGAATTGATGTTTATATGCTTTGCATGGTCACCAAATATCTCTGAAATTGCCTTAAGTTCTGCAACGTCGCCTAAAGGTGTAGAAGTTCCATGGGTATTAATATGGTCTACGTCTTCAGGTTTAAGCCCTGCATTTTCTAAACAATTTTTCATTACTGCTATCACACCAATACCGTCTGGATGAGGTGCTGTCATATGATAAGCGTCAGAAGATAAACCTCCTCCAACAAACTCGGCATAAATTTTAGCTCCTCTAGCCTTGGCATGTTCGTACTCTTCTAAAACAAGAGCGCCTGCTCCTTCCCCAAGCACAAAACCGTCTCGCGTGCCATCAAATGGACGTGATGCCGTTTCTGGACTTTCGTTTCTAGTAGATAACGCGTGCATGGCATTAAAACCTCCCATACCAGCAATGGTTACAGCTGCTTCACTTCCGCCAGTTACAATAACGTCACAATGACCTAACCGAATGGAGTTTAAAGCATCAAACATAGCATTTGCCGATGAGGCACATGCCGAAACCGTGGTATAGTTTGGCCCCATAAAACCGTATTTTATGGAGATATTTGCTGGCGCAATGTCAGCAATCATTTTCGGAATAAAGAAGGGGTTAAATCTTGGTGTTCCATCCCCAGCAGCGAAGTTCAAGACTTCTTCCTGAAAGGTTTCTAAACCACCTATTCCTGCTCCCCATATTACACCAACACGCAACTTGTCAATCTCGTCAAGATTTAATTTGGAATCTGCTATAGCTTCATCTGAAGCTACCATAGCATATTGCGCAAATTTATCCATTTTACGAGCTTCTTTTCTATCTAGAAAATCAGTTGCATTAAAGTTTTTTAATTCGCAAGCGAACTTTGTTTTAAACTTTTCGGTATCATAATATGTTATAGGCGCAGCACCACTTTTACCACTAATTAGCGCATCCCAAAATTCATCTTTGGTATTGCCAATTGGTGTTAAAGCGCCTAATCCTGTGACTACAACTCGCTTTAATTCCATAAAGTCCTTTGCTTATTTTGCAGCTTCTATATATGATATAGCTTGACCAACTGTAGCAATATTTTCAGCTTGGTCGTCTGGAATTTGGATATCAAATTCTTTTTCGAATTCCATGATTAATTCTACAGTATCCAATGAGTCTGCTCCTAAATCGTTTGTGAAGCTTGCTTCAGTTACAACTTCATTCTCATCTACTCCCAATTTGTCCACGATAATCGCTTTTACTCTTGATGCAATGTCTGACATAATCTTTTAATTTTAAGTTTTAATTAGTTGGCAAAAATAAAAAACTTTATTTCTAAAACACACCTTTACTATAAAAATGTGGTTGTAATTTACTAAAATAACATTTAAGTATTTCTATTTTACCTACTAATTGTTAATAATTATTCTTTTTTTTGTTTGAACAATTTAACATCCTGTATGTATAATGAAATGTGCTTGAAAAATTTTGCTGAACATTCTTTTGAAATCGATTTACGAATACAGTCTGATATGAATTTAAGATCTTAAACAGATGAAACGTATTGTAATTTTTGCGTCCGGAAGTGGTACTAATGCTGAAAATTTAATAAAGTTTTTTCACAACAGCCATAATGCGTCTGTTATTCAGATACTTACTAACAATCCCCATGCCAAAGTTTTAGAACGTGCTAAAAAACTTAAAATCAGTGCGTTATCCTTTAATAAAATAGCTTTTACAGAAACGAATGATGTCTTGCATATTTTAAAAGCAGCCCAACCAGACCTGATCGTATTAGCTGGTTTTCTATGGAAATTTCCTGAAAGTATTTTGAACGAATTTCCTAATACCGTTATAAATGTACACCCTGCTTTGCTTCCAAAGTATGGCGGAAAAGGCATGTATGGGATGCATGTGCATAAAGCCGTTGTGGCAAATAATGAAACCGAAACAGGCATCACCATTCATTATGTAAATAAACATTATGATGAAGGGGCAATTATCTTTCAAGCATCCTGTGAAGTAGATTCTGCTGATACTGCGGAGGATGTGGCAGCCAAAATTCATGAATTGGAGATGGAGTACTTCCCGAAGGTTGTAGAAAAAATTCTAAAAAAAGACATTTAGTAGCATTTATATAATTAGAGTCTACACAATAATGGCAAATGAGTAAAAAAAAGTCGAAATATTACACCGTTTGGAAAGGGCACAAGTCAGGCGTTTACGAATCCTGGAACGACTGCAAAGCACAAATAAAAGACTTTCCAAATGCGCAATACAAATCATTTGCAACTTTTGATGCCGCAAAACAAGCTCTAAAAGGCAATTGCTTTGATTATGTGGGTAAAAACAAAGCTTTTAAAAGTGACTTATCTCCTGAACAACTCAAAAAAATTGGGCAACCCAATTTGAATTCTATCTCGGTAGATGCCGCTTCTAGAGGAAACCCTGGGGTTATGGAATATCGTGGCGTCGACACAAAAACGAAAAAACAGCTATTTATCCAAGGTCCTTTTGAAGAAGGCACCAACAACATTGGCGAGTTTTTAGCCATTGTTCACGGTTTGGCACTTTTGAAAAAAAATAATAGTAACAGAATTCTATATACAGATTCAAGAACCGCAATGAGTTGGGTGAGAAAGAAAACCTGCAACACGAAATTAGAACGCAATGCCAAAAACGACACCCTTTTTCAATTGATTGAACGCGCCTTAGATTGGTTAAAAAACAACACGTATAAAACGGTTATAGTCAAGTGGGAAACTAAAGCTTGGGGTGAGATTCCAGCAGATTTTGGAAGAAAGTAATTATTGCCTCCATTTTAACCAAACAGTTAATGTAAGATCAGTAATATTTGTTCCAACACTTCCAATTCTAGCTATTAAGTAATCCCCTGAGTTGACATCAATATTTAATGTGGTATCTATGTACTCACGAGCGCTTAAATTATACGTTGTTGAACTAACAACACTCCCTCCATTTCTAATTTCTAAAGAAAACTGCTTTGTGGAATCACCGTTACGAGCCCTGGCAGATATATGAACAATCGTAGCGTTCATTGGGATTAGTGCTCCACTATTTTGATTTGCGAAGTTGCCCATAAAACGCAATACCTCACTGGTTCTGCTACCTGTTCTACCATAAAGCAAATTAAAGGTTTCAACACTCAACCACTTCCCACGGGTGTTATCATACAAATAAAGTTTATCACCAATAACGGAAAGTTGTCCGTCTACCGTCCCTACCGGAGCAGATTGCGGATTTAATTCCAAAGCTGGAATCCCAGTGTTGGTCGTTTCAATTTCTAGTTCTGCCGTTGGAGTTGTAGTACCCACTCCCACTTGAGAAATTAATGAACCCGAACAAAAAAAACAAACCAACAGCATTCGTGCTGTATGTTTCATTATATTGTTTAATAATAGCAGTTTCCTAAAAGAATCATTCTTATTAGGTTTTAAAATATTATTTCAAAAATCAAAAATTGAATAGAGAGCTATGGCTATTAATATTAGAGAGAATACCCTCTACATCAAGTTTTTAATCATTACAAATATAATAAAATATTGGCAAAAAAAAGTTAATGCCGTGGCAGTTAAAAAACTTATATTTGCACAAAATTATCAGAACTCTTTTATGAGCAAATTAGTCATTGTAGGCACCGTAGCATTTGATGCTATTGAAACGCCTTTCGGTAAAACCGATAAAATATTAGGTGGTGCAGCAACTTACATTGGTTTATCTGCCGCTCAATTTCAAGTAAACTCTTCCATCGTATCTATTGTTGGTGGCGATTTTCCTCAAAAACATTTAAATTTATTATCTAATAAAAATATTGATATTTCTGGAATAGAAATCGTTGAAGATGGCAAAACATTCTTTTGGAGTGGGAAATATCACAACGATATGAACTCTAGAGATACGCTTGTTACAGAATTAAATACCCTAGCAGATTTCAATCCTGTGGTTCCAGAAAACTATAAAGATGCTGAAGTTGTTATGTTAGGTAATTTACATCCGTTGGTACAACAGAGCGTCTTAGACCAAATGACAACTAAACCAAAAATGGTGATTTTAGACACTATGAATTTTTGGATGGATTGTGCACTTGATGATTTACATAATGTGATTAAAAATGTAGATGTTATAACCATTAATGATGAGGAGGCTAGGCAACTAACTGGAGAATATTCATTAGTTGTGGCTGCCAGAAAAATTCACACGATGGGACCAAAATATGTCGTAATTAAAAAAGGAGAGCATGGCGCGCTTTTGTTTTATAATGAACATGCATTTTATGCACCTGCTTTACCCTTAGAAGAAGTATTCGATCCTACAGGAGCTGGTGATACATTTGCTGGTGGTTTTGCTGGATATATTGCCAAAACCGGTGATACCTCTTTTGAAAACATGAAAAATGCCGTCATATACGGGTCAACCCTCGCCTCCTTTTGTGTGGAGAAGTTTGGCACCCAGCGCATGGAAAATCTATCGAGTGATGAAGTGCAAAAGCGCTTAATGCAGTTTAAGCAACTCACTCAATTTGAAATACAATTAACATAATAACAGCGCACTCTAAATTAGGGTGCGTTTTTAATTTAATAAATATTCCAAAATCATTTTATTTGGAAACCAAAATTTATCATATCTATTAAGACTAAAATTTTATAGTTTAAAACAATGAGTGATTATCTAAAACACGAGTGCGGTATTGCGGTTATTAGGCTTTTAAAACCGTTAGAGTTTTACAAGGAAAAGTACGGCACTGCTTTTTATGGTGTGAATAAAATGTACTTGATGATGGAAAAGCAACATAACCGTGGTCAAGATGGTGCAGGGTTTGCAAGTATTAAGTTAGATACCAAACCTGGCGAACGCTATATAAGTCGAGTCCGTTCTGTGGCACAACAGCCCATTCAAGATATTTTCGCTCAAATAAACGAACGCATCAATAAAGAGATTACAGAAAACCCAGAATATGCCAACAATGTAGCCTTACAGAAAAAGCATATTCCTTATATAGCCGAAGTATTATTGGGCCATGTGCGCTATGGGACTTTTGGAAAAAATAGCGTAGAAAGTGTTCATCCGTTTTTAAGACAGAATAACTGGATGCACCGGAATTTGATTATGGCAGGTAACTTCAACATGACCAATGTTAAAGAGCTGTTTAGTAATTTAATTGAATTAGGGCAACATCCAAAAGAATATACCGATACCATTACCATAATGGAGAAAATAGGTCATTTTTTAGATGATGCGGTAAGTAAAATTTACAAAGATTTAAAAAAGGAAGGCTATAATAAACGAGAAGCTTCTCCGCTTATTGCAGAGCGCTTAAACGTGGCAAAAATTTTAAGACGTGCTGCAAAAAACTGGGATGGTGGTTATGCGATGGCAGGCCTTATTGGTCACGGTGATTCATTTGTATTAAGAGATCCCGCAGGTATTCGTCCTACTTACTATTATCAAGACGACGAGGTGGTGGTTGTGGCATCAGAGCGCCCAGTGATCCAAACCGTTTTTAATGTTAAATTTGAAGATGTTAAAGAGTTAGAGCCCGGACATGCCCTAATTACCAAAACATCTGGTAAAGTATCCATAAAAAAAATATTAGAGCCCTTAGAAAGAAAAGCGTGTTCATTTGAGCGCATCTACTTTTCTCGCGGAAGTGATGCCGAAATTTACCAAGAGCGAAAAATGCTGGGGAAACTCTTAATGCCTAAAGTACTTGAGGCCATTAATGACGATACAAAAAACACTGTGTTCTCATACATTCCAAATACAGCAGAAACATCCTTTTATGGTATGATTGAAACTGCCGAAGCGTTTATCAATACTAAAAAGACCAATGCTATACTAAAAGGGCAGCGTTCATTATCTGCAGAAAAAGTTACAGAAATTTTATCTGAGCGTGCACGTATTGAAAAAATAGCCATTAAAGATGTTAAGCTAAGAACCTTTATCACAGAAGATAGCAGTCGTGACGATTTGGTAGCTCACGTTTATGATGTAACTTATGGCGTTATCAAACCTACCGACAACCTGGTGATTATTGATGATAGTATTGTTAGGGGTACCACTTTAAAAATGAGTATCTTAAAAATGCTTGACCGCCTAAACCCAAAGAAGATTATAGTGGTGTCTTCTGCGCCTCAAATTCGGTATCCAGATTGTTATGGTATAGACATGGCTAACTTAGAAAGCTTGGTGGCCTTTAGAGCGGCTTTAGAGTTATTAAAAGATACTGGTAATTATAGGATTGTAGAACAGGTTTATAATAAGTGTCTAGAGCAAACCGAATTAGAAGACCAATATGTGCAAAACTTTGTCAAGGACATTTACGATCCTTTTACTGATGAGCAAATTTCAGATAAAATATCTGAGCTATTAAGTAATGAAAGTATTCGTGCAGAAGTTAAAATTATTTTTCAACCCGTAGAAAACCTACATAAAGCCTGTCCTAATCATTTAGGTGATTGGTACTTTACAGGCAACTATCCAACAGTAGGTGGAAATCGTGTTGTTAACAGGGCATTTATTAATTTTTATGAAGGCAATAAAGAGCGTGCCTATTAATTGTCTGAAAATGTTAAATTTGTCACTTTATCTATAAAAATTACATTTAATCTGATATTAATGCATTTCGTCTAAAAAATAGTCAGGTTGTCTAAAATACACATAAATTGGTCTCACCATAACATAAGTAGGTTAAGTTCATGGTAGATTTGGGGCAAAAAAAGGTGAACTTCTGTTCGCCTTTTTTTATGCGCTTTAATGTCGCTTAAAGTTAAACTTCCTTATTCATTTTTTGCTTTGTAAAAATTCATAAACTTCGCTTAAGCCAATATATTCGCCGTTTGACTAAAATATTTTATCAGTCTTAGCTACTGCCATATATTTGAATCACCATAACATAAGTAGGTTAAGTTTATGGTAGATTTGGGGCAAAAAGGTGAACACTCGTTCACCTTTTTCATTTTAAATATTTTAGTAAAATTTATAGTGCATAAAAAAATCGCCTAAAAAGTTAGGCGATTTATATTTATAAGAATACTACTGTTATTTTGACTCTGCAGCGTATCTTCTCTCTACTTCATTCCAGTTAATCACATTAAAGAAGGCATCAATGTAATCTGGCCTTCTGTTTTGATAATTTAAATAGTAAGCGTGTTCCCAAACATCTATGCCTAAAATTGGAGTGCCTCCACAACCAACACCTGGCATTAAAGGATTGTCTTGATTGGGCGTCGAACATATGTCAATGTCTCCCCCCTTTTTCACACATAACCAAGCCCAACCTGAGCCAAATTGTGTAGCGGCAGCCTTACTGAATTCGTTTTTAAAGGCGTCAAAGGATTTATATTTTGTTTCAATAGCATCCTTTAAATCGCCAGATAAACGCCCTTTATTGTCTGGATTCATAACAGTCCAAAACAACGAGTGGTTGTAAAAGCCACCACCATTATTTCGCACCGCCTTATTGTCCATATCTAAATTAATTAAGATATTTTCAATAGTTTTTCCTTCTTCATCGGTGCCTTTAATAGCATCATTTAATTTATTTGTATATCCTTGATGGTGCTTAGAGTGGTGTATTTCCATAGTGCGCGCATCAATGTGAGGCTCTAAAGCGTCGTAAGCATATCCTAATTTCGGTAATTCGAAAGCCATAATTTTTTGTTTTAATGAATTAATATTTATTTCATTTCAAATTTACACATAATACAGGTCAATTAAAAATAATAAATCGTTATGAAATCATTGATAGTTTTTATCTTGTATGCAAATTCTGTTTATGACCCATCCCAGTTCTTTTACCATATATAATGCCTCTGCAGGTAGCGGTAAAACATACACATTGGTAAAAGCCTACTTGAAAATTCTATTTCAATCTCCTCATAGAGATCAATTTAAAAACATCCTAGCCATTACATTTACCAATAAAGCGGTAGCCGAAATGAAAGACCGTGTGATTGATATGCTTCAGAAATTTTCAGATGAAAGCATTTTAGATCATCCCATGGCTATGTTTAGCGACATTTGTGATGAGCTAGATGTCGTTCCGCACAAATTGCATGAAAAATCAATACAGATTCTAAACACAATTATTCACAATTATGCGGCTTTTGATATCTCGACCATTGATGGCTTTACCCATAGAATTATACGAACTTTTGCTTATGATTTAAAATTGCCTTTAAATTTTGAAGTAGAACTTGATCAAGAGGCTTTATTGAATGAAGCAGTAGACCTATTGATAGCTAAAGCGGGCAGTGAAAAGGAGCTTACTAAAATTTTAGTGGATTTTGCTATTGAAAAAGCCGATGATGATAAAAGTTGGGATGTATCCTTCGACTTTAATAACATTGCGAAACTTCTGGTCAATGAAAACGATATTCCATTTATTGAAAAATTTAAGGATAAAACTTTAGAGGATTTTAAAGCACTTAAAACACAACTAAGAAAAGAGATTTTAGATTTAGAAACAGTTATAGTTGAAAAAGCGCAAAGTGTAATTACCCTAATCGCTGAAGCAGGATTGGAGCATACAGATTTTTCGAGACGAACCCTACCCAATCATTTTGTTAAAGCGTCAAAACTGGAATTACATACGCTTTATGATAATAGACTTGAGGAAAATATTTCTGAAAGAAAGAGCATTTACACCAAAACCTTAAATCCAGATTTAGCCAATACCATTGATTCTTTATTGCCAGAAATAGAAATTTTCTATAAAACCATTAAATCGCAAGTTTATCACCTTAAATTTTTAAAAGCCTTTTACAAAAATATCACGCCTCTTTCTGTACTAAATGCTATAAATAATGAGCTTACTGCCCTAAAGGAAGAACAGAATAAAATGCTGATTTCAGAGTTTAACACCATTATTGGGAATCAAATTAAAGACCAACCAACGCCGTTTATTTACGAGCGTATCGGTGAAAAGTTTCGTCATTATTTTATTGATGAGTTTCAAGATACCTCAGAAATGCAATGGCATAATTTAATGCCTTTATTAGATAACGCCCTGGCCACTATAAACGGTAATGTTATGTTAGTTGGCGATGCTAAACAAGCCATTTACCGTTGGCGCGGAGGGAAAGCAGAACAGTTTATAGGGCTCTTTAATAAGGCCAGTCAACCTTTTCAAATAGAACAAGATGTTAAAAATCTTGAAACCAATTATAGAAGTTTAAAGGAAATTGTTGAATTTAATAATGGGTTCTTTAAATATTTGGCTACTCAAGTTTTTAACGCTGAAGACTACGAAACTTTATATAGAAATTCAGGACAGCACACCTCTAAGAGTGAGGAAGGGTCTGTAGAATTATCTTTTTTAGATTTTGAAAACGACGATGATAGAGATGAGGTGTTTTCAGAACAAGTCCATAACACCATATTAAGGACTATAAAACAGGGTTTCGAACTCAGGGACATTTGTGTTTTGGTGCGCAAGAAAAAAGAAGGGGTAGCAGTGGCTAATTATTTGAGTCAACATCACATTCCTATCATCTCGTCAGAAACCTTACTACTTCAAAATGCTCCTGAAGTACGTTTTATAAACGATCTATTGGCCTTACTCATACAGCCAAAAAATAATGATATTAAAATCCGCGTTTTAAATTTTATGGCGCAGCATTTCGATATTGAGGACAAGCATGCCTTTTTTGTTAATCATATTAATCTGACTATAAATGATCTTTTTACAAGTTTAGAAGCTTTCAACGTTTTTATACTATACGCAAACTTATTACAACTTCCCTTATTTGATTTAGCGGAAACTCTTGTGCGCAGTTTCAATTTGGTTAAAACATCAAACGCATATCTTCAATTCTACTTAGATGCTGTGTTGGATTTTTCACAAAAAAAAGGATCTGATATCTCAGCTTTTTTAGGCTATTTTGAAAAGAAAAAAGAAAGCTTGAGCGTGGTTTCACCCATAGGGCAGAATGCCGTTCAAATCATGACCATACACAAATCGAAAGGTTTGGAATTCCCAGTGGTTATTTTCCCCTATGCAGATTTAGACATCTATCGGGAACGGAATCCAAGAGAGTGGTTTCCGCTAGACGCTGAAAAATATCAAGGCTTCTCAAAAACCTTGCTCAATTTTAATAAAGACTTCGAGTATTACGGGGAAGCAGGACAAGCTATTTTTAATGCACACAAAGCAGAACAGGAATTGGATAACATCAATCTATTATATGTTACTTTAACCCGCGCTGTCAAGCACTTATATGTAATTTCTAAAAATGAGGTATCTCCAAAAGGCATCGTGGGTAATAAAAAGTATTCGGGTTTACTTATTGGGTATCTTCAGCATTTAGGAATTTGGAATAATTCACAGCTCACTTATAGTTTTGGAAATCCGACCGTTATTGAGGATAAAAAAACATCCGATTGTGAATCTATTTCAAAAAACACAATTCATCAAGAAGCATTTATTTCCACCGCAAAAGAAGACCACAATATAAATATCGTTACTAATTCAGGCTATTTATGGGATACGGATCAAGAAGCGGCTATTGAAAAAGGAAACCTGGTGCATGATGTCATGTCTCATATTAATGATGTACATGATATTAACCCCGTAATAAATGACTATTTGGACGGGGCTATTATTAATAAGGAGCAATCCGTAATTCTAACTGGATTAATTACTCAAATTGTAAATCACCCATCGCTCAAAACTTATTTCAATTCTGAACTGACCATATATAATGAACGTGACATCATAACCAAGGAAGGTATCATTTTACGACCAGATCGGGTTGTAATAAATGCGAAAGATGAGGCTGTGATCATTGATTATAAAACAGGTAGCGCAGATAAATCACACCTTCAACAATTACAGCTATATCAAGATGTCCTTAAAGCCATGCAATTAAAGGTTGTTAAAAAAATACTAGTCTATATAAATGATGATATTCAGATAAAAGAAATTTAACTTTGTAAAAAACTAAATTAATGTACAGTACAATCAAACACCACTTACAAAAAGAACTTCAAGATATAAAAGACAATGGTCTCTATAAAGAGGAACGCATAATCACTTCAGCTCAGGGTGCAGAAATCACTTTAAACACTGGTGAAACCGTTTTGAATTTTTGTGCCAATAATTATTTGGGGCTATCATCTCACCCAGATGTGATTCAGGCTGCAAAAGACGCTATGGACACACATGGATTTGGTATGTCTTCCGTCCGGTTTATTTGTGGCACCCAGGATATCCATAAAGACTTGGAACAAAAGATTGCAGATTTTTATGAAACTGAAGACACCATATTATATGCCGCAGCATTTGATGCCAATGGTGGCGTATTCGAACCTTTATTAGGTCCTGAAGATGCTATTATTTCAGATTCATTAAACCATGCTTCTATAATAGATGGTGTCCGATTATGTAAAGCGGCAAGATATCGCTACGCAAATAGTAATATGGCAGATTTAGAAAAACAGCTTATAGAAGCCAATAATAAAGGGGCGCGCTTTAAAATAATTGTTACAGATGGCGTGTTTTCTATGGACGGTTTAGTAGCGCCATTAGATAAAATTTGCGATTTGGCTGATAAATACGATGCTATGGTTATGATTGACGAATGTCATGCCACCGGATTTATTGGAAAAACAGGACGTGGTACCTTGGAGGAAAAAGGCGTAATGGATAGGATAGATATTATAACAGGTACTTTAGGTAAAGCATTAGGTGGCGCGATGGGTGGTTACACCACTGGAAAAAAGGAAATCATTGACATGTTGCGTCAACGCTCTAGGCCCTATTTGTTTTCGAACTCTTTAGCACCAGCCATTGTAGGCGCTTCTATTAAGGTTTTTGATATGTTATCGAATAATACCGAGTTAAGAGACACCTTGGAATGGAATACAAATTACTTCAAAAAAGGCATGAAGAGCGCTGGTTTTGATATCATTGATGGCGATTCAGCCATTGTTCCCGTCATGTTATACGATGCAAAACTCTCTCAAACCATGGCAAACATGCTATTAAATGAAGGAATTTATGTAATAGGATTCTTTTTTCCGGTTGTTCCTAAAGAAAAAGCCAGGATACGCGTGCAACTCTCTGCTGCTCACACACAAGCGCATTTAGACAAGGCAATTACCGCGTTTAAAAGGGTTGGAAAATCATTAAATATTATTTAAAAACGTTCTTAACAAGCAAATGAGTTAAAGTAATGATGAATATGAGTCACTGTAATCTTCAATATTTTTATATATTTGTCTTTGTTAATAAAATTTAACAACTTACTTTTGTTTACAATTAACACTTAAAAATTAAACTTTTGAATATGAAAAATCTTAGCAGATTAATGTTCGCTATGTTGCTTGTACTTGTTTATAGCAACGCTAATGCGCAAGACAAAAACAACCCATGGCAAATTACTATTGGGGTAAACGCAGTTGATGTATATCCCGTTGGAGAAGACACTCCTCAGGGAGAGTATTTTGACGAATACTTCAATGCAGAAGATCACTGGAATATTTTGCCTTCTTTGTCTACAATATCAGTTTCTAAATATTTAGGAGACGGTTTCTCTTTTGGAGTAGCAGGTTCTTTAAATAAAATTGACAAGTTTGGAGATAATGTAAATCCTTTAACAGGAGAAGAAACAGTTAATTCTGTTGATGACTTATCTTACTACGGTGTAGATGGAACTATCAAATACAGCTTTGGTGAACTGTTAAACACACAAACATTTGAGCCTTACTTAGGCGTTGGTGGTGGTTACACTTGGATAGATGAAATTGGAGCTGGAACTTTAAATGGGACTTTAGGTCTTAATATTTGGTTCAGCGAAAATATTGGTTTAACTCTTCAATCTGCTT
Source organism: Changchengzhania lutea (assembly GCF_006974145.1). Lineage (NCBI taxonomy): Bacteria > Pseudomonadati > Bacteroidota > Flavobacteriia > Flavobacteriales > Flavobacteriaceae > Changchengzhania > Changchengzhania lutea. The sequence goes on along the minus strand of NZ_CP039456.1, from coordinate 1,859,369 downwards.
ATAAGCATTCTTTTGAAGATTACCTTCCTAAGCATTTCCAACATACAGCTGGTATCTCTATCAAGTTTGGTGGAGCTGATACTGATGGTGATGGAATCTATGACAAAGACGATGCTTGTCCAGATGTACCTGGTTTAGAAGCTTTCAACGGTTGTCCTGATACTGATGGTGATGGCATCCAAGATAGTGAAGATGCTTGTCCTAACGAAGCTGGTTTAGCTGAGTTTAACGGTTGTCCTGATTCTGACGGTGACGGTGTTGCTGACAAAGATGATAACTGTCCTACTGTAGCTGGTTTAAAAGCTTTAGCTGGTTGTCCAGATGCTGACGGTGACGGTGTTACTGATGCTGATGATAAATGTCCAGAAGTTGCAGGTCCTGCAGCAAACAACGGATGTCCTTGGCCAGATCAAGATGGTGATGGTGTTTTAGATAAAGATGATGAATGTCCTACTGTAAAAGGTACAGTTGCTAACAATGGTTGTCCTGAAATTTCTGATGAAGTTCAAAAAACATTGAATGCTTACGCTAAAACAATCTTATTTGATTTGAACAAAGCTTCAATCAAGTCACAATCTGAACCAGTATTGAAAGATATTATTGGAATCCTTAAGGAATATCCAAACTCTAAGTTTACTGTTGAAGGCCACACAGATAGTTCTGGTAGTGATGCTTATAACTTGAAATTATCTGATGCTAGAGCAATTTCAGTTAAAGAATACTTAGTTGAAAATGGTATTGATGAATTCAGACTTTCAGCAATGGGCTTTGGAGAAGAAAAACCAATTGACACTAATAAAACTAGAGCTGGTAGAGCAAATAACAGACGTGTTGAAATTAACTTAGCTAAAGACTAATATTAGCAAAATTAATTTTAAAATAAGTTTTACAAAAACGCTTCGGATATCCGAAGCGTTTTTTATTTTTATATAATGACGAATTTTATCTACGATGTTTTATTAGACTTACAAAAAAGTGATACAAATCTTTCCCAACTTACGTTTGTACTCCCTAGCAAAAGAGCTGGTGTCTTTTTAAGACATCAACTATCGAAAGTCAATAATCGCACTATTTTTGCTCCTAAAATAATAAGCATTGAAGCGTTTGTAGAAGAACTGGCTCAAATAAAAACGATATCCAATACCGAGCTCCTATTTGAATTTTATAGTATATACTCCAATCTTACTAATCCTGGGTCTACAGACAACTTTGACACCTTTTCAAAATGGGCTCAGATATTACTTCAAGATTTTAATGAAATTGATCGCTACCTCATTCCTCAAAAACAAATATTCGATTATCTCAGTGCCATCCAAGATATCAATCATTGGTCTGTAGCAGAACCTAAAACCGAATTTGTCGCGAATTATTTAATATTTTGGAATAAGCTCCATCAGTATTATGATGCTTTAAAAGACCACTTACTAAATCAAAAAAAAGGCTATCAAGGCCTCATTTACAGAGAAGCTGTTGAAAATCTGGGATCTTATATTCATAATAATCCTGAGAAACAACATGTCTTCTTAGGCTTTAACGCGCTCAATACGGCCGAAGAAACCATTATTCAAGAATTACTTCAACATGGTTTGGCTAAGATATATTGGGATATTGATGCACACTTCATGAAAAATTCCGAGCATGATGCAGCCCTTTTTACTAGGCATCATAAAGTGCATTGGCCTTACTTCAAAAGTCATCCCTTTCATTGGATAACAGACAACTATTTAAAGAAGAAACATATTTCGGTCTATGGCATTCCTAAAAATATTGGGCAAGCCAAATGTATTGGTTCCATATTGAAAAATATAAAGCAGGACACTGGAACGCTTCAAAAGACGGCAGTTGTGTTAGGTGATGAAAATTTATTAATTCCTGTACTTAATTCACTTCCACAGCAAATTGACGCCCTAAATATCACGATGGGTTTTCCATTAAAGTCAATTCCCTTAGCATCATTATTTGAAGAGCTGTTTACGCTACATAAACACACTAAGAATCCCTTTTACTTTAAAGATGTTATAAATATTGTCTCCCATCAATTTGTAAGACCTTTATTTATTATAAACGATATTGACTATGCTGCCCTAATCATTGAAACCATAGAGCGCAATAATTTAATCTACCTGACTTCTGAGCGATTAAAAGAAATAGCACAAACACATACTAATACCATTATAGACGTGTTGTTTAGTAATTGGAAAGGCTCCATTTCAAATGTTTTGCAAAATTGTACGCAACTTATATTATTGATTAAAAAATATCTTAGCCTAAAAAAAGCTTCTAATGTTTTAGCATTGGAATATTTATTCCGCTTTAATGAGCTATTCAATGAAATTACACTATTAAACATACGCTATAAACACATTAAAAATTTGACCACCTTATATACCATTTATAAAGAATTGCTGAGTTCTGAAACTTTGGATTTTCAAGGCGAGCCCTTACAAGGTTTACAAATAATGGGTATGCTGGAATCTCGTGTTCTTGATTTTGAAACTGTCATAATTTCATCCGTAAATGAGGGGGTATTACCCTCAGGAAAAAGCAATAATTCCTTTATCCCGTTTGATGTAAAAATTGAGAATAACCTACCCACGTATAAAGAAAAAGATGCTGTTTACACCTATCACTTTTATAGGCTTTTGCAGCGCGCCAAAAATGTGTACATATTGTATAATACCGAGGCCGATGTGTTAACTGGCGGCGAGAAAAGCAGGTTTATAAGACAGCTCGAATTAGAGAATATACATGATTTGCATCATCAAATTATCACCCCACAAGTACCAATAATTGATAATGCTCCTAACATCATTTATAAAACCAATGGTTTGCATCTTGAACTTAAAGAAGTCGCAAGCAAAGGCTTTTCACCATCATCTTTAACTAATTATATTAGAAATCCAATAGGTTTTTATTATCAAAAAATACTTAAAATCAAAGAACATGATGACGTTGAAGAAACTGTAGCTGCCAACACACTAGGCACCGTGGTGCACAACACCCTTGAAGATTTCTACAAACCAATAATAGATTCATATTTGAGCATCGATGCCATAAAAAATATGAAGTTGCAAATTGATAAAAGGGTCACATATCACTTTAAGGCTATTTACAAAGAAGGGGATATTACCAAAGGTAAAAACCTGATTATTTTCGAAATTGCCAAACGCTATATCTCTAATTTTTTAGATTCAGAAATAGCATCTTTACACGCTGGAAATACTATAAAAATTATCGGGATTGAGCTAGAAAACACTGTCGCCATTGATATCCCTGAACTTGATTATACGGTCAAGCTTACTGGCAAAATAGATCGGGTGGACGAATTTAACGGGGTTACTAGAATCATTGATTATAAATCTGGCCGTGTCAACCAAGGTGATGTAGAACTGGTTCATTGGGAAGATATCACCACAGATTACAAAAAACACAGCAAAAGTTTTCAGGTTTTAATGTACGCCTATATGATGTCACTCTCAAATGATATCAAACTCCCCGTTGAAGCTGGAATCATATCGTTTAAGAATTTAAATAGCGGGTTTTTAAAATTTGCTAAAAAAGAAAGTCCTAAAAGCCACAAAAAAGAATCTTTAATAACCCAAGATACCTTAAACCGTTTTACTCAAGAATTGAAAAGACTTATTATGGAAATTTGTAATTTAAATATTCCATTTGAAGAAAAAAACATCACATGATACATACAAAAGAATTCATAATTGACGGCATACATGATAGACCCATTTTGATCGACGTCACCTATCCTGAAAAAAAAATTAATGCTCCAATTATCATATTCTGTCACGGCTACAAAGGTTTTAAAGATTGGGGTGCGTGGCATTTTATGGCGAACACTTTTGCTAACACGGGTTACATCTTTATAAAATTCAACTTTTCACATAATGGCGGTACCGTTGAGCAGCCTCTGGATTTTCCAGATTTAGAAGCTTTCGGAAATAATAACTATACTAAAGAATTAGATGATTTACAAACAGTCATTGATTGGGCCGCATCAAATGAGGAAATAATTAAAATAGGCAACGCTAGAAACATCACGCTTATTGGTCATAGCCGTGGTGGTGGCATTGTATCCATAAAGGCTGAAGAAGATACGCGCGTCAAAACTGTTATAAGTCTTGCTGGTGTTTGTGATTTTGGAAAAAGAACAGCTACTATAGGAGATATAGAAAGTTGGAGACTTGACGGAGTAAAATATGTTTTAAATGGAAGGACAAAACAACACATGCCACATTATTTTCAGTTCTATATGGACTTTATTAAGAATGAAGATAGATTGACTATAAAGCGCGCAGTTTCAAATTTGAAAATTCCTCATTTAATTATTCATGGAAATAATGATACCAGTGTGAGTATAGATGAAGCCAAATTACTTCATCAATGGAATCCAGAAAGTGAACTTAATATAATCGATGGTGCGAATCATGTGTTTGGTGGACAGCACCCTTGGCAAAAGCCTGATCTGCCTAAGCATTTAAAAAGCGCTATAGAAAGGATTATTGACTTTTTAGACCAACACGTATATTAATCTACAACTTAAAAACAGGGTCGTAAGTAGCATATCATTCTTGTATCTAGGGAATATAAAATTTGAAACATGACTCTTAAACCACCTATTCTTTAAGCTTTAATTCAGTTAAGACTGGGAAATGGTCTGAAGGGTATTTTAAATCCACAGAACTTGACAAGGCCCCATATTTCTCAATTTCAACATTAGATTTTGATACCATTATATAATCGATTCTTTTAATCACTGGTTCTTCAAATTTAAAGCCATTAAACGTTCCCTTAGATCCAAAAGTAATTTTAGCCATATCTTTTGAATCATCCATCTTCTGTTTAAGATTTTTAATTAAATTACTATTCGGCTCTGCATTAAAATCGCCCATAAAAACTACCGGAAAGCCATCCGTATTAACGTCATTTATTTTCTCCAAAATTAATTTTACACCTTCTAACTTAGCCTCTGTACCAACATGATCTAAATGTGTATTGAATACCCAAATTTTCTGGTGGCTTTCTAAAAGTGTAAACAGCCCGTAGGTACAAATTCTTGGGTAGGCAGCGTCCCAGCCTTTGGAAACTTTATTAGGTGTTGGTGATAACCAAAAAGTGCTATCATGTTCTACCTTCACTCTTTTTGCATTATAGAAAATAGCGGAATGTTCTCCCATATCATCCCCATCTCTACCATTTCCAATCGTTTTATAACCTTTTAAAGCATTTTTCAAGTCTGTCATTTGATTGGGACGCGCCTCTTGGATTCCAATGATGTCTGGACTTAAAAAAAGTATTTGTGAGATTAGAAAGTCTTTTCTATTAGGCCATGCATTTTCGCCATCTGAGGCTACATCTAATCTAATATTATAAGTCATCACACTAATATTCTGGCTTTTAGATTCACAGTTAAGGAAACTTATTGCTAGAATTAATATTGTTAATGAAAAACGTTTCATTCGCTACTTTTTTTCTGGTACACTCTTACATAATCAACTAGCATTTGTTGTGGAAAGATAGCGTTGTCAATTCCTTCTTTACCACCAAGCATACCGCCTACTGCTATGTTCATTTTAAGATAAAAATCTTGATCGAACGGCCATTCGCTAACCGTTTTGTTTTCATTTTCTATTTGATTATAAATCGTATCATCTAAAATAAAATCGATGCCTTCTGGTGTCCAATCTATAGCAAACACGTGAAATGTGCCATAAGGCTTTGAAATAAATATTTTTTTTCCTTTTTGTGTACCCTTCATATGGTTATATGATGTTGTGTGAATGGTGCCAAATATAGAATCTGGATTAAAACCGACATGTTCCATGATATCAATTTCACCACATTCTGGCCATCCTACCTCATCGTAATTGATACCCATCATCCAGATTGCTGGCCACAAACCGATTCCTTTTGGTAATTGTGCGCGTATTTCTATCCGACCGTAAGTCCATTGTGCCAAATTTTTGGTGGTTAAACTAGGTGCTGTATAATCAGCATATTCAACATTTTTTCTCCAATTTGTCTCGGAATTTGACACGAAACCTTGATTTTTAACTTGTTCTTTATGTGTTTCTAAAATCAAGAACCCTTTTTCCACTCTTGCATTTTTTAAACTATCAACATAATACTGCTTTTCTTGATTTCTTTTAAGTCCATATTCAAAAGCCCATTTAGTTGGATCGGGCTTTCCTTGATAATTAAACTCATCACTCCATACCAATTTATAATCTTTATTAGAGGGACTCTTCATTAAAATTTCAAAAGCGAGTTCTGGTTCGTCGGTGGTGATATAATTAAAATCGTTGGCTATCAACCAATCAATATCTTCCGTGGTGTTTGCTGTCCAAGCGTTTAGAATTAATCCATGCTCCTTGGCGCTTGAAATCCATTCTGGTTTAACCTTTAATTTATAAACCAAATAATCCAATCCGCTAATACCATCTGCTTTCAATTCCTTAGGAGATTTAGAACCATCCAAATACTGGGTTTTGGCCAGAGGATCTAGAGCATGTATTTTCTTCAGCATATCGTAACTGAAACTGATATAAGCTAAAATATACTTTTCGGCTTGTAATTTTTTTACCAATTTATGAACTTCTTCTGCAATAAAAACATTTCTGTCTTTAAATTTTGAGGGTTTAATCTCTACTACCAAACCGGTGGTTTTATTGTTTTCCATACCGGCAAGAAGGTATTGTTTTAAGGTTGGCAATGTTTCCCCATTAAAAAGTTTAAACTTGGACAATTCTTCATAAGTCGTTTCTTCAATAGGTAGTTCATGATAATCAGCGTCATGGGTTACAATAAGTATAGTGTCTGAGGTCATTCTCACATCAAACTCAGATCCAGCACATTTTAATTCTATAGCGTGCTTTAAAGAGGCTATTGAATTTTTTGGAAGATTGTTTTTTTTCCATGCGCCTCTATGTGCTATTACTGGGTTTTTTGCAAAAGTTATGCTTTGTTTATGTGGAACTTTATTACAAGAATAGAAACTTATTAAAATGTATACTATTAAAAATATGCGCATGCTTTTTTAAATTTTGGTTATTTTCAAAACTTCAAAACTAATTCTTCCAAAAAATTATTAAAATATAAGGGCAGTTATTTGCCCTTATACCTTAAATAAAACTCAACTAATCATAAAACAATACCATTAATTATAGCCTTCGTTTTGTGGATAACTTGGTCCTAATAGATCTAAATCTATTTGTGCAATAGGAAAATTAATAAAATGCGATTGCCAGTTAGTGCGAGGGTCTTTATCTCCTAAGTTTGCAGGAAAATATTCGCCATCACCAGCATAACTGGTAATCTGTCTATCTATAACAGCTTGCCCCATTCTTTTTAGAGTGAACCATCGCTGACCTTCGAAAGCCAACTCACGTGCACGCTCATCTAAAATAGCTTGCTCATTCACGCTTGTTAATGGGGCTGCTTTTGCTCTAGTTCGCACTGCGTTTATGTACGGTAAAGGATCGCCTGAAGACCTCATCATAGCTTCTGCAGCAATTAAATAGGTCTCAGCTAATCTATATACTAAAATATTGCTTTTTTGTCTGTAAGTAGTCGGGTCATCATCTTCCTGTGCAAATTTTATGCAAGATGGGTGTAATCTTTGATAATATCTTGCAAGTTGTACGCCATTAGGATTTTCATCCGAAATAGGTTTATAAATATCAATTTCTTCACCTGTATTCACTCCTGTAGTATAGTAATATTTTAATCTAAAGTAAGTATCATCATCTCTTTTATCATTTGGATCCTCAGCAATAAGATTCATTAAATAACGGTTAGGCAAAACTCTTGAAAAACCTCTTCCTCCTTGTTCTACATTTGCATCTATTCCAGGAATTTGAAAATATTGAGTTACATAATTCGCATTCATCATAGTAACCTCACCTCCACCTAAGGCATCATCTTGTGATTGTACTACGAAGAGTTGTTCTGAGTGGTTTCTGTCGCCTTTAAAAACATCTCCAACCGCAACTAAACTGTGAGGACTCATTGGATCTTCGATAACTGAAAGTGCTTGGATCTTTGCTTCTTGCCAATTACCTTCCCACATGGCCACTTTGGCTTTTACGTGCTTAGCTGTTCCTTTTGATACGCGTCCAAATGTTACATTCCAATCTAAATGCTCTATGGCAAAATTTAAATCACTATTTAATAATTCGAAAATTTCATCTTCAGAAGATTTACCATTTATTACATCAAAGGCATTCTCTACTGTGACCGTTTCTGTAGTTACATAAATGTTATTAAACATTCTATATAAGTAAAAATAAGAATGTGCTCTAAAGAACTTAGCCTCTGCAAGCACTTGATTTCTTACATCTTCATCAATACCGCTTGCAACTTCGGCAGCATTAATAATATCTGTAGCTTTGCTGGTTATATTGTAATAATGTTTCCAAAATAAAGCGGATACAAATCTTGCTCCTAAGTCGTCTGGGGAAATCCCTCTTTGATATCTGCCCATATTTCCTGTATAACCTGTTCTGCTAAACGCCAAATCACTTCTAGACGACATTAATACAGCCCCCATATAATCTTCAGTACTTCTATCATAACGATCTCTTTCAAACTTATATAAACTTACTACGCCAGATTTTAAACCTTCTTCTGTAGTATAAATATAGTTCGAATCTATAACGGTACTTGGTTGCTCTTCCAAAAATTCTTCACAAGACACAATTGATAAAAGTGCCATAAGCAAGAGTAAACTACTTTTTGTTCGTATTAAATTTTTTTTAATATTCATAATTAATTTTTTTTGAAAATTATAACTTAACTTTTACTCCAAAAGTGAAACTTGTTGCATCTGGATATCCTGTATCGGTATTATCAAAAGTGTTTCTAATATTTACCTCAGGGCTGTACCCAATATAATCTGTGTCTGTGAATAAGTTATTACCCGTCACATAAACTTTTACTTGTTCAATATTCAATTTATCAAAAACTGATTGAGGTAAGGTGTACCCTAAACTAAGCGTTCTAAGTCTTATGTATGAGGCATCCTTTACTGCTAAGGCATTTAAATACTGCGGCGTTGCATCAAAATTCGGTCTTGGAAATGTTGTTGAAGGGTTCTCAGGCGTATAGTATGGCACTCTTACACCATTTAATTTACTGGAAAGTGTCCCTCCATTGTTGAAATCTGACAGAAATGGATTCACTTTTGTGGCACCCTCTACGGCATAAAAGTCAACGAATAATTCAAAACCTTTGTAGGATAAAGTAGAAGATAATGAACCAAACCAATCTGGATTACCATCTTTAAACACGCGATCTTCAGGCGTTATTTTACCGTCTGGAATACCTGTTGGGTTACCATCTTCATCCACGCCATTGGTATCTTTAATTCTAATATCACCAGGAGCAAGATTCTCTTGTGGAATAGACGATTCTGGATTAGCTTGTGGTGCATTTGCAAAATCATCACCTTCTTGCCAGATACCGTCAAATTCATATTGTCTAATAACACTTGTAGATTGACCTACAAAGTAGCCATAGGCATCATCATCTAAAATGGGATTACCTTCGCCGTCATTATAAAGCTCAATAAGTTTGTTTTTATTATTAGACCAATTGGTAGAGACAAACCACTTAAAATCCTCAGTATTAATAAGGTTTGCAGTTAAACTTAATTCTATCCCTGTATTTTGTAACTCACCTGCATTGAAGAAGGTATATTGATACCCCGTTATTGAAGGCACACCACGTTTTAATAGTAAATTTTTAGTTCTGGCATCGTAATAATTGATATCACCCGTTAAAAACCTGTTGAATAATGAGAAATCAAGACCTACATTTAAAGTGGTGATTTTTTCATGCTCTAAACTAGGATTGGGTAATATAACAGATGGTGCATAACCTGATGCCGTAATGCCGTCATCAAATATATAATTTTGTCCTTCTGCTGTAAATAGTGATGCGTACGGCACTTTAAGCGCGTTTGCCAACGAACCGTAACTTAACCGTAGCTTTAATTCTTGAATAGCATCGACATTCTCTAAAAAACTTTCTTTATGAATTTTCCATGCAAAAGCCCCCGCTGGATTATCAGTCCATTTAAAATCTTTAGCATTAACTGAGGCGCCATCTCTTCTAAATGTACCCGTGAATAAATATTTATCGAATAGATTGTAACGCAATCTACCCATAAAAGATGCAGTTCTTATTGTCTCTTTATTACGCTCTGCAGTAATATTGCCAATGGCGTTTGTGATGCCATCGTAGCCTAAACTTTCATTTGGAAAGCCTGTACCTACGGTAAATGTTTGCGTGTATTTATTCTCATCTGCAGCTTGTACTAGCGTCACGTTAAGTTTGTGGTCTTCGTTGAATTCTTTATCGTAAGTTAAAATGTTTTCAATAAAAAACGCCTCTCTTAATTGGTTATTTATACTAGCAATACCTCTATCGGTATCTCCTCCAGAATGTAGTGAGGATAAATATCGACCTCTTTCAGAATTTTTACGAGTAACAGACGTTGTTAATTGATATTTTAAATTATCTGTTATTTGATATGATGGTATAAAATTTACAACAAAATCATTACCTCTTTCATCATCATCAGATTCTCGTAAGTTCCATAATGGATTGGTAGCTGTACCTTCTTCTCCACTTGGGAATTGTGTTAAATTTCCGTTATCGTCATAAGCTCTCCCTAATGGTGAAAATGTAATGACGTTAATATTTGCAGCCCTTTCGGTTTTATCATTAAGTATATTAATATCGAATCGAGCAGAAATTTTATCACTAATTTTTTGATCGACGTTTAAACGCAAATTCTTTCTAACATAACTAGAGGTTGGAATAATACCATCTTGTCTAAAATAATTAATGCTACCAAATACTTGTGTTGACTCTGTACCCCCATTTACACTTATGGATTGACTATTTATGGTGCCTTTTTTTTGCAATTCATCTTCCCAATCTACAAACTCATTATTTTCAATCGATTCTAATTCTATAGCTGAAAAGATTTCATCATCATCAAGATACTCTGTGCCGTCACCGTTATTTGTTCTTCTGGCTTCCCGTCGCAATTGCGCAAATTCTTGACCATCGTATACATCAAAATTTCTTTCTATAGATTGTGTTGTAACATAGCCATGATATGAAACATTAACTTTGTTCGTTTTCCCTCTTTTAGTAGTGATTAAAACCACACCATTAACCGCTCTAGATCCATAAATAGCTTGCGCTGAAGCATCTTTTAAAAATTCAATGGATTCGATATCGTCTGGATTAATGTCCTCGATGCCGCCATCTCTTACCACACCATCTACAACATAAATCCCGCTTACGTTCCCTTCTATAGAACCACGTCCTCTAAATATAATTTCTGAAGTCCCTCCTGGTCGCAAACTACCACCACCTACATCTACTTGTAAACCAGAAATCCTACCTCTAAGCATTTCATTAACATCGGACGTAGGTGTTTGTGTTGCTTTGCTTAAATCTGCCTTGGCAACCGCACTTACTAAGTCACTTTTTTTCTGTGTTCCATATCCCACAACCACGACTTCATCCAATAGGTTTTGATCGACATCCAATAAAATAGTCATAGCGCCAGTAGTAATTGCAGCCTCTTTTGTTTGATATCCTATATAAGAAACGGACAATGTCCTTGCCGAACTAGAAACATTTAAAGTAAAGTTTCCATCAAAATCCGTGGACGTCCCATTAATTGTGCCTTTCACAAGCACGGTTGCCCCAGGCAATGGCATATTGTCTTCAGAAGAGAGCACTGTTCCTGTAACTGTTTTATCTGTTTGTGCAACCGCAACAAGAGAGGTCGCCAAAAAGAGCAAGCATAGAAGGACTTTAATTTTTTGATAACATAGCTTTAATTTCATGTGAGTTCGTTTTAGTTTGATTCAAAATATAGTCTGATTTAAATTTTACAAACTATTTTGAAATTGAGTATATGTAAACTTAGACCCTAAAACTGATAATTCCATAAATTTTACCTCGATAAAAAACGAACATCGTATTAAATTTCGATAAAACATGATAGTTCTTGCGCCAAGACCTTATAGATACAGTGATGTTGTAATTACAAATATTTTGTGAACTGTTGCCAAAACAATACGTAATTTATGTTTGTCGTGGTAATGTCTAGGTGAATTAAGCTCTTGTCGTGTTGCTAAAATTTTAAGATGTAGTCTACAAGGCTATTATCGTGCTCCAAGCCTAACTTCTTTCTTAGTCTGTAACGCTTCGTCTCAACACTTTTAATGGAAATATTAAGCAGGGGCGCCATTTCTTTTGAAGATAAATTAAGTCGTAAATAGGCGCAAAAACGCAAATCGTTGGGTGTTAAATTTGGATGAGACTTTTTTATTTTTTCTAAAAAGTCTTTATCTGCATTATTAAAGGCCTGCTCAAAAAATGACCAGTCTTTAGTATCATTAAGGTTGCTATCTATAAGTATTACTGCAGCATTATCTGCATTGTCTTTATTTTTTTTAAGCTCTTTCTTTATCTTATTTAAAACTCTATTCTTTTTTATAATACTCATGGTTGAAATTGCCAACTCTCTATTTTTATTTTCAATATCCTGATTTAATTTTTCATTTTTAATTTGCATAATCGTTTGCTCATTCTCCATCTGCTCATGCTTAAATTTGTTGTTATAATAGCGTTTGTATGCCTTATGTGTAATTAAGGTTATTAATAAAAGTAATAAAAAGTAAAAACTTATCGCGATGTTTGAAAGATACCAAGGTCGGTCTACTTTGAAAGTGTAAGACACCGTGTTTTTCGTTAATTTGTTACCTACTTTGACCCTAACTTTAAACGTGTAATCTCCAAAAGACAGGTTTTCAAAACTTGCCTGTGCATTTTCTGTCCATGGGCTCCATTTATTTGAATGTCCTTCAAGTTTGTATTGATACTTAACACCTAAAAACTTATCGTATTCAGGTACAGAATACTCAAACAACAAAATTCCGTTATTATGATTAAACTCCCCAACATGTTGAATTTTATATTGTGATATTTTACCTTCTATATCTTGTAAAGCAACTGTATTTAAGTAAGTGGTATGATTGTTAGTCTCATTAAGTTTTGATAAATCTAATGTTATATACCCATTTGTAGTTCCTAAAACATATTTGTTATTAGAAGTAAGTGAAATATTTTCGTAACCCAAAAGCCCCTTTCTTAACTTCGAAGGAATAGAAATATTATTGATTGCGGGCTGGTTGGTAACATTATCATTTTCAATATAATTTAGATTGTCTTTTGAAAACACCCACAGCTTGTCGTTTTTGTCTACAACTAATTTACCAGAAATATATTGATCCTTTTTAGTGGTTAGGCTCAGAATGGAATCTCTTTGAAATGCATCCGTACTATTATTATATTCAAACATTCCTTCTTGAGCTCGGTAGATTATATTATTTTTATATCTGATTAAACCGGTGTTTTTTCCAAGAGGCAGGCTGGTTTCCATACCAAGTTTAATCACTTTTTTTAAACTGTCATCCAACTTAAGTTTAAATACACCTTTGTATTCATGATTAACCCAAACCTGATTATCATCATTGATTTCGAAATACCTTGAGGAATTTTCAAAACCTTCCACTTTATTTCTGGTTTGCCAAGTCTCATTCACTTTTTCAAGAATGTATAGTCCATCATAATTACCCTGGAGTATGAGGTTTTCAGCATTGGGAATGGCTTTAAATGTCCATGCCCCTAGATTCTTATTTATATTTTTTGCTTTGTTATTTTTAATTAAAAAAGTGCCTAAATGATGTCCACAAAACAAATAGTCATCCTTATAATTATATAAATCCCAAACTTGGCCCGCTGTCCCTTCTATAAATTTAAATGGTGAATCAATATCATTTACTTCCCTATAAAAAAGACCTTGATTAGACCCTATGTACAGATAATTATTAAAAACCATCGTGGAGTATACCGTTCCTAAAACGCCATCATAATCGTAATATGTTTTAATTGCCGATTTTACATTTATGCAATTAATGCCATTATCTAAACCAACCCAAACATTTTGCGCTTGGTCTTCAAACAAACACAATACGGTATTATTATTTAGTCCTGTTTTTTGTGTAATTTTATAATTAATACTTCCATCTATATTTAAATGAATAACACCATCAGAAATAGTGCCTACTATAAAGCTACCGTCTTTCAGTTGAATACTACTAAAAATATTCACCTTTTTAAAAACGTCATCTGCAGGCGTTTCCCAAGGTGTCATATTATTATTTTTAAAAGTGTAAAACCCATAACTTCTAGTTAGAAGCATTAAATTTTCATCTCTTTTAAAAATGTTTATAACCCGGCCAGATTTAACAATTTCATGATTTAATATCAACTTAGGTTTACCATTCTCGACAAGATAAATGCCTTCATTATCTACATGGTAAAAAATCCTGTTGTCTACCTTAAAGATTTTATAAATGATATTATTGGAATGAATTATTTTGAAGGTTTCAGTAGTAGAATTATAAAAATAAATATTGTCTCCAGACTGAAAAACCACCCATTCCTTGTATTCAATGATGTTCCAAATTTCTTCATCTTCTGATAGCTTATTTTCTAATTTAGATGCTAATGACGCATAGGTTAAGATTCCAAATTCATTTTTTATCCAATATCCAAATTCTCCATAACTACCCGTATAAATTTTATCATTAATAACTCTTACTGCTCTAATTATCGTGTTGTTTGGCGAAGGGTACGTGACCCATTTAGCACCATTATATTCCAATAGCCCTATATTATTTGCGACGTAAATAAAGTTGTTGGAAGCTTGAGAAATCATCCAGTTTTGATTATCTCCGTGGTAGTTTTCGGTAGTAAATTTTTCAATAGGTGGTAACTCCTGACCAAAAGACATCAGACATAAAAACATTAAAACATTTAATTGCAGAGTTTTCATTTATCAAAAAACATTAATTCACCATCTACTTATAAAGATAGTTTTTGGAAATGACTAATCAAAACACTTTAAACTCATTAAGAAAGTAGAGACATTCCCAAAGCTGCTAGAGCAGCACCAATTATAGGACCTATAACCGGAATCCATGCGTAACTCCAGTCATTAGATGCTTTTTTTTTAATAGGAAGTATAGCGTGAACAATTCTTGGTCCTAAATCTCGCGCAGGATTTATAGCGTAACCTGTAGTTCCACCAAGCGACAAACCAATTGACCATACTAAAAAGGCAACGGGCAAAGCGCCTAAAGATCCTAAGCCTATAATTGTTTGGGTATCATTAATGGTGGCATCTGTAAAATACAATATTGTAAAAATCAATACAAAGGTTCCTAAGGCTTCACTAAAAACATTTGAAAATGTATGCCTAATAGCTGGGGCAGTACAAAATACTGCTTTTTTAGCAGCGCCATCTTCAGTCACATCAAAATGATTTTTATAAAATAACCACACACAAGTAGCTCCTATCATGGCACCAATCATCTGTGCTAAAATATACAAAGGCACATCGCTCCAAGGGAATTTACCAGCCATAGCCAAACCAATACTTACCGCTGGATTAATATGAGCCCCACTATAAGGACCAGCAATTACAACGGCCACATATACGGCCAATGCCCATCCAGTAGTAATAACTATCCAACCTCCATTATTCCCTATAGTTTTATTTAAGACCACATTAGCCACTACGCCTCCACCCAATAAAATAAGTATAGCTGTTCCGATAATTTCTGAAATAAATGGTGTCATAGTACAAATATATTTACTTTAAGATTTTTGCTTAGTCCAATATTCTAAAGCATCAATTGCTTTATACCAGCCTTCAATATTTTTCTCTATTTCCTTTCTATCCTTACTAGGATTAAAATACTCATCGGTTTGCCAAATACTTTGAATTTCTTCAGCACTTTCCCAATAACCAACGGCTAATCCTGCTAAAAATGCTGCACCCATGGCCGTTGTTTCAACTATTTTTGGTCGCACGGTAGTTGTATTTAAAACATCTGCCTGAAACTGCATAAGTAAATCATTTACTGTGGCGCCACCATCAACGCGTAATTCATTTATAGAAATTCCAGAATCTGCTTCCATAGCTTTTACGATATCCATGGTTTGATATGCAATAGAGTCTAAAGCAGCTCGGGCTATATGTGCATCTGTACTTCCCCTTGTTAAACCAAAAATAGTGCCTTGGGCTTGTTGGTTCCAATGCGGCGCACCCAATCCAGCAAATGCCGGAACAAAATACACACCCTCAGAGCTTTCTACAGAACCTGCTAATGTTTCGACATCACAAGAATTTCTAATAATTTTTAAACTGTCACGTAACCATTGCACAACCGCACCAGCAATAAAAATACTGCCTTCGAAAGCATAATTGGTTTTTCCATTAATTTTCCACGCTACAGTAGTTAAGAGATTGTTTTTAGATATAATTGGTTTTTCTCCAATATTCATCAACATAAAGCAACCCGTTCCATAGGTGTTTTTTACCATCCCTGGCTTCGTACACATTTGACCAAATAAAGCGGCCTGTTGGTCTCCTGCAATTCCTGAAATGGGTATGTGCGCATCGTAAAATGTAGATTTTGTATGACCATAAACTTCGCTAGACTGCTTTACTTCTGGAAGCATGCTTTTAGGAATAGTTAGCAATTCTAGTAACTCATCATCCCAAGCCATGGTGTTTATATTAAAAAGTAAGGTGCGCGATGCATTCGTAACATCTGTAATATGTTGTTCGCCTTTCGTGAAATTCCATATCAACCAGGTGTCAATCGTTCCTAATAATAATTCTCCTAATTCTGCTTTTTCTCTTGCACCTTTAACATTATCTAATATCCACTTCACTTTAGTACCGGAAAAATAGGAGTCTAAAACGAGTCCGGTTTTTTCCCTTATACTGTTTTCTCGACCTTGTGCTTTTAGTTCATCACAGTATGATGATGTTCTTTTGTCTTGCCAAACAATAGCATTGTAAATGGGTTTCCTTGTTTTTTTATCCCAAACTACTACCGTTTCCCTTTGGTTGGTAATGCCTATAGCTGCAATATTTTCAACATTTAAACCTTTCTTAGCTATAGCTTCTGCCGCCACACCTGCTTGTGTAGACCAAATTTCTAAAGGGTCGTGTTCTACCCAACCTGGTTTTGGAAAATATTGGGTGAACTCCTTTTGAGCTACCGAAATAATATGACCCTTCTTATCGAAAACAATAGCTCTGGAACTTGTTGTTCCTTGATCTAAGGCGAGAATATATTTTTCCATGATGATTTAAGTTTAGATTCTACAAATAGTCACTATTAAAAATATTAGTCATTTAATTTGAAATAATATATTGACTAGCTATTTTTTCAAAACCAGAAATCTGCTCCTGCTTCCAGTTTTCATCCTTATTTAATTCTGTTGCTAGTATATCAGCTACTATGGGAGCTATTTCTATCGCTGCTTTTGCATCCAGAAACAATATCCTTACTCGTCTAGCCAAAATATCTTCGACGGTTCTAGCCATTTCATTGCGTATGGCCCATACCACTTCTGCTTTAACAAACTCCAGTCTGGGGTGTAATTTTTCATATAAACCTGAGGATTCAAGAATCAATTTTTCAATGCCCTTCCGATCACTTCCATAAATATACAAATGATCTGATTTATCTATTACTCCATTGGCCCCATGAATTAATAAATCTTTTGTTCTACATTTTACACGAGGTAATTTTCCTAATTGCATAGCCATGTTAATGGTGTCTTGTGCCATACGCCTATACGTGGTCCATTTGCCACCAGTAATAGTAATTAAACCAGAATCTGAAACAATAATTTTATGACTTCTAGAAATCTCTTTTGTTTTTTCTGAATTATCTTTTGGTGCTGCCAACGGCCTTAACCCAGCGTACATACTTAACACATCTTTTTTACTCACTCGTTTTGTTAAATACCTATTGGCTGTTTCCAAAATAAAATCTACTTCTTTATCCAATGCCTTAGGTTCTAAGCTATGGCTATCCAACAACGTATCGGTAGTTCCAACAACTACACGATTATGCCAAGGCACTAAGAATAATACTCTTCCATCGTTAGTTTTCGGAATCATTATCGCATCATTTCCTGGTAAAAAGGATCGATCTAAAACTAAATGTATGCCCTGACTTGGTCTAATTATGTTTTTTGCAGACCTATCATCCATTTTTAATACCTCATCAGTAAATACACCCGTGGCATTAATAACCACCTTTGCCTTTAGGGTATAAGATGTGCCATCTTCTGTATCCTGAGCTTCAACACCACTTATGATTCCATCATCGTTTTTAAGCAATTTTTCTACTTTAAAATGATTTAAAACGGTAGCGCCTTGCTCGATTGAAGTCTGTGCGATATTAACAGCCAATCGAGCATCGTCAAATTGACCATCATGATACACCACACCGCCTTTAAGATGTACTGGTTTTATAGTCTCTAAACGTGAAAGGGTTTCTTTTTTTGATATTCTTTTAGATTTCCCAAAACTTAATTTTCCGGCTAAGAAATCGTAAATTTTTAATCCTACTGTATAAAAAAAGTTGTCCCACCATTTATAGTTTGGGATAATGAATGACTGGTTACTTACTAAATGTGAAGCATTTTTAAGCATGAGACCTCTTTCGTAAAGCGCCTCTTTCACCAAATCTATATTACCTTGAGCCAGATACCTGACCCCGCCGTGTACCAATTTCGTGCTTCGGCTAGACGTACCTTTTGCAAAATCGACCTGTTCTAGAAGTAAAGTTTTAAATCCACGGGTTGCACTGTCTAGAGCAATACCTAAACCCGTTGCTCCACCACCAATAATTATTACATCCCAATTTGGACATGTTTTTAATTGATTAACTAATATATTTCTGTCAAACAAATTATTGTATTTTGTTTTGATTAATATTATTTTGTTCCAAATATATTAATTTTATCCATAAAACGAAACAAAACGAAACAAATAATACAGTTATAACTTTATTAAGGTATAAACTAACTTCATATTATTTCATTTATATATATTTACATTCGTGAAAAGACATGAAACCATATTAAGCATCCTAGCCAAAGAAAAACACATTGAGGTTTTAGATTTGTGTAGACAGTTAGATGTTTCTGCTGTGACCATAAGAAAAGATTTGAAGTTTTTAGAAGAAAAGGGGTTATTGTTTAGAACTCACGGTGGCGCTTCCTTTGAAAATCCATACATAAATGAAAAAGCCATTATAGAAAAAGAGCAAATTTCGGTTGAAGAAAAAAACGGAATTGCACAAGCTGCCGCGGCACGTATTGATGAGAATGATTCTATAATGATTGCTTCTGGCACAACCGTTCAGGCGTTTTCTAAGTTCATAAGGCCAAAAAACAAGCTTACAGTCATCACCTCTTCGTTATATGCCGTTTTGCATTTGATAAACGATCCAAATATTGAAATTCTACAACTCGGGGGTTATGTTAGGCACAGTTCAGCCTCAGTAGTTGGCTCATATGCTACTGATATTCTAGACAACATTTCTTGTAGTAAACTCTTTTTAGGTGTAGATGGGATTGACTTTGAATACGGCTTATCCACAACAAATTTAGAAGAAGCGCAACTCAATCAGAAAATGTTGGCATCAGCTCAACAAACCATTGTTTTAGCAGACTCTAGTAAATTTGGGAAAAAAAGTTTTGCCAAAATTTGTGATCTCAGTTTTGTAAATGAGATTATAACCGACAAAGGAATCTCGTCTTTAACAAAGAAAAAATTAGAAGATAAAGGGGTCAAAGTAACGATTGTTTAATCCTATTCTCATTATTTACTAATGTTAGTATCACACCAAGTTTTATAAGCTAATTCTAATTCTTTGACTTTTTCAGGTTGCTGTTCAGCTAAATCTACTCGCTCACCAGGATCGTTAGCCACATTAAAAAGTTTTAACTCCATATTATCTACTATGGGTGCAATGTATTGCGCAGAGGGTTCGCTTTTCCAGTGATTCTCTTTCGCATTGGTCAATTTCCAATTTCCTTTCCTAACTGCCCATGTTTTTTGCCATTTCCAAACCAATAATCTGTTAGCGTCAGTTTCTAAAAGGCTTATTCCATCAAGCGCATCATCATTAGTTTGGATGCCAACAGCATCTAAAAGCGTCGGTAAAATATCGGCTGCAGACACATAATTAGTTTCAACCTTACCAGCTTCAATATGGTCCGTCCAACTTATTGCCAAAGGCACACGTATCCCGCCTTCCCACAAAGAATATTTACCTCCTGTAAGCGGTGTATTGTTGGCGCCTGTTAATGGCGAACCTCCATTATCTGAAATAAAAATAATAATGGTATTTTTATCTAAATGTTGTTCCTTCAGAGTTTCTAAAACGCGACCTATATTGTCATCCAAACAGTTAAGATTAGCCAAATAATAGTTTCTTAATGCATCTGATTTAATAGCACCAACACGTGAATATTTATCGTAATAAGCCGAGTAACTCCCTGGTGCATGTTGCCCAAAAGCCACCAAACTATCTGGGTCGTAATTAGGAATTTCCTTGGCGCCATATTTATCCAGATATTTTTTAGGCACTTCGTGAATTAAATGATGCACCGAATTATACGAAAGTGTGAGAAAAAAAGGTTTCTCACGTTTCCTTTTAATATAAGCGATGGACTCGTCTGTAAAGATGTCGGTGAGATATCCGTCCTCATAGCTTTTCTCTCCCATATTGTGCATTAAGGGACCTAAAACTGCACTAGTCCCTTCTGGATCTGGTGTGCGTTCTTTAATTTTATCTGAATGTAACCAAAAATCATGGGCGTGAGCACTAAACCCTAAGAACTCATCATAACCATGATTTAAAGGATATTCACGTACATCATTTTTATGAAAATTTCTTCCTAAATCGTTTTTACCAATGCGAGCCGTCTCATAGCCCGCTTCCTTTAAATATTCGGGTAAGGTTTTTACATTTTCAGGTAAGCCCGGTCCCCAACTCGCTGGTATATCCCATCTAAATTGATTTTTACCAGTTAATATGCCTACTCTGGAAGGGCTGCAAACTGGCGCAGTAACATAGGCTTGAGTAAAAATGGTGCCTGCCTTTCCTATGCGCGATATGTTAGGAGTAGATACCGTTTTATCATAACTCTTAAAAGGTGAAAAATCCGCATAACCCTGATCATCAACAACTATCATGAGAATGTTAGGTTTATTATCGTCAACCTTGGTTTTTTTTTGACAAGAAGCTATAAATAAAATCAGAAATAATAAGATGCCATTTTTCATGATAAGCTTTATTTAATTTTGTTTTGCTTCAAATTTAATAAATTTAATTTAAAACGAAATAAAACGAAACTATTTTTTGAAATTATTTTTGTTAAAAACTTAATAGAATTTGCAGAAACATTTTAAATGATTTGAATTGTTATGCAATCAACAAGGTAAATTCTCTTTTATTAAAACCAATACATTTAGTTTCTGGGTTGCCAAATCTCGCATATTTATTTTTCTGCATTTAATACTAAAACGTAAATAAATGAAAAGGTTTTTGTATATCCGTAAACACCCCTATATTGATTAATATTTTGTATATTTAATTGATTCAAAAACAGTTAGCTATGGATATATTTTCTTTTGGGGTTCATTTCACAGATGAAAAGAGTTGCAGGCTTCATTTCAAGGAGCAAAGGGACAAGCAAGGTGTTGTTTGTAAGCGTTGCGGATGTACAGACCACTATTGGCTGATCAATAAATGGAGCTATCAATGTAAATCCTGCAACTCAAGGACATCATTGCGCAGTGGCACCATAATGGAAAGCTCTAAATTGTCATTTCTGGTTTGGTACAAGACCATTTTTTTGATGAGCACCACAAAAAAAGGATTTTCCAGTAAAGAGATACAGCGCCAGTTGGGGCTAAAACGTTATGAGCCAGTTTGGGCAATGGTCCATAAACTGCGTAGAGCAATGGGGGATCGTGATGACAGGTACACATTGGAAGGAATGATAGAAATGGATGAAGGCTATTTTACTATTGAAGCCTCGGAACAAGCACACAAAACCCAAAAAGCAGGTCGAGGGAGCAAAACTAAATCCAATGTTATGATTATGGCAGAAAGCACCATACTGGAAGATATAGAAACAGGAAAAGTAGATAGACAATGCCGTTATTTTAAAGCTAAGGTATTAGAAGACCACAAGGCAGATGGCACAGACCAAAGCTTCAAAGACGCTATTGATGACGAGCAAACTATTATATTTACAGATAAGAGTACTTCATATGTAAATATTGCAGACTATGTAGAAATACATATGACAGAGAAATCAAACGAACAAACCACCAAAGAAACACTCAAATGGGTGCATATAGCAATAAGCAATGCTAAAAGGAACTTTGCGGGAACTTATCATAAAATCAAGAAGAAATATTTGCAATTATATCTGAACGAGTTTGTTTATAAGCTCAACCGCAGGTATTTTGGAGAACGAATCTTTGATAGGCTTATTATTGCTAGCATTACAGCTAATGGACATTAAACGGATATACAAAAAGGTTTTCATTTTATATTGAAAATCATTCTAACTTATCATTCATAACCATGGCACGCCAAACTAACAACCAAGTGTTATTTTTTTGTATAAGTGTCCAGAATTCCTTAGCATTCTCTTTATACAGTTTATTATTCATCTGGTATTCCATATAATAATCTATAGATACCGTAGCTGTTCTATCCCAAACGTGGATCTGCTTATCCTTAATTTCAAACACTTTTGTTATTGCATTTTTAGTGTAATCCCTTATGGTCTGTATACATGCTTTTCTTCCAATAATCTCTGTTTTTAAGTCTGGCGCAACAAAAATCACATCTTCGTCCACAAGTAAGTTAATATCCTTAACATTACCTTGCGTCCATGCTGTGTTAAAACTATCTACAAAAAGTTCAATTTGTTCTTCCATCATAATGAACTCATTTAAACTTTTTGTATTTCTTTTTTTTTAAATTTTTTGAGAGCTATAACAATGAATGGCAGATAATTAAATCCTAACCAGCTAGCGACCGTTGTGTCAAACCTATTTAGCAGTGATCGGAAGCTATCCATCCAAGCATTGGTTCGTTCTATGGCATACCTTTGGCTGTATAGGTCTTGGTCGAAATATTCGTCCCTTTCTGTATTTCCGTTACGTTTGTTAAAACATATATTGGCATTAATATCTTTATTGCTACAGGATTTTCTGAAATCTTTTGAATCAAATCCTGCATCAGCATTGAGAAATAGACCATCTACAGAAATTTTCGCTTGTTCTAGTGTTCCGGTAACCACTTCAAATTGCACTTCGATATCATAAAGATCATTGTGGTTGCCCGCTAAAGGTTCAGACATTGCGATGGGCAACCCTTGTCTGTCACTCAAATAGAGCGCATTGGTGGTCTTTCGCTTTTTCCTGCCTTGATATTCCACCTGTTCGCCTCCTCTGATGGCTGGTGTATGGCTACCATCTAAATCCACACTAGAAAGGTCTAGCTTTGCTCTGTGCTTATCTAAGAAACCTATCCAACACGCCTTCCAGACTCCGTTGACACTCCATTTTCGGTAATGATAATATACGGATTCCCAACATAACGACTTTTCCTCAAAAAACACCCGCGTTGGTAATTGGTGCCATTGAACACCTGTTTTCAGCTTGTAAAGAATGGCATTAACAATCTCAACCAAGGGGACCGTTGGTGGAAATCCTCGTTTTGGTAATGGTAGGTGTGGAATAATTTCCATTTCTATTGTATCTTTGTCTAGTACTGTGTACATAAGGGGTTGCTTTTTAATATTTTTCGTATGGTAACGCAAATATCGGCAACCCTTTTTAATTTGCTTTAAAAAGTTTAAATCACTTCAATTTATGAAGTTTAATTATTACTATGCTTCATGTCTTTTTCCAAATTAAACCTCTAAATCCATGTTCAAAAATTTTAAACTCTAATAAAGTCAAATTTGGAAATAGCTCTCTCAGCTCTTCATTTTGGTAAACTATATGCGTGATTCCTTTTGTAGGGTTATGCCTTTTCTTTAGTTTTTCTATGTCCGCTTCTATGAGATATGGGTTGAACACACTATAAAGAATTCCACCATCTTTCAAATTTAATTGAATTTGCTTACTCACTTTAAGCAGCTCAATCCGTGATATGTTATCCAATATTTTTGATGCAATGACACCATCAAAAGTCTCTTTTTTAAAAGGATGACTGACTAAACTTGAGCATTCAAATAAAGCATCAACGCTTTCTTCTTTAGCCCAATTGTTAGCAAAATCAATTGCATTTTTAGAAAAATCCAATCCCTTAATAGAAAATCCTTTTTTACCCAAAAAAATAGACCAAATTCCTACGCCACAGCCCAAGTCGAGAACTGACTGAACATCATGCTTTTTAAAACGTTCTAAACAATCAAGCATCGAGGATGATGGAGCATGTTTTTTCCATTCCTCTGGAATCTTGGAAAATACCTGTTCCCAGATTTTTTTGTCCTTGGGATTATATTTAGTATTCTCATTCATCATACTGGAGCTAATATAAAAATATTAAATATTAAGAGTTCAAAACGCCATAGTAATTTTGGCATAGTAAGGCGTAAATACGCCATCCCTAGCATCTGGCCACACTACATGAAAGTTTTGTCCATCGGTTTTTAGTCCATGGTAATCTCCACCTCTTTTCCAACGTGATACGGCTTCAGCATTTTTTTCTATGTCGGGACATGAACTCATTTCCGTAATGCGATAATCATTACTAAAACTCTTACCACCATCATCAGAAAAACTAAAATACATATCATAGCACTTTTTAGTAGCGTCATTGCGATTGTCAAACCAGCTTACCCCAATAACACCATTACTGTTTACAGCTATGGACGACATCAGCGGAGTATGACTTAAGGAATCAGTAACTTTTATTGGCTTACTCCAAATCGTACTATCGCCATCTTTATAGGCCATGTAAATGCCTTTTTTTTAATTCTTGGTATACGTCCAAGATACATAAATCTGATCCTTAAATTTGCTCGATCTATCAATAGTCGAATTTGGATAATATGCCGTGAATTCATCACTAACAAGCATAGGTTTTGAAAATGTCCCACCACCATCTGTTGAAGTAATGACATAAAGCAAATGCTTATCTAACCAATTACCGTTATTATCCATAAACAAAAAATAAAAAAAGTAAATCGTACCATCTGAAGTTATTACAGCATCACCATTATTCATATTTTGTAAAGTGCTACCATGAATGCCTTCTAAGAAAAAATGACCTCCACCATCATTTGAAACGGAAACAAAAGCCGCATATAATAATGCGCTATTTTCGTCACGATAATTAACATGGGATGCTGCATAAATATTACCATAAAAAGGACTTTCTTGGTTATTATCTATTACTACAGTTGAATGATCAAACATCCATTTGGATTTTGTGCTTACCCAAGCTGACTGAGACCACGAAACCCCATTGTCATTGGATTTAAATACTAATTGACCCATGCCTTTTTGGGTACTACCCAACATAGTACAATAGAGCGCTCCTTTATCGCTGTACGCTAAATAAGGGTCACCCGACCTGCTGACAGAATCAGGAATTGGCAAGTTTCTCTCTGTCCACGACTTGCCTGCATCATTACTGCAAAAGACCACACTTTCCCAACCTGAATCTTTAATCTTAATCGTGCCAACAACTAAATTTTTAGAATCAATAGGATTAACTGCTATGTATGGCTCTGTATAGGCTATGCTATTATGTTTAGATATTAGAGAAATGTTGAGACCTATATCTATTTGTTGGCTTTGTGTTTTACAACCCGTTAAGACTAAAAATGAAGCTAGTAGAAAAATATTGAAATGTCCTGCATTTAGCATTAGTGTCCTTTTAAATATTCTATTCATCCAACCAATGGATGATATTCAACAATAACCGGTAGTTATATTTCGCATTTTCCTTGTTCATACCAGCTTTGAAACTTCGATCTTCTAATTCAGCTATTTGAGCAGAAAACATAGCAGCTTCACCAAACACCACCAGTTTGCCCTTACCGTACTTTTGATAAGCCCCTTGAAACCAACCACCAACTTGCAATACAGGTGTGTTTTCATCAATCTGCCATGGAATCTCTGTCTGATAGCTTACCCAAGTAACACCACATTTTAAAATAGGAGTAGCTTTTTTGGGTATATTGAATGCTTGCCCCGTGAAACTCCTAATAGAATCCACACGTTCCTTGTTATTACATCCATTTGTTATTTCAGAATCTATTAGTGTCCCATTTTTTCTGTAGAAAAGATCCGAGCCAGTCTTTGTACTGTCACTTGCGAAACCATTGTTAAATTCATAGCCAAAAACCTTAGCTAGCTCTTGAGATGCTCCAGCCATTGGCATGTGGTCTGCCAGTAAAAATAACTTCCCGCCTTTTTTAACCCATTTTCGTAAATTATGGATCTCTTTTGGGGTAAAGGCTGATGGATTGGGCAACTTCCAGTTTCCCACATTGGATTCATGAAGCGCATTTGAGATAACAAGAATTTCAATATTTTTTAAGCTATCTTCATTAAAATCACCTTTATAGCCAATGACGCGATAACCGTCTTGCTCTAAAACAGTTGCAAAAGGTTTATAGCGTCCATCTTTGGTGTGAAAATTATGATGTCCTTCATCAATGACTATCGTTGATCCTTGATGGTTTTTATACGTTGCTACTTCAATCGGAGCGCGATAAAGTGTATCTGCATATTGACGTTGTGCTTGGAGTGGATTTATTGAACTACATATTAAAGTGGCAAACACATATACGTTCTTTATCATTGTATAAACTTTTTTATCTTTAATTATAAATGTAACGAATTAAGCCATTTCTAACATGGATGATTCTGTTGTAGAAGTATCATAAAGGCCAAATGGGACTTAAAAAAATCAAATAATATATTATATTTAGTAATATGCTTCTTAGTTTAATTCAGATTATATAATTATTTGCGCTCAAAAATTTATTTTTCCACATTTAATTCCGAACAAGAAATAAACGACAAGATTGTTAAATTTATAAAAGATAAAAACTAGCAACAAACATTTCTCGATTTAATATTGAAAATCATTCTAGTTTTTCATTCATTACCATGGCGCACCAAACTAAAATCCAGGTGTCGTTTTTGTTTCGAGACCACTTGCATCCCTCTATATAATCATAAATGAATTTGAGCAGAAAGTGTTTCATGTTAAATCATACCTTCTTAAATTATATCTTGAAATAATTATAATAGAGCACCAGATATGAAAAAAGGATAGATTATAAAAAAGAGGCTGTCTGAAAAGTCAATTTTGGAGTAAATTATCACAGGAGCGCAGTCGAAATACTTTGGTTTTCAAAACATTGAAACTTCGACTGCGCTCAGTTTGACAAGAGTTAATTAGTTTTCAGACAGCCTCTTTAATCAACAATAATCTACTAAAAAAGGCCTAATCTTACACTTGGAGTGTTGACTCTAACTCCAGTATTAATAATGCTTCTTCGTCTTGGATATCTTTCATAATAGCCATATCCATGATAATAAAAGGAAGCATGGTGATAGTAATACTCACTATGATGGCAATGGTTATTACAATGCTCATAGTGTTCAGCATAAGCATCTTTCTTTCCTTTCATATAAGCTCTATATGCTTTTCTGTCTTTTTTTCTAAGGCTCTCTTCATAGTCTTTTTGGTCATTCCAAAAAGCTTCTTCTTCCTTTTTATTTTCAGCAACAAATTCCTGCTCATATTTAGCATCTTCAACAGCTCTTTTTTGATAATACGTTTTTTTATCAACAGTATTTTCATTTGAAATTTCATTTTCTTGAGCATGAGTTAAAAATGACATACTAATTGCTAAAATAAATATTGATGTTTTAAATAATTTCATGACTTTTGAATTTAAGGTTAATAATTAACTCTCATTGAGTCTTCACTTATAAGACACCTTAATGCTTTTTTACCCTCAAGCTTTTTAACTTATATTGGAAAATAACACCTTTTTATAAGTCTTTAACCAATTATCTGCCACCATTAGCTCTAAGATCTGCAATACATTGAGCGTCTAACTGAGGTGCAGAACTCATATTGGCCATATTCGAAATGCCAATTCCAGATTCTGAAGCCCAATACATCAAGCAATTCTCTACATCACAATGTTTGGGATGCTCAGCATCTTCATGAGTATCTTGCATGGGTGTCCCTAGATTTGTAAGCCCAAAAATATGTCCAAATTCATGGGTAATCACTGTGGTTTCCAATAAAGAACGATTGGGGTCAAAAGGGCTGTTACTTAAGTCCTGAACGGTTTCTTCATAAATTACAAAAGACGTGTTCCAATAGGCGCTTCCTAAAACGACTGTGCTTTCAGCATCTGAATCTTTATCAGATTTTCCATCAGAAAAATAGGCCCAAACCGCTATTTGATTATCCGTATTATAAAATTGTCTTTGTTCTCTTTCTATATCTGCTATTTCCTCAATTGTATAAACCGCTTTTCCGGGAGAAGGAATTCCTCGCTTTTCAATAGTGATACCTTTAGGTTTATATGTGCGTTCTTTTAAAAAAGAAACAAAATTATTAATAGTTGTTTGTGAGGGCTCAAAGCCTTCAACATACACCAATTCAATAATCATACTGGTAAATATATCATCAGATAACAAGTCGTTAGCAGAACTACCAGTGGTTTGACGATTAACCGATTTGTTTAGTGGATTATTCTCAGTAATCGATTCGTCTTTTGAACATGCGCTTATAATGGCGAATACTAAAAATGCTATTAAAATTTTGTACTTCATTTTTGTAGATTTAAATTAACAAACAGCTGCCCAAATAGGCAGCTGTTTTAACCATAACATAGGTGACAAATGCTGTTCCAGTTTTTAAATTTGGGATAAAACTAGAGTTATTGCTGCATTTGTTGTGCTTTGCAGAGAGATAGAATTTTCTGAGTAGCTTGTTACTTGCCAAGTATTATTCAGTAACTCGAAAGTAGCATTTCCTGAGAACGTTAAACTTAAAAATACGTCAAGCTCTGATGTTACCGCATACGTTCCTTGAACGTCTTCAATAGTTGTATTTACTGTGTTTTGGGCAGTACAAGTTAAATCGTTGGCAAAATCAATAGTGTAATCTGCATAATCATTTGCTGTATTTACACCAGTGGTAACAAACGATTGCACTTTAAATTTACCTTCTACTAAAATACCTTCTAAATCTTTAGCTTCTTCTTCTGCTTCTTGCATAATGTCTTCATCAGCTAAACAATCCGTAATTCTAGTCTGTAAATCCAGATCGCTGGTAATTTCAACTACAGTGTTGCTTTCACCACTTAAAGTAGCTGTAATAGGATAATTGATTGCGAAAAGTCCATTATCATCAAAATTGTTCATGTAAGCATACAATTGTTGTTTAGATTCTATAACCACACTACCCGTTTGTTCTGCGTTTAAATCGAACGTTAAAATAGTGATTGGAAAATCAATATCTAAACAATTAATAGCATCTTCAGTTTTGTTTTCTGCATCTTCACAAGCATCCATTAGTGCATTGTATTCTGATTGATTAGCTATCTGAACTTCAGTATAGTTGCTCAACCTTACTGTTAAAGGAAATTGAAATTCGATGCTGTCATCGTCATTTGTAAATTGTCCTAAAATATTTAAAACCAATTCATAATCGGCTTGACTAATTAAAGTGATTTCGGTGCCATTAATAGTAGCAGTTACTGGCAACAAAATTGATGAACAAGAAACACCATCCAAAAAATCGTCAAAACTACCATCATACATTGACGAGCGTTCTAAGTTGTTCGCTGTTGGCGACGTTGAAGAATTGGTGTATGGGTTGTTTCCGTTTTCAGTGTCTATTTCATCTTGACAAGACATAAGTCCTAAAAATGAAAAACATAAAGTGGCTGTTACTAATTTTAAAGTTTTCATGATTCTAATTTTTTGAGGTTAAATTCTATTTAGCGATTTTTTCGCCTTTCTGTATTTAAGACCCTTAGGACTAAAATTACCCTACTAAAAAAACAAATTTTTTATTTTTTATTTTTAACTGGCTGTTTATCAGTATTTTAATTAATTGATTTTTTTGCTTTATTTTTGTGCAAATCTACAATGTATAAAGTATTTATGAAGCGCCCAGAACATAAACTTTGTGATGAATCCTATTTCAACTCGTTTTATTTAGAACATATTCAGGCTGCAACTAATTTTGCTTTTTATAAGTGTGGTGACCAAGCGGCTTCGTTGGATTATGTTCAAGATGCATTTGCGAAAATTTGGGAGAATTGTTCAAAAATAGATTTTACTAAAGCTAAAACTTACTTATTTACTACAGTAAATAATTTATTTTTAAATACCGTGCGCCATCAAAAAGTAGTGATGTCTTATGCCAAGGAAGCCCCATATTTAGATAAAACGAATTTGAGTCCCGAATATTTAATGGAAGAAGATGAGTTTAAGCACAAATTAATGACGGTAATCCAAAATTTAAGTGAAGATCAGCGCGAAGTTTTTTTATTAAATAGGATAGAAGATAAAAAATATAGGGAGATAGCCGAAATGCTCGATATATCTCAAAAAACAGTTGAAAAACGAATGTCTGCTGCTTTAAAAATATTGCGTAAAAAGTTAGAAGAAGTGAAAATTTAATTTTTTTATAGGGTAAACATATAACAAGGTGTCTTAAAGTTGTAAAGGATTAAATTAATGAATAAAGAACACGATATATTAAAATGGTTTGAAGGTGAAATATCCTCACAGGACATCAAAAAAAGATATCCCAATGAAGATTTTTCAAGCCTTGAAAAACTTGGTTTTTATTCAAAGCACATTGACGTTCCAAAAATTGATGCCCAGAAAGCATTAGCCGATTTTAAGAAAAGACCATTTAATAAAAAAGAAGAAACTAAAGTTATTCCGTTAAACTTTAAATCATTTTTAAAAGTAGCTGCCATATTTGTAGTTCTACTTACATCTTCATATTTCTTGTTTTTCAATAACACCAAATCTTATTCCACTGAAATTGCACAAACCGAGACCTTTAAACTGCCTGATAATTCTGAAGTTATTTTAAACGCACAATCAAAATTAGAGTTTAATAAAAAGGGTTGGAAAGAAAGCAGACATCTGAATCTGGATGGTGAAGCTTTTTTTAAAGTAACCAAAGGCAAAAAATTTACCGTAAATACCGATGCGGGAAGTATTCAGGTTTTAGGCACACAATTTAATGTAAAAGAACGCGCTAATTATTTCGAAGTACAGTGTTATGAGGGTTCTGTAAGCGTTACCAGTAATTCTGGAAAAGTAATACTGACTCCCGGAAAATCATTTAGGCTTATTAATGGAAAAGTGAGTGTTGCAAACGATTTTAACGCTGAAACCCCATCGTGGTTAGCCAAGGAATCTAGCTTCGATAATGTACCGTTGTGGCAAGTTATAAATGAACTGGAAATACAATACGGTATTAAAATAGATGCATCAAAAGTAAATACTTCTAAAACATACTCAGGAAGTTTTACACACACCGATAAAAATATAGCATTACAGTCGGTTACTATTCCTCTTAAATTAAGTTATAAAATAAATAAAGGAGATAATGTTGAGTTCTATAACTATGAATCGAATTAACTATTTTTTCACTTTATTTTTTCTTTGTGCTTACTTTTCTTTTGGTTTTCAATCTCAAGACAAGCGTCCTTTATTGGAAATCATTACTGAAATTGAAGCTAAATTTGATGTTAAATTTTCGTATTCAATAAATGATGTTGATGCCATTTTGGTCAATAATTTCAATGAGACTGAATCACTTAAAAGCATTATAGAAAACCTTAATAACACTACAATTTTAAACTTTAAGTTACTTGACGATCGTTATATAACGGTATCTACCATTGATAAAAAGATTTCTATTTGTGGTGTTTTGATAACCGAAAAAGACCAAGCACCCTTATTTGGGGCATCTGTTTTAATTGCCAATACAACAAAAGGAGTGATTACAGATATAGATGGAAAATTTCAGCTAACAAATATTCCTCTAAACCAAAAAGTCATTATGTCTTACTTGGGTTTTGAGACCCTGATTTTTAACGCAAAAGATTTATGGTTTAAAAATAATTCATGTAAAACAATTGTACTGCATAAGAAGCATGAAGAACTTAATCAAGTTTTGATTTCTAAGTTTTTAACCACGGGTTTACAAAAGCGAACTGATGGTACTACGGTTTTAAATACCGAAAAGTTTGGCATTTTACCCGGGCTAACCGAACCCGATATTTTACAATCCATTCAAGCATTACCTGGTGTAGAAAGTGTTAATGAAAGTATTGCCAATATTAATGTACGTGGCGGCACCAACGACCAAAACTTAATCCTTTGGGATCATATTAAAATGTACCATTCAGGGCATTTTTTCGGACTCATTTCAGCGTATAATCCTTATTTAACAGACAAAGTATTGGTTACTAAAAACGGAACGTCAAGCGAATTCAGTGATGGCGTTTCCAGTACCATTACTATGTTTACAAAGGATAAATTAAATCAAAAAATTTCTGGTGGTTTTGGTGCTAATTTAATTCATGCCGATGCGTTTTTGGAAATTCCATTAAGTAAAAAGTTGGCATTACATGTATCAGGCAGACGTTCATTTACAGATGTTATGAGTTCGCCAACTTACGATAATTATTTTGAACGTAGTTTTCAGGATAGCGAGCTAACAACCAACAGTAATAATATAAGTGAAAGCAATAGAATGTCTGATTTTTTCTTTTATGATTATACAGCAAAACTTCTTTTTGATCTTAACAAAAACCATAAGTTTAGAGCCAACATTATTGGTATTAATAATAATTTAGATTATACCGAAAGTTATCAAGATGATAATGGTGAAATAGATTCTAAAACAAGTAACCTGAAGCAAGAAAATTTAGGATTCGGTGCAAGTTGGGATGCTGTTTGGAATGATACATTTTCAACACATTTTACGTCTTTTTATTCGCAATACAACGTTGATGCAACCGATTTTAGAATTGAAACGGACCAAAAATTGACTCAAACTAACGACGTTTTAGAAACAGGACTTAAGTTTAAAACCAATTACAAAATAAATGAAAATTTAAACTTTTTAAATGGGTATCAGTTTAGTGAAATAGGCATTTTAAACGAAACCACCGTAAGTGCGCCTTCTTATGACAAAACAAAAAAAGACGTTTTGTTAAACCATGCCCTTTTTAGCGAAATTGAATACAAAAAGAATACTACCTATTTGCGTTTGGGAGTTCGTGGAAATTATTTTCAAAAATTTAATAAACTCCTCATTGAACCACGTTTAAATTTTAGACAAAACTTATCAAATCAATTTGCTATAAAGGTACAAGGGGAGTTTAAAAACCAATCGGCTAATCAAAAAATTGATTTTCAAGATGATTTTTTAGGTGTTGAAAACAGACGTTGGGTTTTGGCAAATGAAGAAAGTGTTCCAATTTCTGAGAGTAAACAAGCCTCTTTAGGTTTTGAATTCAATCAAAACAATTGGTTGTTGGACGTTGAAGGCTTTTACAAACACGTTGATGGTATTACGGCCTCTAACCAAGGGTTTTATAATAACTTCCAATTTCTAAATGCCATTGGCAGCTATAATGCTCAAGGTGTTGAATTTTTATTAAACAAAACAGCCAATAAATACAGTACTTGGTTAAGCTATACTTACAGTATTAATGACTATAAGTTTGGAAGTTTTACACCCTCAATTTTTCCAAATAATGTGGATATTAGGCACTCTGTGTCTGTGGCGTTTAATTATGATGTCTTGGAAAATTTGAAAGTGTCCGTAGGTGGCATTTGGCGTTCGGGACAACCTTACACTAAGCCCGTTGAAGGTAATGAAACTGTTCAGAACGGAAATAACACCAATGTAAATTATGATTCCCCTAATAGTGAAAATCTAGATGATTTTATACGCTTGGATGCCTCTCTAAGTTATAATTTTAATATTACAGATGCAACTTATGGTTTTTTAAGATTTGGAGTATTGAATATTTTGGATAGAGAAAACAGTATTAATCGGTACTATGAAGTTAATCCAGAAGATTCAAATTCAACCATACAAATAGATAATAAGTCACTTGGTTTGACCCCTAATTTAAGCTTAAGAATTAAATTTTAAACTTTTATTAAAATAGAGTATTTAAAATATTATACCTAAAAAATAGCTTACTGATATAATGTCAAACAATAAAGCAATTATAACTGCCCAAGTTGGATATATCTTGGCTCGTGGAGTTACTAAATGACATAGATTCAAATGTTGAAATTATCTAATATATAGAGTGATATTACGGTTTATTAACTGTACTTAAATGAAATATAAGAAAATTACAAAATGTTTACCGTATGCTCTAGCCCAAAAGAGAATAAACAAGCCCCACATCTCTGTATGGCTTGTTATTACTGTGGAGAAGATCGGATTCGAACCGACGACCTCTTGACTGCCAGAGTTGGAATTAGCACATCAAACACCACCATGCAAACACATATAATATTGATTTTCAGATATTTAATTGATTTTGATGTTAAATGATATCATTAGATATCATCCATCTGCGTGCAAATTGCGTGCAAATTTTTTTTATCTTTGAGTATCATGAATACTAATATAAAACTTTCTTTAGACACTCGCAGAAAGAAAAAAGACAACACCTTTCCCATAATTTTAAGGTTAAGTCATTTTCGAAAAACCACGTCAATACGACTAGGAGTATCTGTGCAATTAAATTTTTGGGATGAAAGTGGTGAGAAAATAAAAAAACCTTATAGTGATTCTATGACCGTAAAGAAATTAAACAATAAACTATTAAAAGCAAAAGTGCGTGCAATAAATATTATTGACCAATTAAATGAAAAGGAAGAACTTAACTATTTATCTATTTCACAAATAAAAAATAAAATTACAAAAAAGGTTACGGTCAATTCCTTTTTTGAATACAGTAATAGCATCATAGAAGATCTTAAAAAGGTTGAGCGCTATGGTAATGCCAATTCCTATTACGCAATCACTAAAATATTGAAAAAATTCAATAATGAGAATGATTTAAAATTTAACGAAGTTAATTACGAGTTTCTTAAGAAGTTTGAGCAATTTCATTATTCTAGAGGAAATTCTACTAATGGATTAGCTGTTTATATGAAGACCATCAGGGCTATATATAATAAAGCCATCAAATCTGGTCTTGTTTCAAAAGAATCTTATCCATTTGTAAATTATAAAATAAAAACAACGCCCACCGAGAAAAGAGCTTTAGATATTAATAGTATAAAATCAATCATGCTATTGAAATTGGACAAATCGGACAATCTTTTTCATTTTCGGAATTACTTTTTGGCATCCTACATGCTTTATGGCGTTTCATTTATTGATATGGCATTTTTAAAACTTGAAAACATTATAGATAATCGTATAAAATTTTTTAGAAGTAAAACATCTAAACCGTATGATATTAAAATCACAGCTCCATTAAAAGAGATACTTGATTTTTACACAAAAGACAAAGAAAAGTCCGATTTTATCTTTCCTATTATAAAAAGAGACACCTATGAACTTCAATATAAAGATGTTTTATGGGCTCGTAAAGTTTATAATAAGGGACTAAAGCAAATTGCAGAAAAATGTAATATTGAACAACGAGTGACATCTTATGTGTCTCGTCATAGTTTCGCAACACAAGCCATGCTACAAGATGTTCCTTTACTGGCTATTTCTGCTATGTTAGGGCATAACCGCTTAACTACTACTCAAATTTATCTTAAATCATTACCTAGTGAGGTATTAGATGATTATAATAAAAAATTAGTTCAATTTTAGCTCTTTTAGAAGATCTATAATTTAGACAGACCCTATCAATTCCCTGAAATTATCAGTATTAATCACTTTTATTTGTGAATCATAAGTCTCAATAAAGCTTTTATGGATTTTTATTTTTGCTTTAGGATTCCATTTAAACTCATAACCTGAAATATTACCTGATGCTTCTTCTACATAATCTATTTCCTGTTGCTGTTTTGTTCGCCAGAAATATTGACTTATTCTTAGCTTACCGTAACTCAATTTTTTAAGCCTTTCACTTATTAAAAAATTCTCCCAAATTGCGCCTGTATCTGCTCTAGAGTTTAAAGGCGTAAAATTCCCTATGATCGCGTTTCTAACACCAGTATCATAAAAATATATTTTCTGGTTTGTTTTAATTTCGTTTCTCAAGTTTCTACTAAAACTCGGCAACTTAAATATCACATAACTTTTACATAACAAATCAATATAACTTTCAACAGTTCCCTTATTAATACCTATTAATCTAGAAAGTTCATTATAGCTTACTTCATTTCCTAATTGAAGTGCTAATGCCTTCAATAATTTTTCTAGAACATCGGGTTTTCTTATACCACTAAAAGCAAGTATGTCTTTGTATAAATAACTATTTACTAATTGATTTAAAACTTCTATTTCATCTCCTGGATTATTAATTACATCTGGGTACATGCCATAAAGCAATCTTAACTCTAATTGTTGTGTAGATTTCACATAACCAACATTGTCTTCCAGCTCTTGCCATGAGATTGGAAAGAGTTTATACTCCCATTTTCTACCTGTTAGTGGTTCATTAGTTAGATTGTTTAACTCAAAAGCTGATGACCCACTCACGAATAATTGAACTGATTTAAATTGATCAGTAATTATTTTTAATGTTATTCCGATGTTTTCAATACGTTGGGCTTCATCTATAAAAACAACTTTATAGTTTCCTACAATACTTTTTAATTGTTCTGTGTTTGGATTTGTTAAAATATTTCTTACTGTAGGGTCATCTCCATCTAGAAACAAATAGTCCGTGCCCTCTAACAATGATTTTATTAAGGTTGTCTTACCTACTTGTCTAGGACCTATTAGAATAATGGCCTTTCCAGAACCTATTTTTTCATTTAAAATTGTTGATATAACTCTATTTATCATAACTTTATGCTATTGTAATAGCCAAAAGTAATTCTTTTTGGACAAAATATTAGCCAAAAGTAAATAAAAACAAGGATGTCTTCAATTTTCCATATGATTTAAACTACGTTTAGTCAATTGTAAATTATGTTGCTTCAAAAACTATATCGCCACTCTTCAATACAATAAGTAACTATCACTTAAACATGGTACTTAACAGCTTTCGAGGTGTAAATATGGTGTAATATTTTGTTTTCTTTTGATATTGTTATAGTATCTATCTTACAAGTTTTTAGCATCAATTTATTTAAAATATCAAAAGTAACTCAAAAAAAAGCTACAAATCTTCAGTTCTTAATTAATATATTACCGCCTTAGCAGTAATACAGTGCTTTTTATGTCTTTTCATTCGTAAAAACTAATGTCTCTACTATAATTTACTGCCATAGCAGTAATAAAATACAATTTTATACATAAAATGCAACTTTACATAATTAAATTGCTTATTTTTACCGCCTAAACAGTATATAATGAATGATTTTGATTTAGGTGCTTTGATAAAAGACCATCGAAAAAAAGCAGGACTTACCCAATTGGAACTAGCTAATCTAGCAGGAGTTGGTAAAACAACTGTTTTTGATATTGAAAAGAATAAAGAAACGATACGATTAAATAATCTATTTGCAGTACTCCAAGTACTCAACATTAAAGTAGAATTCAAAAGTCCATTAACTAAATAATCATGAGACAAGCAATAATATTGGCTCACGGAAAAAGAGCTGGAATTTTAACAGAAATAGCTGCCGACGACTATAATTTTCAGTACGATCAAAATTATGAAGGTGAAGCGGTATCATTAACTATGCCTACAAACCTCAAAAAATATGGCTACAAATCCTTCCCTCCTTTTTTCGAAGGGTTATTGCCTGAAGGTGTCATGTTGGAAGGATTATTGCGGATTGCCAAACTTGACAAAAAAGATTATTTCTCTCAACTAATTGCTACAGGAAATGATTTAGTAGGATCTGTAACAGTTCAATTATTGGAAAATGAATAGATGTCCCATTACATACGAATTATGCGGTACGAATACCTATAGCGAAAAAGGAATGCGTATGATTGCACCTAAATTAACGCACTTAAACGATTTACCTTATACAGCAGTAGAATTACGGCAAGAGGCCGCTAATAGAGCTAAAAAGCTATCGATTCAAGGCGTACAACCAAAGCTTAGTGCATCTGTTTCTATTGTGGATCAAGAATTTAAAATTGTTGATCAATTTGGAACCTATATCATAAAGCCACAAAATGATTTATTTCCACAATTACCAGAAAACGAAGATGTAACCATGCACATGGCAAAAGCATTTGGTTTAGAAGTTCCTTTTCACGGAATGCTTTATGGTAAAGATGGTAGTTTATCCTATTTTATCAAACGTTTTGACCGTTATGGTAAAGGAAAAAAATGGGCTACAGAAGATTTTGCACAATTAACCGGAAATACCAGAGATACAAAATACCGTTTTACAATGGAGAAACTCATTCCGGTACTTGACGAATATTGTTCATTCCCTGCTATTGAAAAAGCTAATTTTTTCAAAAGAATACTTTTTTGTTATCTAACTGGAAATGAAGATATGCACTTGAAAAACTTTTCGTTGATTACTAAAAATGGTAAAACGACCCTCTCACCCATTTATGATTTTCTAAATTCTACTATAGCTATTAAAAATCCAGATGAAGAAATAGCGCTAACCATGAAAGGAAAAAAAAGTAATTTAAAAGCAACAGATTTTATTGACTATTTCGCAAAAGAGAGGTTGCAACTCAATGAAAAAACAATAACTATAATTCTAGAACAAATAAAAAAAGCAACTCCTGTTTGGAAGGAATTGCTTGATATTTCTTTTCTATCTAGTGATATGAAAATAAAATATTTGGAACTATTGGAAACTAGAATAGTTATGTTTGAATAATAACATGTCCGATCTTTCTTTTATGTTATATAATGAACTACCCCGAGGCAGAGCCATCGAGGTATCAAGCGGAAAAAAAACTTATTTTAGTTTTATGAAAACCTTAGGTTTTCAAACTTTCCACTTAACCCCGAGGTAGAACCTCGAGGAATTCTATAGATTAAAGTTAATTAAGTGACACAAAATCTAAACGAGGTATAAATATTGAATTTATAATCTTACAAAGGAAAGAGAAAGAAAATAGTAGATTTTATATATAACTGACATATAGTTATTTGACAACAAATGATATCAAATAAAATGTAGAATTATTTGCCGATACAAAAAGTATTATCTCAACGTCTATAATACTTTCTAATATTTGAGGTACAAATAGGTGCCATTTTTTATAGGAATTATCTGTATTCTTTAGGTAGGTAAAAGAATTCACAAGTGACTATCACGTTACAAATATAACCATTACACCGAACCTAATCACATTTAGACTACTCTACTGCATCAAATATTAAATTTAAAGTAAATCTATATTAAATTCATTCTTGTTTGGTACAAGTGTTATTAAATAATGTAGTCCCACTTGTACTTATCTATAGTATAGTATTAGAGAGCCATGTGAAGTAATACGGGGGTTTTTAGTAATTAATTATTTGTGAAAACAGTAATATGGAGTAATATAGATGTATAAAGGTTTGAGCATCGATTGAATATTATGCTTTTAATTATTATGTTCAGGTACCTCCAGGAGCTTTATATATTGTGTTAATTTGTACTGATATACATTTGAGCGTACTATTTTTACTATTTGATAGAATAATTAGAGAATTCACTTTTTCCTAAATGTTAAGTAATATCTTTATGGTACTTAGTATACAAAATTGTCTATTGAAGACGCAAAAGAATTGAATCAATCTTTTACACTTAGTGAAATCATTGGATTTGATAATTAAGGTTATTATTTAATTTTTTTATTTTCATCAATGTTTTTCCAGACTTTAATAAATCCATTAGTCCTATTTCTTTTTTAGCATCTTTAGTAAGTTTTCTTTTTGCCATTTTAATAATTTCATCAGATACTTTGGCAATACTTCCTGAATCGTAAATTGGATTTGGGTCATATTCAATCATAAGTTGTATAATTTTAGTTTCTACTTCCCCAACAATTTCGTTTGATAAGTATAATGCCATATCTATTCCTGCTGAAACTCCTGCAGAAGTTATATATTTCCCTTGTTTAACTATTCTTTCGTCTTTTGGTGTTACCCCATAATCTTTTAATAACCCTTTTGGTTTCCAATGTGAAGTCGCTTCTTTATTTTTAAGTAATCCTGTTGCCGCTAAAATTAATGAACCTGAGCATACAGATGTTGTCCATCTAGTTGTTTTGTCTATTTTATTAATCCAATTTAAAACCTTTTTATTTTTCATTTCTTTAATAAAAGTAATAGTTGAACCTGGAATTAATAAAATATCAGCACTTTCAATTTCATTAATATCATGTTTTATGCTTAAATGGACAAAACCAGAGTCTGCTTTTATTTCACCTTTATTTTCTGCTACAAAATACACTTTGGCTCCTTCTATATTTCTTAAAACTTCATATGGGCCAATAGCATCAAGCATTGTTATTCCATTATAAACGTAGATTGCTATTTTCATTTTTGTTCAAATTATAGGTTATATTTACCTTCATATTTAATTAAATGTTTATTAATTCACCATCTTCAGGAATTATAACCTTATTTATTAATTTATTATTTGTCAATATTCTTTTTAGTTCTTTTCTAGTTAAGGGACAATGATTTATAGATTCCATATGGTTTGCAATTACCATTCCTGATGAATTTTTTACAAACTTGACAATATCACCTACATTCATAATCAGCAGTTTAAAGATATCAAACTGAGCCGTCCCACAGGCTAAAACGCTAATATCTGGACTATACTCTTTTAAAACTTTATCTACTGAGTCCGTGTAAATAGTATCAGAACTGAGGTAGATAGATTTTTCATTGGGTAATGTTAAGTAAAATCCAATTACATTTCCCATTGGTTTTGCTACAAATCCGTAACCATGTTTGGCAGGAATACCTTCAATGGCTCCTCCTAAAAATTGTTGTTTCTCCCAATATTTTAAAGATTGAACGACGTTTAACCCTCTTTTTTTTAATGCTTTTTCATCCTTTACACTGCATATAATGGGTATATTCTTTTCAATTAAGAAAGCAACACCTTTACTGTCAATATGATCTGGATGTTGATGCGTAATGAGGCAATGTGTTACTTTTTCTAATATCAAATTAGAATTTACGGGAAGAGGAACTGTTGGATTTCTTCTTGCTTTATGTCTGAATAAAGTAAAAGAAGGCATGATTCCTTGGTCACCTAACATTGGATCAATTAAAATGACATCTTTCTCTGTTTCCACAACCATTGTGGCATTTCTTAAATGGTGAATCTTTAGCATTTTTTATGTTTTTATAGTAAATGTTGCTGTTAAACCAACACCGAAATTTCTAGGTAAATTTTGAACACCAAAAATCGATCTCGAATGTTCACCTTTTTCTTCTAAGATATTAACAAATACATCAGATGCTCCATTAACAACTGTAGGAGCATCATCCCAATTTTTAGAAGATTGATAATATGCGTCTATATGATTTAATCCAATTACATTTTCAAAGCTAATCTTAGCATGTATTTGTGCTATTACATTTAAAGCACAAAGTTCCATTGCTTTATAGCCATCTTGAGTACTTAGGTTATTGCCTAATTTTCCTTGATAGAGATAAACTTTATTTTTTATAGGAAATTGAATGGCAACATATGCAATATTTACCCTTATGTTTACGGAAACATAAGAACCTCCCTGAACTGTTAATTCAGGAAGTTCAAGTTTATGTTTCTTAAGATTATCTATTAGATTCATATTTTAATTTTTTAATTGATTCTATTTCAATTGAAAAAAATTATGCACTCCCAAATATCTATTCACAGTAAAACCTTCGGCATATTTAGCGTTGATAGGTCTTCCATAAATACTATTGGTGCTTTGATATTGATCCAATTTCAAATATATTGTTGGGTGTCATATTTACACCTAATTCTAAATTACCTTTTCCAAAAGCCTTTTTGTAGATGATATTTCCATTAACTGCTACTAAAGCTGAAGCATCTGGACCTGAAGTTGGATAATCTTTGCTCAGTAAAAGATAGAATTCTTGTTCAAGGTTCTGAGAATATCCTGAAATTGAGATTATTAATACTAATATTAAAGTTAAATTGTTATTTTTCATTGTATTATCTTTTATATGATTCCTAGTCAGTTTTATTACAAATAATTAGTATTTTTTGTCACTTACTTTACTCGGGTTATTAAAAAAAACATATGCAAAACATAACCCTAAAATGACATAAGAAACCGTTAGAACTATTATAGTTTCTGATCCTATTTGTATTCTTGAGATTATTTTTATCAATGCAATTGCACCTACTCCAAAATGCATTAAATTCCCAATAGCAATAGGTCTATTATAAATTCCACCAATAATAGTTCCTTTTGCCATCCAATTTAAAATTCCAAATCCAAGATAAAATGCACTTAAAAGTTGAAGCAATAATAGCGTAATTGGATTCGATTCAACATTTAGATAGGTCATAATTTCCTCTGGCAAAAATGAGACTACTATTCCTAAAACTCCTAAAAGAACCGCACTTACTGTCATTAATATCTTTGTGTTCATATTTTTTGATTTAATTAGTTTTTTGAAATTACTTGAACCTCAAAAGATTTATTCTAAAGTTAATATTACTCCTTCAGCAATCTTTTTAGCTGTTGTTATATTCCTTAAATCTGTATACAATTTTCGCTTTTTTTAATAGCTCTTAAATTAATAGTATTTGAATTCATTATTATTTTTGTTTTAAAATTATTTATCAAAAGTATATACTATCCTGTCTTTGAATTTGAAATAGATAAGGCATAGTTATGACAGTTATGCTACAACTATCTGACTGCAATAATTCATAACAAAAACCATATACAAGCCGCATAAAATTTGTGACTTTTATTAGTTATTGTTTTCACGTTTAGTAACAATCTCCAATTAAATAATGCCTCAGTTTCTCCAATTTTATTGAAACTATTTTTTGCTACTACTTTGAAAGAAGCAGGATTAGTTTTGCCTGTTGAAGCAACAATTACTTTTATTTCAGATTGAGTCTTAGCCCATTCAATTATTCCACTTACAAATTCTGTCATAAAACCTTTATTCTGCAATTCGTCATAAGCCGTTCTGATAATTATTAATAAGAGCATAAATTAGTTCTTATTCTGAAAATTTTACGTATCTTTATTGTATGAAAACAAAGGTGAAGAAGCGTAAGAACCAAGATGCCCAAGAGGAAACACGGTTGCGTGTGGCCGATTATCTCCGCAAGAAATTGGGCACCCAGAGACAGGCCGCCGAGATTTTCGGTATCACCGAGCGTTCGGTAAACAAGATATGGGCGCGGTACAGGGCCGGCGGCAAGCGCGCGCTGTGCAGCAGGAAACGTGGTGTGCAGGGCGGCATGAAACTCAAGAAGGACCAGGCCCATAAGGTGCGGGAACTTATCAGGGAAAAACTTCCCGAGCAGTTGAAGCTCCCCTTCGGACTTTGGACAAGGGAAGCCGTACAGCAGCTGATATCGCAGAAGTTCGGCGTCGAGCTGTCGCGCTGGCAGGTAGGGCGCTACCTGAAAAAATGGGGGTACACTCCCCAAAAGCCCATAAGAAAGGCGTTCGAGCAAAAGCCGGAAAACGTACGGAAATGGCTGGAGGAAGAATATCCGGCGATAGAAAAAAGGGCAAAGGCAGAAAGAGCGATAATATACTTTGGGGACGAGACGGGCTGCAGGAGCGACCACCAGGCAGGCAAGAGCTATGCCCCTAAAGGAAAAACGCCTATAATAAAGGCAACGGGGAAAAGATACACGGTCAATATGATCTCCGCAATAAGCAACAGGGGGCATCTGCAGTTCATGTTGATGGAGAAGGGCTTCAACAGCGAGGTCTTTAAGATGTTCTTGCTACTGATGATAAAGTATAGCAATAAAAAGATATTTTTCATTACCGATAACCATCCCGCCCACAAGACCATCAAACTTGACCAATGGCTAGAGGAGAACAATGATAAGATCGAAGTATTGTTCATCCCGCCCTATTCCCCGGAACTGAATCCCCAGGAATACGTCAACCAAGATCTGAAGACCAATATTATCGGCAAGAAAAGGGCGATCAACAAGGAACAGCTAAAGGAAAATATCAATGATTTTATGAACAAAAGAAAAAAGGACAAACCACAAGTGAAAAAATATTTTCATCACAGACACGCCAGATATGCTGCCTGACAATCTTATAAGAACTAAATAACCTAACGATTAATAATTATATTTCGGGTTTCACAATTTGCTTTTTCAAATTCTTTTTAGATGAACTTATAAGCAAAAATTCAAGAAAGAAACCGCAAATAAGTATAAGACTAATCTGCTTATTTGTATCACCCAATACTTGATAGCAAACGATAAGTACAATAGCCCAGACAATGCTACTTATGATTTGAATTCGAGTTAAAATTTGAATTAGTTTTTTTGTGTTTTCCATTTTATTAAATTGTTTCATTATTTCTAATTATTTTTTATTTCTAAAATTTGTCGAATCATTTGATTTGTAAATCCCCATTCATTGTCATACCATGCCATGACTTTTAGTAAGTCACCATCCACAACTTTTGTCATTCCAAAATCTACAACCGAAGCATAAGGACTCTTAACGATGTCTGAGGAAACAATTGGCTCTGTTGTAGTATCTAAAACCTTTGCATAACGCGATGTTGAAGCTTCTTCTTCTAAGATTGCATTTACTTCTTCTACAGTAACTTTTCGCTCTGTAACAAAAGTCATATCTGAAATTG
This sequence comes from Changchengzhania lutea, assembly GCF_006974145.1. NCBI lineage: Bacteria > Pseudomonadati > Bacteroidota > Flavobacteriia > Flavobacteriales > Flavobacteriaceae > Changchengzhania > Changchengzhania lutea. The sequence goes on along the minus strand of NZ_CP039456.1, from coordinate 1,814,429 downwards.
ATCCTACAGGAATTGGAACACGTATAGCAACACCATCAAATTTCCCAGCATATTGAGGTAAGGCTTTTGTAGTTGCAATAGCTGCACCTGTTGTAGTTGGTACTATATTTACTGATCCAGCACGACCCATTCTAAAGTTCTTTTTTGAAGGCCCATCTACAATACCTTGAGATGCTGTATACGCATGAACTGTGGTCATTATTGCTTTTTTAATTCCGATTCTACGACCCAAGATCTCAACTACCGGACTAATATTATTGGTGGTACAACTTGCGCATGAAAAAACACTGGTATTTCCTTGTTCTGAATTAACACCATGAACCACAGTCGGTACATCAATACTACTTGTTGGTGCGGAAATCACAACAGTTTTTGCACCAGCATGGATATGCTTTTCGGCATTTTCAATGGTTGTAAATAATCCTGTACCTTCAATAACCAAATCAATTTGATTCTCTTTCCAAGGTAATTCTTCAGGATTCCTCATAGATGTATAGTTAATTTTTTTGCCATCAACTACTAAACTATTATCGTCAAATGAAACTGTTTTTTCATAGATTCCATAGACCGAATCATATTTTAGTAAATACGCAATGTTTTCCGCTGAAACAATATCGTTTATAGCTACTAATTCTAATTCTGGTGTCTCTAATATTACTTTTAGGGCAGCTCTACCGATACGTCCCATTCCATTGATTGCTATTTTCATCTTATATGATTTTTAAAATTTGATTTTTTCTTTTAGTACTTTAATTTCTTCTTCTAATGAGGTAATATATTCTTGTTGAGGTAAAAAAGCTTCATTTATTTCATCAACAGTATATCTAGGTGTAATATGTTGAGGACAATTCCAATCGTAGGCTTCAATGTGAAATATCATCATGCGTTCTGGACGGAATTTATAATCATCTAAATCTAGCAATTCGTATAGTTCTGGCTTAACTTTAAGCTCAATGACTTCAGATTTGGCATAAATTTTAAGTCGTGTTCTCGTTGGATAATCTATCATAATAAGTGAAACATTATTATTGGTTACCATATTTCCTACGGAAACATATTGTTTGTTTCCTACAAAATCAATAAAACCTATTCGCTTAGAGTCCAGTACTTTTAAAAATCCCTTTGATCCGCCGCGATGCTGTATATAAGGGAACGCTTTAACACCTATTGAAGCTAAATAAAAACTGTTTTGATTTTTAATAAATGATATTTCATTTTCAGTCAATCCATCAATCACGCTGAATTTCTCCATGCGCTCGTAAGCCTTGCGACTTCCATGTTGTTCCTGCAGTTTTTTTACTGCATCGGTAAATGCTATTTCCGCAAAATTTTTAGCCATGATTTATTATTTATTTATTAAAAAGTTTTCACTGCTACCATTCAAACAATGTTACTTGGATATTTTACTTGTTAATTAATAGATTATATGTTTCAGAAAGTTTGAGACAATCGTTTTCTAATACACCTTCAATTAGTTCTGGTGGTTTTTTCCAACCAGGAATACTATTTGTTTCTAATATTTTGAAGCTCGAGCTTGAACCGCCAACATATTTAGATTTTGTTCCATACACAATGGTTTTAATATGGTGGTGTCTTATTACATAAGAACACATGATACATGGTTCATGAGTTGTGTAAAGAGTGGCGTCGCTTAATGATTGATAGCTGTTGGCAAGGGCATCTTTTATGGCTTCAATCTCAGCATGTTTAGTAACATCATTAAGAGATTTCCCTGCTTCTTTACCAAGTCCAATTATTTGATCATTCTTTACCAGTATTGATCCAACAGGTGGATTACCATCCAACATGGCTTCCTTACCTAAATCAATACACTTTTTCATATGATGAATATGTGTTCTCATGTTAATTTTTATAGTCCTTTATTTTCTTCAACATTTGTAATTGAAGACTTCAAATCTGGATTGAATTCAATCGCTTTCAAATAAGCCTTTTCTGCCATCTTTAAATTTTTGTAATGATTGAATTTTTCAAAATTTAGTTAGTTAGTGTTTGATTTGATAATTAGATTTCTCTTTTTTGTTTACTTATTATGACTTTTTCCAAGCTCGCCCTTGAAAAGCCTCATCTACTGTTGTTTTATACATATGATTAAAATAATTACTCATGGTTTTAACCCCTATGCCAGAAATTACTCCTAAAATGTTTTCTTCAGTATAACCAGCACTTAGAAAATTATTAATATCATCTTCGGAAGGAAGTCCTCTTTTTTCTGTCATCTGTCTAGAAAAGATGCTCAATGCTTTCAGATTTTCATTCGGGACTTCTGAATTACTCCTAATAGCATTTGTCACTTCAACAGGTACTTTACTCCAATTGTCTGCAACAAAACTGTGCGCAGCCATACAATAATCACAGTCATTTTCATAAGCCACAGAAAGGAAAATAACTTCTTGCTCTCTAGATGAAAATCCTGAATTTGCTCTAAATGAATTGTATGCATAAAAATAACCCTCTAATAAAGCTGTGTTATTTGCCATACCTGCATACATATTGGGAATCATTCCCATTTCATTCTATGCAGTTTTTAGAATTTTACTAGATATTGAATCAGAATTTTCAATTGTTTTTGGCTCTAAAGTCATTGTTTTAATAGTATTCATTTTTTTTATTTATTTGTGCTTAATTGGTTTATGAATTTCCCGTTTTTAATCTCACCTAACAGGATAACTTTTCTACTTCGTTCATAATTCTTGGCAGCAAGTAACATTTGCTCTTTATTATCTCTTCTAATTTTCACACCGGTATTCGAATTTTTATTTCTTATTTCGATGTAAAAACCATTTCGTAATGCTTTTTGCTTTGTTGCTGGACGTCCCATTCTTATTAAAATTTAGGAGTATTAGAAATATTTAACTTCCTAATACTCCATGCTTTTATTTACTTATAATTGCTTTATAATCATACTGGATTAAAAAGATCAAAGGCACTGCATAGGCAAAATGACGTAATAATGTAATTACTGGCATCATCGGTGACATATCTGTACCAGCTATTCCAGCTCCTAATAAAGGAAGCATAAAAAGCCATACTAAGGCGACTGTCTCAGCAGCTACAAAAATTAATGGTCTAATCCATTTTGGACCCCATAGAGAAGGCGCTATCCCTGCAAATAATATGGCGAGTAATATTCCGTTCCCATAATGTCCTATGACTCCATAAGCTAAACCTAATCCCGTTTTTGCTCCTAAAATACCAGGAATGTCCCACCAGTTTCCAGTTATTAATAATCCGACAAGGTCAAATAGAATTGTTCCTAAGAACCCTGCTAGTATTGAGTATTTCCAATTTATTATTTTCATTTTTACTTGTTTTTTATATGATTCTTTTTTAGTGTGATTACCAGCTTGAGTAGTGCTATTAATCTCAATTGTTTGTCACCCAAACTGGCATAAAAAACTACTAATCACACTATTATTTAATATTATTTTTCTTGAGAAACTTAAGAATGTAGTTAGCGATTTCATCTCCTTTTTCTTCAAGAGCAAAATGTCCTGTGTCCAATAAATGAAATTCTAGGTTCTTTAAATCTTTTTTGTAAGGATAAGCACCATCTGCTGGGAAGATATAATCATTCTTTCCCCAAACAATTAATGTTGGTGGTTGATGATCTCTAAAATATTGTTGCCATTCTGGATACAAAGGCACGTTTGTTCTGTAGCTATAGAACATTGCTAATTGAATCTCGTTATTTTCCTCTCTTGTTAAATGCTGTAGATCTATATTCCAGTTATCTGGACTTATTTTTAATGTGTCTTGCACACCATGTGTATATTGCCATTTTAAGCCATCTGGTGAGTGAAAACCTTCTAATGGCTTACCGTTTTCAATTGTATAATCACTCCAATATTTTTTTATTGGAATCCAGAAGTCTTTCAGCCCTTCATCATATGCATTACCATTTTGAATAATCAGCGATTGTACTCTCTCAGGATATTTTGCAGCAATTCTAAAGCCAATTGGAGCACCATAATCCATTAAATAAATACTGTATTTTTCTACTTTCACTTCTTTTAGAAAGCCTTCTACAATATTTGCCATATTATCAAATGAATATTCAAAGTCTTTCATTTTTGGCTGATCACTTCTACCAAATCCAGGATAATCGGGAGCTAAAACATGATACTGAACAGACAAGTCTGTAATTAAATTACGAAACATATGCGATGATGTTGGATATCCATGTAATAATAATATTGTTGGCTTGTTTACATCACCAGCTTCTCGATAAAAAATGTTTAGCCCATTGACAGTTACATTTTTATGAAAGGTTGCTTGTTCTTCTAGATTAACTTCATTTTTATTTAAGTCCACATTTGCCGTATTAAACGAATAAATGGTTAAGGATAATATTGCCATTAAAGCAATTCTAAATACAGATACTTTTAAATTTGTTTTCATAATATTGAATTTATTGATTAATATGTTGATTATACTTCTTGTAATTGTTCTATGTTTTGTGCTTTAGGAAAATCTATTTCAAAACCACCATTGTGATACACGTTATTTGTAATAGTCGTTAGAGCGACTGCACCTAATAATTCTGCAAAAGCAGTCTTCGTATATCCAGTACTAAAAAAGGTATCAATTGCGTCTTGAGAAGGGTGACCTTTTTGGTTTACGACTTCACTAACTAAAGTTACCAATGCATTTAGTTTTGTATCCTCTATTGTATTGTATCTTAATTGAAGTGTTTCTTCTTCAGTAAATCCGTTCATTTTCCCTAATGTTGTATGTGCTGATAAACAGTAAGCGCATTCATTTGCTTGAGATGTTGCTAATGCAATAGCTTCATACTCTTTATTTGTAAACTCACCACTTTTAAGTGTTTCTGTAAACGTTAAAAATCCGCCTAATAATTTATCTGAAGCGCCCATCGTTGCATATAAGTTTGGTACCATACCAATTTTACCTTTTACAGCTTTCAATATGGCTTGTGAGTTCTCGTTTGCTTCTTCTAATGATAATGGTTTTAATGTGTTCATTCTATTTTGTTTTAATAATTTTAGATAAGACGATCTTATCTGTTTCTTCTTTTACTATTCCAAACATAACTCTTTGTGTTTTTAGTTTTACTCGAAATTTGATTGCTATTTAATGTTCTCATTTTATTTTGTTTTTATGATTAATACTTAAATTTTTCTTTCAGGTTCTTTTATTTAAACGACCTTAATACTACGTATATCTTATTTGTAATAAGCTCCTAATAATTTGTCAGTTATGCCCATTGCAGCCTAAAGGCTAGGAGCCATAACTATTTTTCTTTTACGGTATTAAATTGCTTGTGAATTTTCGTTTGGTTCTTCTATTTTAAAAGGATTAGTAATAAAATCCCAGTTAATAATGGTAGTGTTAAGAATAAACCTATTAATCCTAATGCTACTTTTGTATTGTCACTTAGTTTCATTTTTAATTTAATTTGTGCCATAATTGACGGGTTATACTTACTTTTATTTATTTAGTAATTAATACTTTCTCAGTATATGTTTCTTTTTAGAGGAGATAGTTTCTTAATCTCTTACTTTATGTTTCATTTACAGATTATCAATTTTTATTTTACACTTCATATTTTAAGTTATGTTTTCGATCTATTTGAATTTTCTTTGGGATTCCTTTATTTCAATATCATTCGCACTCATATCTCTGATCTTCATTAAACCATCAACATCGAACTCCCAATGCTCATTTCCATGAGTTCTCATCCATTTACCATTTTTTGCATTTTGCCATTCATATTCAAAGCGTACTGAAATTCTGTTTTCAGTAAATGACCATAAATATTTTTTCAGTTTGTAATGCAACTCATTTTTCCATTTATCCGATAAAAATTCGGCTATTGCTTTTCTTCCTTTAAAGAATAAATCTCTATTTCGCCAGATAGAATCAATGGAATAAGCCATAGATACTTTTTCTGAGTCTTTACTATTCCATGCGTCTTCTGCGGCCTGCACTTTTAGTTTTGCTGTTTCCATTGTAAATGGTGGCACTAATTTTTTCATTATTTTATATTTATTATTTGTTTATTCAAATGTTTGTCGAACAAAATCACTAAAACATACAGACAAGTCTGTTTTTATTTGTGATAACTAATTTGTTTGTTCTATTATTTATTAAGCTAATAGCTTAACGCAAGCCCTTTTCGCTGATTTAATTGGCCATTCATCTTTTTGAATCTGTGATAAAATAATAGCACCTTCAATAAGAATTAATACTTCATCTCCTAACTCTTCCGCCTGCACTCCGTCATAATCACTTTCTTTTTTAAGGAGGCTATGTATCCAATTTCTAACATCATTTTTATGGTAACTTGCTTGCTCTCTAATTTTTTCATGCCCATCTGGTAAGTCTGTAATAATATTTTGCCAGCCACATCCTCTAAAATTAACTTCATTGAGCCATTCTATCAAATAATCGAAACAGCCAATTACTTTTCCCTTTGATGTGTTTTGAATAGAAACACAATCGTTTAATTTTCCCATCCACATTGAATGTCTTGCAATCAAATATGCTACAGCAATATCCTCCTTCGATCTAAAGTGCTGATACATACTTGCTTTAGCTACTCCAGCTTCCGATATAATTTGATTTATACCTGTTTGATTGTAGCCTTGATTATAAAATAATTCCGAAGCTGTTGCTATAATCCGTTCTTTAACTCCTAATTTTTTCATAGGTCAAATATATAAACATTTTATAATTAACAGACAGGTCTGTATGTTTTTAACATTTATTTAACATTTTTAGATTATAAAATGAACTGAATTTTAATTAAATCTTAAAATTAGTTTGAGCATATATTTGAGCTGTCAAAACACTTCTCTTATCAACCCATTGTTTTACAATACGTTAAAAAGATTTAAGGTGGTCCATCACAGACTTCTCTGGATATAGTACATTCGTAGACAATAAATTTAATGAAGAAATTTGAGTTTTGGATAAGCTACTGAAATTTCTTTCGAAATATTATCTATTTTAATAAAATATACGAGACTGAAACCACCCCAAACAGTAAACTAACAATAAATACCACAACCACCCAATTAGGATAAATCTTTGCTTCCTTCAATTTACTATCAATACGATCTTCTATCCGTTCCATTTTATATAAATGTGATGCCATTTTTTGTTGATGTGATTCAGTCATTATCCTATATTCTTTCAAATCCATCTTGATTTTGGTGTCTTTTAATTGAGTATTGATTTGCTCCAGTTTTTCTAAGCCATTTTTAAAGTCGTTAATTTCATTGACCATCAATGCCGATAATTCTTCAAGTTTTGTCATGATATTTTTATTTAGTAGCCCATTCCTTTTTGTATTGCTTTTTTAAGAATGAACTTGGTTACTTTCAATGCCAAACTGGGCATCAAATCCACCACTTTTCCGGCAAGATTAATACTTACACTATTTTCTTCTAAAATACTTTTGCCTTGAATTCCAGACATCTGCTTTCCTATATTTCCAAGCGACATATTGCGATTTACTTCACTACCTTTAAGATTATGACCGTCAAATTCAAAACGGAAACCCTGTAATTTGTTTTGATTGTTTATCGTCGGAATAACTTTAACACCATTAGCTTCCATGGACTTTAAATAATCATCAAATGATCTGGGCTTGAATTGTTTCATAGTCAGATCGTGTCTGCGTTTAATTTCTGTTCGTATTTCTAATAGATTCAATTCCTTTTCAAATTGCACTTGTTTTACCGTTGTTAACCCCAGATGCTCTGCTGCTTTTTCTGCCGCTAACTGACTCCGTTTACCAATAAAGCTATCGTTATAAGCCACACCTTTAAAATCAATACGATTAACATATAGATGAATATGCTTATGATCTTTATCCTGGTGCACAAATGCAATCGCCTGTCGTTCTCCTAGTTTCATCTCATGCATAAAACGTTTGGTTATTGCTTGCAGTTCTTTTGCTTCTAATCGTTTGCCATCTTCTATGGTCGGACTAATTACAAACGACAACGTATTCTTAGTACAATGGTAATTCTGATCCTGGAGCATCTTAAACTCTTTTGTGATTTCTGCAGGAGAATCGCCGTGCAGAAATTCCTTTAGTACAATTTCAACATCCTTTTCCTGGTTCCATCCATACGACATGGAAGCTCTAGTATGTGATATGCTTTTTCCTTTCCCTATCATTTCTGAAACTTTTTAAGATGTACTTTAATTGTATTTGCTAAGTCATAGACTTCCTCAGTCAGTTTTGGATTTCGTTTTTTAAACATATTACCAATAGACTTAAAGTTGTTATGGTATTTGATAAGCATCTTATAAATATCTATATGTTCTTCAGTAAAACGTTCGGTAATTTCTTGTTCAAATAAACTACGCCTGATGTATTCACTTAAACTCAATCCGCTTCTTGCTGCTTTAACTTTCAGAAGCTTCTTTTCGTAGATAGAACATCGAAATTTAACGAGGTCACTTTTCCCCTTAAACACTCTTTTTTTTTCTTTGCGACCATGGGGAGTAAACGAGAATGTGTCCACAGACACACATCTCGAATTCCTTCCTATGATGATTTCGTTTTCATCAGAAGTCCTTTGCAAATTCAATGCTATGCTATCTGAGGTATCCAATACATCGGCAGGAATCTTTACATACTGCTTCTTTTTATTTGTTGATTTTACATCAAATTTCTTTTCTTTTTTCATGACATAATAGGTCATTTAAATCTTTATAGTTTTTATAGATACTACTTTGGTTCACTACATGATTGTTATTATTTATCAAATATTTTGTTGCTCGTTGTCCAGCTCTGTCATTATCTAAATAGAGGTATGCCGATTCGTATTTTTTAATATGTATTTCAATATCTTTTATGAACGCAATAGAATTCAAAACAATGATGTCTGAAGCTTTAATCTGGGTTTCATTTAAAGTGGCCAGGGATAATAAATCAAACATGCCTTCCAAAATGATTGATTGCCTATTGTTGTTTTGAAAATAAGTATAGGATTTCAGGCTGCTGCTGTTTTTAAAAATTTTATTTCGTAATTCCCAACCGCTTTTGTTATTGTTTAATCCAATAGCGAAAAACTGTTTGTATTTAGAGGTGTACCAAACTTCTTTGCAATATCTGTTTGCTATTGAGAGCGAAATACTTCTGGAATTTAAATATTGAATTAAAGCTGGGTGTATTATTTCTTGAACTTTAATAATCTCAATTCCTGTTTCTATTTCGTTATAAATTAGCTGTTGATTTAATGCCCTATTTACCAAACCATCATTTAAAAACTCTAAAGCTTCTTTAATGGTACACTTCAAAATTTTACAAACTAAATCGATTACATTTCCGCCAATACCTTCGCCATGATCATACCATCGGTTTTTGGTTTTAGAGACTTTAAAAGAGGCTTGGGTTTCTGACCTAAAAGGACTTAGAAACCAAGCTTCTTTTTCCGTTGTCCTTTTGGGAAAGTGTCCTAATTTTTCCAGTGCTTTTTCCGCTGAAAAATCTCGGGCTGTTTCACAATTTATTTTTCTTTTCATAAGCCAATGTGTTTTTATGATTTTTTTGATGATATGATGACAATACCCTCTAAAGTCTTGTCATTATTGGGCTTAACGTATCATCGTTTTGTCATCACATCATCATTCTGCTATATTATAACCTGCTTTCTGTCATCATTATTTTTTTTGATGACAAAATGATGACAGTTTGATGACAGCTTCAGCCCTTGTAAATGCTAATCTTCTACAAGTCTGTCATCGTATCATCAAAATTTTTGGTCAAGAAATCTTTTTCGACCGTAAAATATCTGCCTTTTGCATCTACTAAAGTCATATCTCCATCCGACCAAATCACAAACTTTTGATATTTATTTGAGTTCTCTTTGTTGGTTAATTTCCAATCAATTTTTAGTAATTTTCGAAGTTGAGTTAGATCTGTCTTTACTCGGGTTTTATTAAGTGATAATAAAGCATCCATGGGACATAGATTTACAGTTTCCAAATCAAATTTTTCTATGACGCTCAATAGAATACTTGCAAGTTCTTTTTCAACACGATTACGATTGTTTTGAACTAATTTCGTTAAGGCATTAGTTTTTATTTGTTGCGCTGTAAACCACATCCGGGTTAAATGTTTAGAACTCATTTTTCGGTTTACTAGAAAATGCATAAAGGCAGGGATTTCTTTTATGAGGTTCTCCAGAAAATGAGTCTCCTCTAGTTTTATACTTGGAACCTTAATTACCCAGAATCGTGTTTCGTTGGCATCTATTTTTATGAAATTATCTTCATTATTACTGCATAGTATAAACTTTCCAAAAAACTCGACTTCACGTTTATCCTTCCCTTTCGCTTCTAACTTATTAATATTAGTGGTGCTTAAATATTTGATCCGCTCTGTAAGTTCTTCTTTATTGAATAGTACTTCGTCTATGCAGATTAAAAGTATGTTTGCCCAATCGGCATTAAACTGACTACTGAAACTATCGTTAGTTAAATAGGTCAGATTGTTATCAAAAATTTCCTTGAGCCATTTTAAAAAAGTGCTTTTTCCTGTGGAACGTTCTTTAGATACCAAACATAATATGGGTAGTACTTGAATAGGCTTTAAATACAACAATTGCAAATAATCCAACCCCAGTTCATAGTGCTTCCCGAAAATATGCTTTACAAATTTTAAGGATTTTGAAATATCCCCTTCCACAGGAGATTTACCCAAAGGAGAATATATATTGTAAAACCCGAGGTAGTCTTGCTTAAAATTTAAGTGACTGGGAATACAAGTAAACCCATCATATTTTGGGATTTTACTCAAATGGTCTTTACCGTGGTCTTGCTTGATGGTCTCCATGTTTCAATGCACTAGAATTTCGTTAAAGTGACCTGCAATAGTTGGGGCTTTTACATTTTTATAATAGGAGGTGCCAACACGTATATAGGGTATCTGTTTCATATCAATAATTTCATTTGAATGTAAATTTGAAAATCCTATACTGTTTTATGTTGCACAGCATAAGCCGAAACTTCTGCTTCTATCTCACGTTTAGACTTGCGTTTATTTTGAAGTAACCAATCCACAAGTTTAGCTTTCTCAAAAAAGAGCATTTTCCCATTGGGTTTGGAGTGGGGAATTCTTCCTGAAGCCGTGAGTTTATAAAGGTAACTTCTGGATATACCTGTATAATCACATGCTTCATCAAAAGTTAATACTTCCTTGCTTCCTATGAGTAGTTTTTCTAAACGATCTAATCGTTCGAGTATCAATAAATTGTCCATTTCTTATGTTTTTAAGATTTATAAAATGAACAAAAGCGCTTTTGTTTTCCCTTATGGGAGTATGGTAATAAAAGTATAAAATGTGGCTGTTGAAAGAAGAAAGAAAATCAAATACTTATTCACAAATATTTGATAAATAACATATTAAATCAATTAATGTTAAATTTTATTCTACATTCTATATATAATTTTTTTTGCCTGTAAATGATATTATATGACACTATTCTTAATTGCAAATTATTGGTCGTTTTGATACAGGTTTTAGGTTATTAACAATAGAGATTAGGAATATTAGGAAATATTGAAATTTGAAAACGGAGATTTTACAAATTGTATATGTTTTTAAATACATAAAATTAAGCCTTGCAAAATTGTAGTAGAGAGAACAAAGAGAATTTCGAATCGAATTATTATTGAACTTAATATGATTTCTGGAATAAATAATTAGCTCATCTATAAAAGTTGCTTTAAAACTTCTTCATTCCAAGAGATTTAAGGTTTGCACATTGGACTTACTAGGTACTAGGTAAGAGCCGAAACTTTTTAAACTTCTATTAAAACATCTGCTTTTTTAATTGGCTTCTTCTCTCTTTTTCATTTTTAATTAAAAATAACTCTCTCGAAGTTTGACCAGCAACCGAGGTATTCTCTTCCGCTCTTCTAATTAAATATGGCATTACATCCCTAACAGGGCCAAATGGCAAATACTTTGCTACGTTATATCCATTTTCAGATAAATTATAGCTAATATGGTCGCTCATACCATACAATTGTCCATACCAAACTCGTTTATCGTTTTGATATATATTTTTTTGTTCTAATAAGTTCATTAGCAAATATGAACTTTCTTCATTATGCGTTCCTGCAAATAATTCAATATCATTTAAATTTCCTACTATATATTTCAAAGTATCATTATACAAGTTGTCAGTTGCATTTTTATTTACACAAATAGGATCTTTATAGGCTTTTTTGAAAGCTCGTTCCCTTTCTTTTTCCATATAAGCACCTCTAACCAATTTCATTCCGATTTTGAATCCTTTGATTTTAGCTCTTTGGTGTAGATTCTTTAAATAGTCGAGCCTATCCCAACGATATGCCTGCAATGTATTAAATATTAATGCTCGTTTTTTATTGTAGGTCATCATCATTTCTTCAATTAAATCATCACCTGCATCTTGCATCCAACTTTCCTCAGCATCAATTAAAACGGGAATATCACTATCATAAGCTTTCTTGCAAACCGTATGAAATCGCTTTTTGATAGTATCCCATTCTTCATGTTCTAAATCACTTAAAGTAATTCTTTCTGTAAGTTTTTGATAAATTTCAAATCTTCCAAAGCCTGTTGGTTTAAATACTACAAAAGGTATTGCCTTGTGATTTTTTGCATATTCTAATGTACTTAAGGTTTTTTGAACAGCATAATCAAACTGCTCTTCTTCTTCTTTTCCTTCAACCGAATAGTCTAAAACAGTATGCATATTTTTAGTATACATTTTGTTAATTCCCTTAAGACAATCCTCTTCATTTATTCCACCACAGAAATGGTCAAAAACTGTAGAACGAATCAAATTTTCAACTGGAAGATTTGCATTCAAAGCAAATTTAGTTACCGCAGCACCAATCTTCACAAGTGGTTCTTTGTTTATCATTTTAAATAGAAAATAAGCCCTATCAAGTTCTGAATCTGATTTTAATGCTAGTGCAATTTCAGTATTGTCAAATATTTGCTTCATTTATTTACGTTTCAGCCAATTATTTAAAAGTACATATACAACTCCAGAGACTATTAATGATTGAACAGCAGGAACACCTATTGAGTATTGATATTGAGTTAAGTAACCAACTAAAAGACCAGTAACAACACTTATTGTCGCTAACCAATTCCAAGATTGCTTTGGTGTAAAATCAGTTTTATTAACAAAAAAGTAATGACTCATTATTACGCCTGCAATTAAAGGGATTATGAGAGCTAAGGCATAAAGAAAATTAACAAACTGATTCATAATACCTACCAGTGCTAATATAATTCCGCCTACCGCAAATAGCATCGTCATTATTTTTCTACTTTTATCATCATTCAAATTAAACATATTGCAAAGCACCAAACCTCCTGTGTAATTACTTACCAATTGACTCGTCCAAGTAGCCACCCACAAGACTACAAATCCCCAAGCTGGAAAACCTAATTCTTGCATGACTTGTACAATATCTGAATTTCCTGATCCCATAGACATAATACCACCAACTATAAACAAAGGAAACCCTACGATAATAATACCTAATGGAATTAAAATATTATCTCTCCACCTAGGCTTTGCAAATCGGGTATAATCTGGAGCAATTAGCCACTGGGCAACATTAATACCAATAACCAAATTAATAGCTTCAACAAAAGACATGCTTCCTTCTGGGTTCCATGATGCTATTTTTTCCCATCCTAAATTGTTAATAGATAAATAAAGTGCTACAGTAACCAAAATCAATCCTGCAGGAATAGCTATATAATCTACCCATTTTATAGAACCATAACCTAATATCGAAGGAATAGCAAAAAGAAAACCGATAACAGTAGTACTCAAAATATATAATAATAAATCTTCCTGCTTATTAATCCCCAATAACGCTACAAAAGCATCTGCAGCAACTGAGGTTTGAATAGCCCACCAGCCTAAAGTTAACATCAAAATAACAATACCTACAATTACTCTAGATTGTTCTTTTCCAAAACTTAAAGCAGCCAAAGCTGATGAAGTTAAACCCGTTTTAGCACCGATATAACCTTGAATAGCATTCCCAATCCATTGGAAAAATACGAGACCTACCATTAAAATTCCTATAATTTCTAGTATGCTAAAATTTCCAATTAGAATTCCTCCTATTAATAATACAGGAATGCAAAACTCTAGTCCACCAAATATAATAGCTGGAACATACCAAGGTTGACGTTCATTTGCAGGTATAGGTGTGAAAGCAGAATCTATATTTTCTTTTGAATTTTTTGAAGTATTTTCCATATTAAAAAGTTTAAGTTGTTAGTTCTCTTTTGGTAAGCCCTTTTTGTAGATGGTTATAAACTATTGCCAAAATCAATACAAAAATTGAAGTCAAAACTCCAAGAGCTACGTTATAATAAGGTTCAATAGTGAGGGAGATTCGTATAAGAATAGTAGCAAGAACAAATGCCGTATATCTAAAAACCCGATAGTAGTTAATGGTATAGCGCAATGCAACTAAAACAATAATTATATCCGTGAAGATTAAAACGGTGTAGAAAGTATCGAACGAATGTGGATACGTTCCTGTCTGGACAAGAACTGCTAAGTCTCGAATACCAATAAGAAAAAATGCAATCAATAAAAACAGTGCCAATAGTTTTTTTATACGCACAAATTGAAATTGATTTACATAAGTTTCCGACAATCGAATTTGACGATTTAGTTTTTGCGTAAATCCCATTACCCCAAAAATCACCAAAGCTCCGAAAGAATAAACAAGCATGCTGATAATGGTTTCTTTGGTTTCACCCCATAGTAGAAAATTATCCAAGTGACTGAATTCTTTAAATGCATCTCTTAAAAAAATGAGCGATAATAACTCAAATTGTTTACCCATAGACCTTGAAACCGACTTGGGTAATACAAAAATCAGACTTAGCAACTCTAAAATTAGAAGAATGGTAAAAGCTACTTCAATAGCAAAAAAAGGGTGCTTAAAAACATTATTCAACTGACCCACAGAAATTAATTTATAATAAACCAAGGAACTGCATATTCCGCAGATTATAAATGATAACACCAAGAAAGAACTAATTCGTCGTATTATTTTTGGGCTTTCCCAAAACAAAACTTGTTTATCAAACAGCTTAATTATTGGCTTTATCATTTCCTTTCATTTTGCAATTCTAAAAAAGCGAAGATTACCTCCGCTTTTCTAGAACTAAATCAAACTAATCAACTTACACTTAAAAATTGCTTTTATATATCGTTAAACAGAAAGAATAGAATTTTACTATCCTCTAGGGTTTCTGTTTTTCGTACTTCTTCTTTATTAAGATATATCAAGTCGCCGCCGTTCATTACTTTCTCATCTCCATCTTTAGTTGAAACTTTTAACTTTCCTGAAATTAAATAGGTAACTTCATGAGAGTCCAATGTTTTAAATGGAAGTAATTGACCTTTGGTTAAAACGACCGAACCACATTGTGCTACAACACCTTTTTCAGTCTTTTGGAAAATATTTTTTAAATAGTAATCATCTACTTCGGGAAATGTTAATTTTTTGACTTCCATCTTTTTACTGATAGTTATTTTATTTAAGAATAGTTGTAATATTCTAAAGCTTGCTCTTTTGTGATAAATCCGTTTTTAATATCTTTTTCAACCTTTTCTATAGGGCGATTTTTAGGATTTCCATACCCGCCACCAGTAGCAGTAACTAATTTTACTCGATCTCCCTTACTTAATTTTACGTTTGTTACAACATTATAGGTCTCTTCAGAACCATCTGTTCTTATTACGGTAAAATAATTATAGCTTCCTTCTTTACCTTCAAAAAGTCCCCAAGTAGGTATTGAATACCCTAGAAAAGCCCCAGTTAAGAATGCCTCGTCAGATAAAATCTTAAATGTTAAATATTGTCCATTTCCACCTTGAAATTCTCCATATCCGCCTCCTTCATTATGAAACGCATATTCTTCTACAACAACTCCATATTTTCTTTCTCTAGTTTCTGCAGGAATATTATAAGATTCACCGTGTGCATAAGAGAACTGACCTCGATTACCATCGTGTGTAGCGCAACCTCCCCAACCACCAGAAAGTGGTTCTGCTTGTACATAAAATTCATTAGTTACAGGATGAATACCAGAAATATAAGTTACACATACTGATCTAAAATGACCTGCAGGCAGCTTATCTGGGACTACAGGGCCTAATGTTTTTAATAATAAATCTATTGCTGCTAAAAACACTTCATAATAAACAGATATGGGAGCAGGTGATTTAGCACTTACAATCGTGTTATCTGGACATATTAATTTTACATGCTTAAAAGACCCATTATTGGCAGGTAGTGTTGGTGTGGTTATAGATTTAAAAGCGGCTCTAACGGCTGTTTCTAATCCTGTTCTAGATAAATTCAACGGCCCTTTTAATTGTTCGTGAGATCCTGTGAAATCACAAATCATATTCTCATCTGAAATTGTTATTTTTAATTTTAGCGGAAAAGGACCATTTCCAAAACCATCATTTTCTATCCAACCTGTATTTTCATAAACTCCGTTTGGAATTTTTTTCAGCTCTTTTAAACTAATTCTTTCACCATATTCCATAAATTCTTCGGCAGCTTGTTTGTAAGCTTCCAAACCATATTTGTCTATGAGTCTTATAATTCTTTCTGCACCAACTTCATTTGCTGCAATACCCGAAAACAAATCTCCTAATGTACTTTTTGGCAATCTTACATTAGCTTCAATCATTTTAACAACAGCATCATTTATCTTTCCTTCTTCTTTTATTTTAATAAATGGAAAATGCATCCCCTCTTGATAAATTTCGGTAGATACGGTTGATACTGAACCAGGATTTGTCCCACCAATATCTGTCCAATGTGCCTTATTTACTGTAAAGGCCACATGCTCTCCTTTATAAAAAATAGGTGTAATTAAAGCGATATCTGACAAATGTGTACCACCGCCAGCATACGGCGTATTAGCCATAACAACATCCCCCTCTTTTAAAGGATTATCTTCTCCAAATCGTTTTAACGTATCTTCTACTACAAGACTCATAGCTGCCAAAAATGTAATTACTCCGTTACCTTGAGCTAGTAAACGACCTTCTCCATCTGTAATTCCAACCGCATAATCCAACGCCTCATAAATGATAGGACTCATACTGGTTCGCTGAATAGTTTCAAACATGGCTTCACCAATCGAGATTAATGAATCTTGAATGATATCTGATGTGAATTTATTTAAACTCATAATGATTGTATTTTGCTTATAATGATGTTTGCATATTCATCAATTCTGAATTGATGCTTTGGGGGTACAACTGTTGATGTAGATTGTTCAACAATAATTGCTGGACCTTGAATTGTCATCCCTGGATCTAATTCATCCCGATCAAAAAATTGACTCTCGTGAGTACCTGATTCATCAAAATCTACTTTTTCACTAGCAATCAATGCATCTTTTATAGTGTTACATTTAGCTTCGACTTTACCAATAACTGGTTTGTTTACGATTACTTCTGCTACTAAGTGATAGTTAACGATTTCGATTTTAGTATCGGTAAGGCTAAAAGCATAGCGCTTTTTATGTAATTGATTAAAATTATTTTCAATTTCATCCATTTTCAAATTATCTAAATTAGGGACACCAAGTTTTACGGAATGTTCTTGCCCATTGTAGCGCAAATCTAAATAATACTCAAATTTGATATCTTCTTTTTGATAATCATCTCTTACATAAGCTTTAGTGGCCTCATTTTTCATTTCTTGAAAAACACTCTTTAGAGTTGAAAATTTTTCTTCATTCAAATCCATCACGTCTGTACGAATGTAATCTCTTCTTAAGTCTGACATTAACATTCCAAATGCCGAAAACACACCAGCATTTAATGGTATTATAACTTCTGGCATTTGTAGTTCTTCAGCCAAATATGCTCCATGCATGGGTCCGCCTCCACCTATAACTACTAATGAAAAATCTCTTGGATCATAGCCTTTATTTACAGAAACGCTTTTCAAGGCATTAACCATATTAGAATTAGCAACACGAATGACACCACGTGCCACTTCTTCCATAGTCATATTTAATTCTTCGCAAAGTGGTTTTGCTGCTTTTTGTAAACTGTTAAAATCAGGTTTTAATTCACCTCCTAAAAAGTAGTCTTTATGAATGCGATTACACACTACATTGGCATCTGTAGTTGTAAAGTTCATACCTCCTTTTCCATAAGACGAAGGACCTGGGTTTGCAGCTGCACTTTTTGGACCAACACGCATCTTACCACCATCGTCTAACCAAGCAATACTGCCACCACCATTTCCTATTTCTACAATATCAATTACCGGAGTAAGTATAGGAAAACCGCTTTGAGTTTTTGTTTTTTCAATATTATAAGTCGTTACAATTTTTGGTATTCCATTTTCAATTAGAGAACATTTCGCAGTAGTACCTCCAATATCTAAAACCAACAAATTTTCTTTACCTATTGTTTTACCTAGTACTACAGCACCAAGCATACCGCTTGCTGGACCAGATTCTATTAAGGTAATAGGATTTGCCTTTACGTCTTCAACAGTGGTAATTCCACCGTTAGATTGCATGATGTATAGATTGTTCTTATAACCTAGTTTTTTTAAATGATGGGTAAGATTATTTAAGTATTTTGTAGCTATAGGTTTCACATATGCAGAAAGTACAGTAGTACTCGTGCGCTCATATTCCCGCCATTCTCTAGTGACTTCGTGTGAAGTTATGACTTCAAATTGTGGATATTTAGAGCGAATATAACTAGCTAATTTTTTCTCATGAATAGGGTTTTTGTATCCATGTAAAAAACAGATTGCAATCGCTTCTACACCTTCTTTTATAAACTCTGCGATGTGTGAATCTACAGATGTCTCATTTAGGGGTATAATGATTTCACCCAAATAATTAATACGCTCTTTTACTTCTTGCCTCAAGTATCGCTCTACAAACGGGTCTTCTTTTTTAAAGTTAAAGTTGTATAAATCTGGTCTTGTACCTCTTGCTATTTCAAGAACGTCCCTAAAACCTTCGGTGGTAATTAATGCTGTTTTAGAACCTTTTCTTTCTGTAATGGCATTAATGACTACTGTTGTTCCATGAGCGAAAAAATCAATAGTATTTAAATCTAAATCTATTTTTTTTATAGTATTTAAAATCCCTTTTTCGAATTCTCCTGGTGTTGTGCTAGATTTTGACACCTCAACCTTTTTAACCTCTTTAGTTTTTCGATCGTAATCAAAAAATACAAGGTCAGTAAAAGTTCCTCCAATATCTGTTGCGACTCTCATATGCATTATTATTTATTATTTACTCTAACCACAATTTTTCCTACCTGCTGATTTGAAAGCATATATTCATAGGCCTTTTTGTAATCATTGAAATCAAAAACTTTACTCACTATAGGTTTTAATGCTCCTTTTTCAATTCTATCTAAAATATAAGACTTGCATTCGTTTAGTTTATTAATGTCCTCTACATGGTTGAATTGGGAATAAGCATCCATTATGGCTTTTTTTCTAATAAGTGGAACTAATGGATATGGTGTTGGGTTTGGATCTAACAATCCATAAATAATCACCACAGCACCCATTGATAAGGAATCTAAATATTCGTGAATAAAACTTCCTGCAACAGGGTCGTACACAAAGCTAACACCTTCTCCGTTTGTTATTTCCTTTAACCTTTTCTCAACAGACTCTTCGTTTGTTATTATAAGATCGTTAATACCTAGTCTTTTTAGTTCCTCTTTTTTAGTGCTTGACCTAGTTGATCCTATAGCAATGGCTCCAACTTCTCTTGCCAATTCAAAACAACCATAGCCCGCTGAACTAGAAATGGCAGGAATAAAAACATAATCTCCTTTTTTTACGCTACCTACGTGAAATAAGGCAAAATAAGCTGTAGAATATTGCATCCATATAGAGCAAGCTTCCTCTACCGTTAAATTTTTGGGAGCTTTACTCAAGTAATCTTGTGGCACAATAGCATATTCTCCTTGCACACCATATTTAGACGTATTAAATGGTATAGAAGTAACTCTGTCGCCAACTTTAAAATCAGTTACCTTATTACCAACCTTAATAACTTCACCAGTGGCTTCAGAACCAATACGTGCAGGAAAAGTAGGTAAGGTTGTATGAAAACCTTGATAATGAAGAACATCCGCTCTATTTAAAGCAAAAGCATCTACTTTGAATAAGACTTCATCATTAACTGGGTCTTCTATGGTTACATTTTCCATATTTAAAACATCTAACTCACCTGTTTTATGAAACTGTATTACGTTGCAATTAATTTTCATGTTTTCTAGTTATTATTATTGTTTTCATTTCCCATAAATGGATAGCTGTAATTCGAGGAAGACACAAATGTTTCCTTAATTGTGCGACAAGATACCCAACGTAACAAATTCCATATAGAACCTGCTTTATCATTAGTCCCTGAACTTCGAGCGCCTCCAAAGGGTTGTTGTCCTACAACTGCTCCCGTTGGCTTATCATTGATATAGAAATTGCCAGCAGCATTTTCCAAAATATTACTAACGTAATCAATTACATATCTATCATTACTAAAAATAGCCCCCGTTAAAGCATATTCAGAAGTTTCATCTACTAGTTTTAGAGTTTTTTTCCAATCTTTATCTTCATAAACATATATTGTAATAACGGGACCGAACAATTCTGTACACATAGTTGTATACTTGGGGTTGGTGGTTAAAATAACTGTAGGCTCGATGAAATAACCAATTGATTTATCACAACTTCCACCAACTATTATTTCGGCATCTTTATCTTTTTTTGCACGTTCTATATAACTAGAAATTTTATCAAATGAAGCTTCATTAATTACGGCATTTATAAAATTGGATGTATTATAGGGGCTTCCTATTTTCATACTATTAACATCGTTTACAACATAGCTTTTCACTTCTTTCCATAAACTTTTTGGAAGGTATGCCCTTGAAGCAGCTGAACATTTTTGGCCCTGATATTCAAAAGCACCTCTAGAAATAGCTGTTGCTACTTGTTTTGAATTAGCTGAAGGATGCACCCAAATAAAATCTTTCCCACCTGTTTCACCTACAATTCTTGGATAGGATTTATAGTTGGAAATATTGTCTCCTATTTGTTTCCAAAGTGATTTAAATACATTAGTAGAACCTGTATAATGTATACCTGAAAAATCTTGATGAGCCAATACAATATCACTAATCAAAGCGGGGTTTCCGTATACAACATTAATAACACCATCTGGTAGTCCTGCTTCTTTAAAAAGATCCATAATTACTTTTGCTGAATATATTTGATTGCTAGAAGGCTTCCATACACAAACATTACCCATCATAACCATTGATGCAGGTAGATTTGCTGCAATCGCCGTAAAATTGAACGGTGTTACCGCATAAGTAAACCCCTCTAAGGCTCGATATTCCATTCTGTTCCAAACTCCTGATGAAGATTGGGGCTGATTTTGATAAATCTCGGTCATAAATTGCACATTGAACCTAAAGAAATCAATCATTTCACATGCAGAATCAATTTCAGCTTGATATACATTTTTTGATTGTGCTATCATTGTTGCAGCGTTCATTCTAGCTCGATATGAACCAGCTAAAAGTTCTGCCGCTTTTAAGAATATTGCAGCACGGTGTTCCCATGATGTTTTTGACCAATTTTTTCTGGCTTCCAAACAATTTGTGATAGCCTGCTCTACGTGTTTTTTATCGGCAATATGATATTGTCCGACCTTTCGTTTATGCTCATGAGGGGGAGAAATAGAAATTGTTTTACCAGTTCGTATTTCCTTACCTCCTATATAGAATGGAATATCTATAATTTCATGGTTCATTGCTTTATAAACATTAAGTACTTCTTTAAGCTCAATGCTGTTTGGAGTATATTGTTTAACTGGCTCATTGACCACTTTAGGGATATTATAAAATCCTGATGCCATTTTATATGTTTTATTAAAAATTTGAGAAAATTAATTAATCACCCCTACCTACCTAAATTCAGATAGGAAGAAGTTTTTTAATTATCGAGCTATTTCAATGAATTTAGAACCTATAGGATAGGTCTACTCCGATTGTAGTTGGTGTATTGGGAAACCTTAAATTATTAAACCCAAATTCTGCTGTTGGAAAAAACTCCGTATTAAAATCAGTATCAAAAATATTATTGGCCCATAGTGTAAGGCCAACTTTATTTAATTTTAAATTAACTCTTGCATTCACTAAAGTATATGGGTCTTGTTTGTACTCTTCAAGAGGGTCCCAATATTGAGTACCCCTATTGTCAACATTTACATGAAAACCTAATTTCGAGTTTTCTCCTAATTCAAAATTAGCATTTGCACCAACTTGAATTGTACTTTTTATGGTAAAGGGTGATGTGTTTCCACTAACGTCTACATCTTCGTGTGTATCATAATCAAATGCAGCAGCATTGGTCAATCTGTTGTAGTTTCCTTTTTTTATTTCACCATCATTAAACCCTACGCTTGCAAAGAAATCAAGATTGTTTGTTGCTCTAAATTTTATTTCTGACTCAAATCCTGAGATTTTAGATTCCTCAAAATTATAGATTCCGAGTACTGAAGGTGTTACAGGAATAAAAGTGTATTGTTGCTGATTTTCAAAATCTATGAAGTAAAACGAGTTGTTAAAAATAATTCTGTTATTTAAGAAACTTGTTTTTAAACCTATTTCATAATTGTTAGTGAATTCTGGTTTATAAGTCTTGTCAAATTTTACAGTTTCGTCTGAATTAAAACCTCCGCTTCTATAACCACGTCCATAGTTAGCGTATGCCAATACGGTTTCGGATATTTCATAAGCCATTGAAAATTTTGGCTGCCAAACTGTTATATCGTTTTCTTGTGATGTGTTGGATATACGAGATTCATTAGTTAATTTATCATAATCTACACGAACTCCTGCAGATAGTGTAAACTTAGGTGATATTTTAAAGTCTAAAAATCCAAAAGCAGCTAGTGTTTGTATCGTATTATCATCATCATTTCCAACTAATGGGTCTGTGCTATAATTTGCATTTTCTGCAGATGCATCTACAAAACCTCCTTCGTAAAATGTTCTGTTAAGAAAAGTTGAAGTGTTTAAATAACGCTTACTATTTTGGTACAGTGTTCCAAAAGTATAATTCAATTTAGAATCTTCGCTGGCATTTGATGTTAATCTAATTTCTTGACTAAAAGTATCAGAATCCGATTGTTGCGATACTTTACTAAATGCATATTGGGAATAGTCATTTTCACCTATGTAATATCTTTTAGTTGCATTATAAGAGGTAACAGATTGAATTTTTGCCTTCTTCAATGAGCCTTCAATTTTAAGGCTACTTAATGAGTTTGAGAGTTCTGAATCTCCTTGAACATCACCAAACGGCTCACTAGAATAATCATCATCAGCAAGTACAGGAATGTTTGGATCAAAAATATCTGTTTTAGTTACATAATAATTGCCTCCTGCATCTACCTTGAAATTGTCCTGCACAAATGTTGCAGACCATCTTGGGCTAAATCTATATTTCAATTTGGCTCTAATGTTATGTTCTTTTGAAAAATCAACTTTTTCATTTAAAAAAGTATTATTAATCAAACCGTCGAAAGTATTGTACCTGCCTGTAACACTATAGTAGAATTTGTTCTTTGTAATAGCTCCTGAAGAAGATAATCCAGCACCAAATAACCCACCATTGCCTGTTGATAGTATGACCTTAGTTTTGTTTTTATTTGTAGGGTCTTTTGTTGTAATATTAATTGCTCCTGCAATGGCATTTTTACCGTAAAGTGTTCCTTGTGGGCCTTTTACAAACTCTAATAACTCAATATCGTATAATGACATATTCATAGCACTCGCATCTGGCAATGTCATTCCATCAATAACAACAGCAACAGGAGATTCCGCATTCCTAATTTGTGAAATTCCACGAACTGTGAGAAAATTTACTCCAGGTTGCTGTGCCTCGTTAAAAGTAACATTTGAAATTTGAGACGTAAACGATTGAATATTATCAATCCCGCTAGATTCTATTGTGGCTGCATTTACTGCAACCGTTGTTTCTGGCAAGCTTTGTATTGCCTGAGCTCTAACACGAGCCTTACTTGCAACAGAAGAAAAACCTTTAACAACAACGTTATCTAATTGACTAGCCTCAGATTCCATTACAATATTTAGATTATTACTGGTAAGTTGTACTGTTTCTGTTTTATACCCTAAAAAAGATACTACTAAATCTTTGGCGTCTTCATTAACAGTTATAATAAATTCACCATTAAAATCAGTAATGACGCCATTACTTGGATTTCCGCCTTCAATAACTGTAGCGCCAGTAAGGGGGTTGCCTGAGTCATCAACGATTTTCCCTCCTATATCTTTCTTAGATTGTCCATAAGCAAATATCGATGAAATCAATAAAATGCAAAGAAATACATGTTTCATATTAAAAGTATTTAAGTTAGTTTATTCATTTGTTTTGGTAAATCTATGAACAAGATATTATTTATTCCATCATTCCTGTTTATTTGATGTTATTCATTATTTATAGGAATTTAAATGGAATATTACTAATTTCACATAGTTTATAAAATTCTGACAAATGAATATACGTGGAATAAAAGTTTCAAATGGCTTTATATCTAGCCTTCATAGAGAGCTTTTAACTGTTTTTTCAAGGCATTATAACATCGAAATTAAAACCCTCACCGTATTCCAGCTTTACGGTTTCGGAAACTACAATGAAAATAGGCCAAATCTAAAAGGATATATAACTGAAATTACTGGCCAATGGATTAATGGTAAATACCTATATAATAAGATTAAAGAAATTGAAAAAGGTAACAGTAAAAACATTAAGCTAAGAAGAGATTATTTATCACTTTTAATTATTGCTACTGGATATAATAATTATAGTGAATATTTAAAAAACTCGCCCTTTATAGGGTCCGATATTAGAAACGAAGAAGATAGTAATATTGACGAAAACTCCAATGATGTAGATGCGCTCTACTATGTGGGTTATTATGTAGAAGACCGACAATACTATATTAAATCTAAATTCACAATTTATAAGATGAAGAGTGCGTCTTGGGAAATTTTATATTGGGAAAAAAATATTGAACCTACTTTCTATAAATATTTCGGTAAATGTGTGCCTACAGGAGAAAGCGCGTTATCCTTTTATTTTAGTAAGGAAAACTCAACTCTAAATAAAGAATGTTTCGTTAATATTTTTTATGGAAACAATATGCAAACAAAACCTGTATTACTAGGTGCTTATAATGGCTTCAACAGAAATAATAACCCTGTAATAGGAAAGCTGATTTTTGAACAGGTAGATAATATTGAAGAACAAAACGAAAAAGTGAGGAGCAAAGAAATTAACCCGATTTTTCATCATTATTTATACTCTCAGAGAATGGAGGTGGATGGCATTCTACCTCACAAAGATTCCGATTTATCTGTTTCATTAAATAGACTTGAAATTGTAAATTTTCTAATAGGAGAATATTTAGGGTTTTATATGGATAAAAACAATTATTTGATTCCTATTACTTTTGAAGTATTAAATGAACTGGGGGAATTGAAATTTAAAATCAATAATACCAATTTGATTGGAATAGCTAGAATTAACAGAACTGAAAACTACCTAATATCTGAATTTAGCGAAAAGGATAAGTCCTTTTCACAATTTTCCTTACAGGTACAGCCGTTAGAAAGAGATTTATTTTTAGGGCATATGCTTGTCTATTCAGGGGCTAATGTTTTAAATGGAAAGGTTCTATTGTGGAAAAAATACAAAGCATTAAAGAAATTTATGGAACAAAACAAAGAATTCTATTTAAATAAGAATGATTTAGAAAACTCATTAGTTAATAAAATTGATGAATATCTTGAAAAGTGATTCTATTTTAGAATAAAGCGAACTTATTTATCTTTATAAGAATCATATAAGACAAAATTAAAATCTTTGAACTTCCAGAAAAAATAAATAACCAAATCAATTTAAGTCAATTTATATCAAATGAATATAAATTGACTTAAACTTCTTTTTTGCGTGCAAATTGCGTGCAAATTAAAGAGACTTTAAAAGCGTGAAACCTTGTAAATCCTTGTTATTATTGTGGAGAAGATCGGATTCGAACCGACGACCTCTTGACTGCCAGTCAAGCGCTCTAGCCAACTGAGCTACATCCCCTTTATTTATTTTAACCCTTTTAAGACCAAAACTGGTATGGCACTAGAGAAATCCTTTTTCATGATTTCGTTTTTCTCCCACTTCTTAGTGAAAAATCCACGTTTACGACGTACTACACATAGCATATCTGGATTTATAGAGTCTAAGTTCTTAAGCACACCTTGAAAAGTTGTCGCATTTTCAGTAGTACTTTGATTCGTAATTATTTCAGATAAATCATCTATGACCTTAAAATCTCCATCATTATAATACGGCGTTTTTACAAGTAGTAAATTAACCTCTGCTTTAAAATGCTTTTGTATAGCCCTTAAAGGATTAAGTACATTTTTCTTTTTTATAATGGCCGATTTTACCGCCATTAAAATTCGATTAATGGATTTGAATTTGTAACCTTCAGGAACTATCAAAGCTGGAATATCCGTTTGCTTAATAATTCTGCCAGAAGTTTTCCCCAAATACACGTCGTCACTAATTGAATTTGTTCTTGGTTCAATTAACAATAAATCAATATCCGCTGTTTTACACGCTAATTCTAGAGTATCAACTAAATGACCTTTTAAGGACTTGACTACGACTTCAACATTTTTAGTATCAACCTTAGCAACCAAATTCTTTAAAAACTCCAGACTTTCACGCTGTATAATGTGATCTACCTTAATCATCGTACCCGCTTTTGTAAATACGTTATATATTTGTACAACAAAAACTTTAGCTCCAAATGATTCAGCAAAATCTACAGCGTACTGCAAATGGCTCACGGCATTTTTTGAAGATCCTACGGGTACTAAAATATTCTTCATGATAACAAATTTAACATTAATTTTACAGCAACAATACTGCAAAAGTAAACATTAAAAATGATTCGTAAAGGAACCCTCGAAGATATTGATTCAATTATTGAAATAACAAAAGCTTGTGCTGTCCATATGATTTCTAAGGGCATTTTCCAATGGAATGAATTTTACCCAAACCCACAGGCCTTTATACATGACGCCAACAGAAGTGAATTGTACGTTTTAGAAAAAGATTCTAATATTGTTGGCTGTATTACCCTCTCAATAGTTATGGATGCCGAATATAAACCTATAAGATGGTTAACACCCAATTTGGATAATATTTATATTCATCGGTTGGCAGTTCACCCCGAGTATCAAGGACTGGGTTACGCGCAAAACCTGATGAAATTTGCAGAAGACTATGCCTGTAATAATAATGTTAACTCCATACGATTAGATACTTTTTCACAGAATAGCAAAAACCAAAAATTTTACGAACTTCGCGGCTATAAAAGATTGGGCAATATTTATTTCCCTAAGCAAAGTGAATATCCATTTTACTGTTACGAACGAATACTTTGAGCGCTACAATTAGTTTTAAAAACATTAACAAACTCGCTATCCCTGCTTTAATTTCAGGTATATCAGAGCCCATTTTATCGTTAACAGATGCTGCTATTGTTGGTAATATATCGATAAATGCCACCGAATCTTTAGCGGCCGTTGGCATAGTAACCACATTTCTTTCTATGCTTATTTGGGTACTAGGTCAAACACGTAGTGCCATTTCCTCGATAGTTTCGCAATATCTTGGAGCAGATAAACTGCATCAAATAAAAAATCTCCCGGCGCAAGCTATCTTTATAATCACGTCTTTAAGCATTTTAATCATTCTAGCAACCTTTCCGTTTGCAAGACAAATTTTTAAACTCTACAACGCCTCAGATTTAATATTGGAATACAGTATAGATTATTACAGAATACGCGTGTTTGGTTTCCCTTTTACCTTATTTACCATCGCCGTATTTGGAGCATTTAGGGGCTTGCAAAACACTTATTACCCCATGCTAATAGCCATTATTGGTGCCTCTTTAAATATTATATTAGATTTCATTTTAGTTTATGGCATTACTAATATTGTTACGCCCATGAATATCGAGGGTGCCGCTTATGCCAGTGTGATAGCGCAATGTGTTATGGCCATATTATCAGCTTATTTCCTGCTGACTAAGACCATCATTCCTTTAAAATTGAGCTTCCCTTTTAATAAAGAAATCAAGCGCTTTATGCTCATGATTCTCAATTTGTTTGTTCGTACCATAGCGCTAAATGTCACGTTATATTATGCCAGTGCATTTGCTACAAGTTACGGGGCAGAATATATTGCAGCTTATACTATAGCAATAAATTTATGGTTTTTAGGAGCATTTATTATAGACGGTTATGCCAGTGCAGGAAATATTTTATCAGGGAAATTATTAGGCGAAAAAAATTATACGCTATTAATTGCACTCAGTAATAAGCTCATTATTTATGGTATTATTATTGGTTTAATTACAGGTAGTATTGGAGGTATTCTCTACCATCCATTAGGATTACTCTTTACAAAAGACCCTGAAGTATTAAGCACATTCTACAATGTGTTTTGGATTGTACTGATCATGCAACCCTTTTGTGCTTTGGCATTCATTTTTGACGGCATCTTCAAAGGGCTCGGGAAAATGAAATACTTACGAAACGTGCTTTTGGTATCTACCTTCTTGGTTTTTGTTCCCATCCTATTTGGTTTGGATTATTTAGGATTGAAACTTCATGCTATTTTTATTGGTATTACCGTTTGGATTATCGCTCGTGGCATTCCTTTAATTATAAATTTTAGAAAAATCTTTATCCCGCTTTCTCAAAAAAGTTAACTTTGGGCAATAATAGGCATTGAGCAATCCATAACCAATATGACTTTATTTTTAGCATATCTTCAACAGGTAAATATTGGAGAAAAAGTGCAAAATGCCCCAGATAAGGGTTACGAAATCGGGGTTTTTATAGGTTCCATGTTACCATTCGTGGTGTTGGTTTTAATCGCTTACATGATTTATAAATTCAACAAAAAACGCATTAATAAAGACTAATATGGATATCATGTCATTTATAAGCGGCAACGGATTATTCCTTTTATTAGCCGTAGTTTTAACCATCGTTTACATAGTAAACAGAAGAAAAAATAAATAATGAGCAATATTCGCATCACAAAGCAATTCTCTTTTGAGACCGGTCATGCCCTTTACGGGTACGATGGTAAATGTAAAAACGTCCATGGGCATAGCTACAAATTGTCTGTCACCGTTATTGGCCAACCCATTACAGATTCCAACCACGTCAAATTCGGTATGGTTATCGATTTTGGTGACTTAAAAAAAATCGTGAAAGAAGAAATTGTAGACGTCTTTGACCATGCGACCGTTTTCAATAAAAACACCCCGCATGTCGAACTTGCCAAGGAACTCCAAGATCGCGACCACAGTGTCTTGTTGGTAGATTACCAACCCACAAGCGAAATGATGGTAATTGATTTTTCAAAAAAAATAAAAAACCGATTGCCCAATCATATTACCCTGCACTCTTTAAAGCTGCAAGAAACAGATACCTCTTTTGCCGAATGGTACGCCACAGATAATAATTAGGGCGTTACCACAAGGGTCGGGCTTTCCGCTATATCTTTTTAAAACGTCATAGCGAAGCGTAAGCGACGTGGCTATCTATATATTGTTTACTTGAAAATTAATATCGTACTGGCTAATTTAAAAAGGATGCCGCATCAATCCCTAACGCAAAAACTGTTAGCTACAATTTACGGTAAATAAATTGTCATTTTAAAACCAACAGATTCTTTATATTTGCCACATGCAAATTCCAGAAGGAAAAAAAATATACTTCGCATCAGACAATCACCTTGGTGCACCCACAAAAAATGCCTCACGCCCACGCGAAAAAAAATTTATTGAGTGGTTGGACCATGCCAAGAAAGATGCCTCTGCCATTTTTCTTTTGGGCGATTTATTCGACTTTTGGTTTGAATATAAAACTGTGGTTCCAAAAGGATTCACGCGTACTTTAGGAAAACTAGCCGAAATTAGCGATGCTGGTATTCCAATTTACTACTTTGTGGGCAATCATGATTTATGGATGCACGGGTATTTTGAAGATGAACTTGGCATTCCGGTATACCACAAACCCAAAGAATTCACCTATAATGGCAAGTCCTTTTTTATTGGCCACGGTGACGGCTTAGGCCCATATGACAAGGGCTATAAACGCATGAAAAAAATTTTTACCAACCCTGTTTTTAAATGGTTTTTTAAATGGCTTCATCCAGATATTGGTATGAAAGTGGCACAATATTTATCCGTTAAAAACAAATTAATTTCTGGGGATGATGATGCCACATTTTTAGGTGAAGATAAGGAATGGCTCGTGCAATACAGTAAACGAAAACTTGCAGAAAAACACCGTGATTACTTCGTGTTTGGTCACCGCCACTTACCCTTGGAAATCAATCTTAACACGGACTCAAAATACATTAATCTAGGCGATTGGATTACCTATTATACCTACGGCGTGTTTGATGGAGAACACTTTCATCTTAAAGAATACTAAGCATCATTTTCGTGCGCTTCCAAATCCTTTGTTAGATCTAACTTTCTAAATGACGGCGATACCAATCCGGTGGTTACAGCTGTTATTAAAGTCATTGTGCCTCCAAACACAACAGCCGTAACGGTGCCCATAAGTTTAGCGGTCAAACCACTTTCGAACGCACCTAATTCATTTGAAGAGCCTACAAACATAGAATTGACAGATGATACACGACCCCGCATATGATCGGGCGTTTTTATTTGTAAAATGGTCTGTCGTATCACCATAGAAACGCCGTCGGTCATCCCACTAAAGAACAGAGCCAATACAGAAATCCAGAATATAGAAGACAATCCGAAAACAATAATACACACTCCAAAACCAAACACGGCAGCCAACAATTTCATACCGGCGTTTTTACTAATAGGAATATAAGCCGTAACCAACATGGTTATAAAAGCGCCAACGGCAGGAGCAGCACGTAAAACACCAAAACCTTCGCTACCAACTTTTAAAATATCTTGCGCAAAAATGGGTAGCAAAGCAATGGCTCCTCCAAATAGAACAGCGATCATGTCTAAAGTCATAGCACCTAAGATGGCCTTTGTTTTAAAAACGAAACGAACCCCTTCTTTCAAGCTCTGGATAACGGGTTCTCCTATTTTAGGATTCAAAATAGGTTTGCGCTTGATGTTAAATAATATAAATAATGACAGAAGCACTAGACCGAAAATGATACAAAGCGACCAATGAACACCCAACCAACTAATAGAAAAACCTCCAAAAGCAGGCCCTAAAACCGATGCCATTTGCCAGGTAGAACTGTTCCAGGTAGCGGCATTGGGATAGATTTTTTTGGGAACAATAAGAGCCACTAAAGAAAATATAGTGGGTCCAAAAAAGGAACGCAAAAAACCTCCAAAAAACACCAGTGCATAAATAGAATATAAAATAATATTCGTGGACCAATCGGCTACAATTTTAGGCCAGGTCAATAAAAATAGGCCTAGGCTTATTAACGAAAATGCCGCAATACAAAGTGCTAATAAATTTCTCTTTTCGTTTTGGTCTACAATATGACCCGCAAACAGCGCCATGCTAAAGGCTGGAATAATTTCCATTAACCCAATGATTCCTAATGATAAAGGGTCTTTGGTTAAACTATACACCTGCCATTCAATAACTATAAACTGCATAGACCAGCCAAAAACAAGCACAAAACGTACCAGTAGAAAGATGTTGAATTCTTTTATTCGTAAGGCGGCGTAAGGATCTTTTTTCGTCATCAATTACGGCTTAATATCTCGTAGTTTGAGCTGCAAACTAACATGTCCTCGCCATTCATTTTCATCTATAGAGTATACCGCCTTAAAGGATTTATTATCACGTACCAAGTCATATTTATCACCCATACTAAATCCAATACACACCAAATTTTTTGAAGTAGATGCTTGCGTCACTGTTAATCGTAAATGCGTTTTATCTGCACCAACACATTTTCCATAACCCGTATCCACTAAGTTTTTAGATACAAATACAGGGGTCATGTTGCTAGGTCCGTAGGGTGCAAACTGTTTTAAAATCCTGTAAAATTTTGGTGTAATGGATTCTAAATCTATCTGAGAGTCGATTTTAATTTCTGGTACTAAAAGATTTCTGTCTATAGTTTTAGAAACCTCATCTTCAAAAGCTTGCTTAAAGACTTCGTAGTTTTCTTCTTTTAAGGTTAACCCTGCGGCATATTTATGACCTCCAAATTGTTCAAGATGTTCGCTGCATGCTTCCAAGGCATTGTAAACATCAAAATCTCTTACCGATCGCGCCGAAGCTGCTAGCTTGTCACCACTTTTAGTAAACACTAAAGTAGGCCTATAATATGTTTCTATTAATCGAGAGGCCACTATACCAATAACACCTTTGTGCCAATCTTTATGATAAACAACCGTCGTCAACCGGTTGCCTTCTTGATTGTCTTCAATTTGTTGAAGGGCTTCTTCGGTAATTTGTTTATCCGTCTCTCGTCGATCCAAATTGTAATTGTTAATTTCTAAAGCATACTTGGCAGCTAATTCTGTATCCTCTTCAGACAGCAGGGTCACCGCATAATTGCCATGTTTCATACGTCCAGCAGCATTAATTCTAGGAGCTACAATAAACACGACATCTGTAATGGTGAGTTCTGTCTTTTCAACTTGATTTAAAATAGCCTGTATTCCAGGTCGTGGATTACTGTTAATCACCTGCAAACCAAAATATGCCAATACTCTATTTTCACCATTTATAGGCACAATGTCCGCGCCAATGGCCGTGGCAACTAAATCTAAATAGTCTACTAAATCCTCGGCAGTTTTGCCTTCTTTTGAGGCCAGTGCCTGTATGAGCTTAAAGCCAACCCCACATCCGCATAATTCTTTATAAGGATAGTTGCAATCGTCTTGTTTAGGGTCTAAAACAGCTGCGGCTTCAGGAATGGTATCTGATGGTCTGTGATGATCACAAATAATAAAATCAATTCCTAATGTTTTGGCATATGCTACTTTTTCAACAGCCTTGATGCCACAATCCAATGCAATGATAAGTGTGAAATCATTTTCCAAAGCAAAGTTAATGCCTTTAAACGACACACCATATCCCTCATCATATCTATTGGGAATATACGTGAACACAAGTTCATGCTTCGTTTTTAAATACGATGACATTAGCGCGACCGCCGTGGTACCATCAACATCATAATCGCCATAAACCAAGATGTTTTCTTTATTGGCCACCGCTTTTTTAATTCTGGCTACGGCCTTGTCCATATCTTTCATCAAGAATGGGTCATGTAAATCGCTAAGGCTTGGTCTAAAAAATCGTTTCGCATTATCATAGCTTTCAATACCCCTTTGTAATAATAAGGCGGCAATAGTAGCATCTACTTGCAGCATGTTCTGTAGGTCTTCAATTTTTTGTGCTTCTGGTTTTGGTTTGAGGGTCCAACGCATATGCTATGCTCTTTTGAGAAATGAACTTTTTAATTATTATGAAAGTGTGATTCTATACTTAATTCTGAAAATTGACGAAACATTTCCATAACCCCACAATATTTTTCAATAGATAAATCCACCGCCTTTTGCAATTTGCTTTCATTTAAATCTGAACCGTAAAAATGAAAATGCATCACTACTTTATCATAATACTTAGGATGTTCTTCCGTTAAATTAGCATCAATATCAATTTTAAAATTATCAACCTTTAACTTCATCTTTTTAATTAAGGATGCGACATCTAAACCGGAGCATCCTGCTAGCGCAGACAGCATCAACGCTTTTGGACGATAGCCTTCCCCTTTGCCTCCATTTTCTTCCCCGGCATCTATGTATAGATTATGCCCTGACGGATTGGTGCTTTCAAACCTCATCTCTCCCAACCATTTCGTGGTAATTTGACTTTTCATTTTTTCTGAATTGTTTCTTATATGTTCAAAAATAACATAT
This sequence comes from Changchengzhania lutea, assembly GCF_006974145.1. Taxonomy (NCBI): domain Bacteria; kingdom Pseudomonadati; phylum Bacteroidota; class Flavobacteriia; order Flavobacteriales; family Flavobacteriaceae; genus Changchengzhania; species Changchengzhania lutea. The sequence continues at coordinate 1,780,306 of NZ_CP039456.1, read as the reverse complement.
ATTAACTTAAAACAATCACCATACAAACTTACATTTGTATAATTTTAACTTCTATTGTTTTTGGTTCCTTTTGATATTGAACGCGTTAAAAAAAGGAAAACATCATTTATAATGATAAATTAATATCTTTAAACCCATGTTTAATATTACCTATCCAATCTTTAAAGAGAAATAATTTTAAGATGAAATATTTTACAATTAGCTTAGTCCTCCTGCTGCAACTTTCCTGTAGTGTATCAAAAAAAATAGTTTCTAAGCCCATCATTTTTAATGAAGAACGAAAACAGTTATTAATCGTTAGGTTATTTAGTTCTTATAAGATTGTCAGGCAGCATATCTGGCGTGTCTGTGATGAAAATATTTTTTCACTTGTGGTTTGTCCTTTTTTCTTTTGTTCATAAAATCATTGATATTTTCCTTTAGCTGTTCCTTGTTGATCGCCCTTTTCTTGCCGATAATATTGGTCTTCAGATCTTGGTTGACGTATTCCTGGGGATTCAGTTCCGGGGAATAGGGCGGGATGAACAATACTTCGATCTTATCATTGTTCTCCTCTAGCCATTGGTCAAGTTTGATGGTCTTGTGGGCGGGATGGTTATCGGTAATGAAAAATATCTTTTTATTGCTATACTTTATCATCAGTAGCAAGAACATCTTAAAGACCTCGCTGTTGAAGCCCTTCTCCATCAACATGAACTGCAGATGCCCCCTGTTGCTTATTGCGGAGATCATATTGACCGTGTATCTTTTCCCCGTTGCCTTTATTATAGGCGTTTTTCCTTTAGGGGCATAGCTCTTGCCTGCCTGGTGGTCGCTCCTGCAGCCCGTCTCGTCCCCAAAGTATATTATCGCTCTTTCTGCCTTTGCCCTTTTTTCTATCGCCGGATATTCTTCCTCCAGCCATTTCCGTACGTTTTCCGGCTTTTGCTCGAACGCCTTTCTTATGGGCTTTTGGGGAGTGTACCCCCATTTTTTCAGGTAGCGCCCTACCTGCCAGCGCGACAGCTCGACGCCGAACTTCTGCGATATCAGCTGCTGTACGGCTTCCCTTGTCCAAAGTCCGAAGGGGAGCTTCAACTGCTCGGGAAGTTTTTCCCTGATAAGTTCCCGCACCTTATGGGCCTGGTCCTTCTTGAGTTTCATGCCGCCCTGCACACCACGTTTCCTGCTGCACAGCGCGCGCTTGCCGCCGGCCCTGTACCGCGCCCATATCTTGTTTACCGAACGCTCGGTGATACCGAAAATCTCGGCGGCCTGTCTCTGGGTGCCCAATTTCTTGCGGAGATAATCGGCCACACGCAACCGTGTTTCCTCTTGGGCATCTTGGTTCTTACGCTTCTTCACCTTTGTTTTCATACAATAAAGATACGTAAAATTTTCAGAATAAGAACTAATTTATGCTCTTATTAATAACCTTAGACTATCTTGCCGATCGTTATGGTTTAGAACAAGAATCCCCTACCATAATACCAAAAATAATTGTTTTACATTGGACAGCTATCACTACTTTTGAAAAAACATTTAAAGCTTTTAATAAACCAGCATTACCAAATTGGAGACCGGATATTAAATCTGTAAGTGGCTTAAATGTGTCTTCTCAATTTGTGGTAGATCGAGATGGCACTATTTATAGCTTAATGCCAGAAACCATCATGGCTAGACATGTAATTGGTTTAAACTATTGTGCCATTGGTGTTGAAAATGTTGGTGGGACAAAAGAGACTCCTTTAACAAAAAAGCAAGTAAATGCCAATATTTGGTTGGTGAAATATCTAGCAAAAAAATATGATATTGCGTATTTAATTGGACATTATGAATACACAAATTTTGAAGGTCATGAGTTATGGCTAGAAAAAGATGCTGGTTACAGGACAGAAAAAACAGATCCGGGAGAGGATTTTTTAAATGCTGTTAAAGAGGGCACCAAACAACTTCATTTAAAATCTGCCCCTAAAAAATTGGTCAATTGATATGAATCACTTTTTAAAAGCTATAGTATTATTAATTTCGATGTCTGTTTCTAGCCAAAACAGTAAGCTTACTTCAAAAATATACGAAACTTATAATAGTTATAAAGAGACCAGTATTGGTAAACGAAGATTAAAACACAGCGACATCCAGCCATTAATTGCTAAAATTAAAAACAACCCAAAATACACAGTAAAGAAAGTAGGACAATCTATTGAAGGGAGGGATTTAACATTGATTAGTATTGGAAAGGGCAAAACAAATGTGCTTGTATGGTCGCAAATGCATGGAGACGAACCAACGGCGACCCAAGCTATTTTCGATATTTTTAATTTCTTAAACAGTCCTGAATTTCTAGAAGAAAAGGAAACTGTACTAAGTAATTTAACCCTTCATTTTTTACCCATTTTAAATCCGGATGGTGCTGAAAAATATACAAGACGGAATGCTTTAGGAATTGATATTAATAGAGATGCTGTAAGGCTACAATCGCCAGAAAGTCAAACATTAAAACGAGTAAGAGATAGTCTTAATGCTGATTTTGGATTCAATTTGCATGATCAAAGTATGTATTATAACGTCGAACGTACAGACAAACCAGCAACAATTTCATATTTAGCGCCTGCATACAATTATGAAAAAGACATTAATAATGTGCGTGCAGATGCCATGAAGGTCATCGTGTACATGAATCGTATTGTTCAAAAATATGCGCCCGGACAAGTAGGCAGATATGATGATGATTTTGAACCTAGGGCATTTGGCGATAATATACAAAAATGGGGAACAAGTACTATTTTGATTGAATCCGGTGGTTATAAAAACGATATAGAAAAACAGGAAGTCAGAAGGTTAAACTATGTGTCTATACTGTCAGGTATTTATAGCATAGCTAAAGAAAATTATAAAAACATCTCTCTTAAAGATTATAAAAAAATACCTCCAAATGATGGTAAGTTATTTAACTTAAAAATTGTAGGAGCAACTTATAATTTATTAGGTAACGATTATAAAATTGATTTAGGCATTAATCGTTTGGAAATAGATAATGATAATCAAACAGATTTTTACAACTTAGGTAAAATCATGGATCAAGGGGATTTATCTAATTATTACGGTTATAAAGTTTTTGATGCTACTGGTTATAGAATTGTTAAGGGGAACGTCTATCCAAAAATATTTAAATCCATAGAATACACTTCTAGTTTAGATATTTATGGACTCTTAAAATCAGGGTATATCTATTTACAAATAGAAGACCTTCCCGAAGATATAAGAGCCACTTCCAAACCCATTAATTTAATTAGAGTTGGGAATAAAACACCTGAACTTGTTTTAAAACCGGGAGTGATCCCTTCCTTTTTATTGGAAAGAAATAACGAAATTGAATATGCGCTAATTAATGGGTTCTTAATTAATTTAAAGACTAAGGAAAGTCATTTTAAAAATGCATTAATCTATAGATGATCCCTTTGAATTTTTAATAATTATCACGAAGCCATTCTAAAACGGATTGCATATGTTTTTTTACTTCACCTGTTGGGTTGGTGTAATGATTGTTCATAAAACTAAAAATTAACATTTTTCCGGAGTTTGTGATTAAATAACCACTTAGAGAATAATTATTTCCAACAGTTCCTGATTTGGCATAAATATACGGTTTTTCGTTTCCCGAATAATATTTTTTTAATGTACCCGATTTCCCTCCAACAGGAAACAAATTAAATAAGCGTTCTTGCGGAATTTCATTGTATAATTTTGTGAGCACTTGGACAAAAGAGGTAGGTGTAAATAAATTATATCTACTTAACCCAGAGCCATCAACCCAACGAGGTGGGTGTTTTAAGTCTTTAAGTTCGTTTTCTAAAATGCGTTCCCTCATTTTACTTGAGCTTAAGGTGTCTGAAAATACAGAAGAACAAAGAATTAACATTTGTTCTGCTAAAAAGTTATCGCTTATTTCCATCATTCGTTTGTACAAAGAATCTGAAGGAACGCTATAAGCAACATACTCCATCTTTTTCTCAGCGTAATTGGATATTGATATTTTTCCCGGCAAGATACTTTGCCATAGTTTTTCTATTAAAAAAGTATCGATCACCATTGGGATTTCTATCGTATCTCGTCGTTTCTTTAAATTATAAAAAAAGATATTATCGTTATAATTCCTTCTTTTGGATGTTTCGGAATATTGAATATTTTGCTTTAGTGCTTTTGGTGTACTTTGTAAACTATCTTTACCATTAATTGTTACTACATTCCCGTACATTGGAAAGCTACTTCGTTCTGGACTAAAATAGGTGTCATAATCCTCCCAAGCCCAACCGGGTCCAAATTTATCATCCTCTAAATTACCCCATACTAAATTGACCTTTTTGTAATTTCTAGCCATTTTTAATGCTGTACTATCATTAAAAAAAGGATGCAGAAAAGTAGGATCTCCTGTTCCTTGTATGGTAATGGTATCGGCCTTTATAGTATATTTAAAAGAAGGAATTCTATTTGGTAATGTGTTTAGTGCGGTGTATAAGGTGAATATTTTTGTGTTGCTTGCAGGAATAAAATATTTATCAGCATGATACTTAACAACGGTATCGTTTGTTTTAGGATTGTAAACTAAGAGTCCCGTAAATTGATTATCATAAAAAGGGGTTTCAATTTTTTTAGTGATGTTATTAGTTATATAGCTAGATTTACAACTATGTAAAACAGCTATTAACAGGGCTAAGAAAAGTATTTTTTTTCCAAATACGGGCATGCTTATAGATTAAATAACAGTTAAACCTATGGACTTAAGCTCTTTAAACATTTCATCACCTGGATCTATATCGGAAATGATAGCATCAATCTCCTTAATAGGCACCACGGAATGTCGCTTTACAGAATTCACCCTATTACTAATACACATGACTACTACATAGTTAGAAGCATGGATCATACTGCTTTTAATACGTGACACTTCCCAGTTCGGTTCTGTTAAACCTCTACTAATATCTATCCCATCGGTTCCCATAAAACAAATATCGGCACTTATATTATAAATTGGATTTACTAAATCTATACCAACCGTAACTTGAGCTTCTTTATTCAATTTTCCTCCAATAAAAATCACTTCTATCGAAGGGTGGTGAGACAATTGCGTGGCAATTGGTAAGCTATAAGTATATACAGTGGCATTAATTTTAGGAGGGATAATTTTAGCCAATTCTAAATTAGTTGAGCTTCCACTCATAATAATAACTTGGCCATTGCAAATTAAATTTACCGCTTTCTTTGCAATTTTCTTTTTCTCCGCAATATCTGAAACACTTCTCTCGTCGTACGATAAAATCCTATTTTCTTTTAATAAAGCGCCTCCATATACTTTATATATCAAGTCTTTAGCTTCTAGGTCTTTTAAATCTCTTCTAATGGTATCTTCTGAAACTGATAATTCTTCACTTAACTTAACTGAAAGCACCTTTTTGTCAACTTTTAATTTCTCTAAAATTATTTGATAGCGCTCTTGTTTTAACATAATTTTTAATTTTTTCTCTATAAATATCCAACAAACCAACTAATAATGCAAAAAAAATGCAAAAAACTGCACAAAACAGCATAAAAAATAATATATTTGAGTAACTATTAACTCAAAATTAATCTATATGAAAAAAAAAACTACCCTCTCTTTCCTTGTTTTTTTTACAGCTGCATTTAGTTTATTGTTTTCTCAAAACATTACTGTTAGCGGTACGGTTACGGATACTTCAAACATTCCGTTACCAGGTGTAAATATTCAAGTTAAAGAAACAAGCAATGGAACCTCGACTGATTTTGATGGGAACTATCAAATTTCCGCAAAACAAGGCGATATTTTGATCTTTTCTTTTTTAGGATTTAAAACTAAAGAGCTTGCTATAAACGGTTCTCTACTAAACGTAAGTCTAGAAGAAGGTACTGGAAAACTAGATGAAATTGTTATTACTGCATTTGGTGTAGCCAAGAAACAGAAATCTTTAGGATATTCTGTGACGCAAATAAGTGCTTCTGACGTTAATCTTACAGGGCAAACCAATGCGCTTGAAGCCCTTCAGGGTCAAGTTGCAGGTCTACAAATTAATAGAACTTCTGGATCTGCCGGTGGTGGGGTCGATATCTTAATTAGAGGTATTACCTCGGTTAACCCATCTAGAAGCAACCAACCGCTAATTATTGTGGATGGTTTGGCACTTAATAACGACACCTTCTCTGGGGAGGTTAGACCCAGTGTCGGATCAAACTCCGTAGATAGTTCAGAACAATTTGCATTTTCAAACAGAGGTGGAGATATTAACCCAGAAGATATAGAAAGCTATAGTGTTTTAAAAGGAGCAGCAGCAACAGCGCTTTATGGGGTTAGAGCTTCTAATGGTGCCATTATAATTACCACGAAAAAGGGAAAACAAGGGAAAGCAAAAATAAATTTAACCGCTTCCACAACTATTAGAAATGTTGAAACAACTACTGATTTGCAAACCAAATATCGAGAAGGCTTTAATAATGCTCCACGAAATCTATACACTCCAAATACAGAGACTGGTTTTACAAGACTTGGAGGTACGACATTCTGGTCATGGGGACCAGAATATGCCGAGGATTCATTTACTACCGAAGATGGAGAGGTTATAGATCTATCCAACGACCGGTTTTATAGTCCGTATGATATATTCAGAACAGGAGTCAATACACAAATAAACTTAAGCATTAGTGGTGCTACAGATGTTATGGACTACTTTTTGTCGGTAGGAAACAGTAGTGATGAAGGTATTTTACCAAATACAAATTTTGATCGAACCAACTTTAGATTAAAAGCTGGCTATAAAGTTACTGATAACTTCACCATTAATAGTTCCATTGCCTATACAAACTCTGGTGGTAGAAGAGCAAATGGTGGAGATAGATCGGTTATGAGTGCCCTAGCTTACTATTCTGGTACGTTTCCAATCAATGACTATATTAACCCTGACGGTACCGAACGTGACTATTCATTTGGAATTATTGATAATCCAAGATATCTATTGGAAACCAGTGGTCTTACCGACGAGGTAAACCGTTGGGTAGGCAACGCTACATTTAATTGGGTGCCAAAGGAATGGGTAACTGTTACCTATGCTGCACAAATTGATAATTATTCCGACAGGCGTAACCGTTATGTTGGACCAGATTTAGATGGCGGCGGTAGTGTTGGTGGTTTTATTGTAAACCAAAACATTAATTTTACAGCATTGGAATCTAACTTATTGGTAGCCTTTACTAAGGATTGGAGTGAAAATTTCACAACCGATTTAACATTAGGCCATCAAATTTCCGATTCCAAAAGAGATTACGACGAAGCACGTGGCGAAGGTTTAAATGTCCCTGGGGTAAATGAAATAAGAAACACCACGAATTTTTTCCTTGATAATACGGTAACCCAATTACGTAATATGGGTGTATTCGGGGAACTTAAAATGGCTTACAAAGATAAATTATTCTTAACATTGACAGGTAGAAATGATTGGTTGTCAACTTTACCAAAAGAAAACAGATCGTTCTTTTATCCATCGGTGAGTTTGGCTTATGATATCTCTGGTCTATTTGGGGATAACGACGTTTTCTCTTTTGGAAAGCTAAGAGCATCTTGGGCAGAAGTTGGCAAAGGCCCTGGTTTTGGTGACGTAGGACAATATTTTGTAGTTGATGGTGATTTTCCTTTTGGGGGAGCAGGAGGTTATAGAAGAAGTACAACACTTGGCGATTTAGATATTATACCAGAACGCAATCAATCTACAGAATTTGGTGCAGATTTAAGGTTTTTCGACAATCGTATCCGTTTAGATTATGCTTATTTTAAAACTAGGGTTAAAGATCAGATATTTAACGTAGGCACAGCCTATTCGTCTGGGTTATCTGCTATTACCAGAAATGCAGGGGATTATGAAGTTTATGGCCATGAACTTTTGTTAAGTGCTGATATTATCAGAAAACAAGACTTTACCTGGAACATGATATTAAACTGGTCCACTAGTGAAGGCAAAGTTTTAGATATTCCCGATGATATTGAAGCTGTTATTTTTGCCGATTCTGGTTTTGCGGGAGTAACTTCAGAGGTTAGGGAGGACGATAAAATGGGAACTTTATATGGTTATAAATGGCGCTACGAAAATGGCGAACGCTATATAGGAGAAGACGGATTGCCTCGTGTGAATTTAGACGAGCGGGTAATTGTTGGAAATGCATTCCCAGACTTTATTTCATCCGTTACAAATAGTTTTAAATATAAAGGTTTCGGATTTAATTTTGTTCTAGAATACAAAAAAGGAGGCGACCTCTACGATTCTAGCATGCGTAATACGATTAGAAATGGGGTACGTGGCATTACTGGTTTCCGTAATGTAAATACGGTACTTGATGGTGTTATGGATGATGGGAACGGAGGTTTTACGTCAAATACCATCGAAGTTCTAATCGATCAAAACTATTATCGAAGTTCAACACGTTATAATAGAGCTTCTGAAGTTATAGTCCAAGATGCTTCATGGGTTAAACTCAGGAATATTGGATTAACCTATGATTTTGGATCTAATATTACCAAAAGTTTAAATATAGACAGGCTTAGTTTAAACTTGAGCGCTAATAACATATTGCTTTGGACACCGTTTGACGGTTTTGATCCTGAGGGAAACCAATATAGCGCAGGAAGTAACGTTTATGGGTTCGCCGGCTTAAGCATTCCTTTAAGCCAGAGCTATTCATTTGGTCTTAATGTTATATTTTAAAAAAAAAGAATTATGAAAAAAAATAATATAAAAGCTACAATTTTAGCACTTTTTATGATTGCACTCGTGGGGTGTAGTGACGACTATTTTGATGTGAACACTCCAGCCAACACAGCGACATTGGAGCAGCTGGGAATGAAAGATTTAATGGCACCCGTGATACATAGTACTATGGAAGGGCAGCGTTCGGCGGAATTGGCTTTTGGGAATTACACCCAATACTTTGTTATACAAGGCGGTGGTGCAGCGGGACAAACTTCTGCAAGTGGTCTTTGGAATCAAGTTTACCTTTATATTTTACCCAATATTAAAGTAATTAAGGCAAAAGCAATTGAAAACCGAGCACCCCACATTGGTGCCATCTCTGATATTTTAATAGCAATTAATCTTGGTATTGCTACAGATACATGGGATGATATCCCATATTCTGATGCTACTGAAGGTCCAGATAATAATTTTCCAACTTTTGATAACCAAGAGGAAATCTATAATAGGGTTTTTGACCTTTTGGACGGCGCGATTGCAGCGTTGAGTGCTCCAGACAATTCTGGATTCAATTTAGGGACCTCTGATTTGATTTACGGAGGAGATTCCGATAAATGGTTACGTGCCGCATATACTATCAAAGCACGTTATCAATTACATTTAGTAAATAAAGGGGTAACTACTCCAAATGAGGTTTTAACAAGTATAGTCAATGGTTTTACATCCAATGAGGATAATTTTGAAATGTCGTATAGCAGCCAGAATATTAATCCTTGGTATTCTTCTCAAATAGTGGAAAGAAGGTCGGGGAACCCTCATAATGATATAGCAAGCCAGATAGTAAGTTCAATGAATGGAGATTACTATCCTTTTAATAGTAAATATTCTGATACTATTATAACAAATAACGTGACACCTTTTGATCCTATGAACAATGATTCAACTTTTGTGTTTACCATCGACCCAAGATTACCGCTTTTCGCTGATACCGATCTTGATTTTGAGAATGAAATTGGAGGAGATGAATGGAAAGGATTTGTTAGTGGTAAATCTAACGAAGCTCCTGATGGTTCTGAGGCAAATACTTTTTTTGTTGAGAATGGATATTATACTAGTGTAGAATCTCCACTTTTACTAATTAGTTATGCTGAAGCCCTGTTCATTAGAGCAGAAGCAGCCTTTTTGGCTAATGGCGGAACCACAACAAGTGTTGGGTCCAGTGCAACTGCTTATACGGCTTACCTTGACGGTATTCAAGCTAGCATGGACATGTACGGGGTTGATGGATCTGATTACTTGGAAGAAGCATCCATTGATGTAGGAGCAGGTGCTTTAATGCTACACCATATTATGAAAGAAAAATATATCCATAATTTCTTAAACCCTGAAACATTTGTGGATTTTAGAAGATATGATTTTTCAGATGATGTATTTACAGGCTTAACCATACGTGCTGAGGAAGAAGGTGAAGATAATGACTTTTTTGGTCAATGGTTTAGACGTGCTAATTATCCTTCTACTGAATTAAACAGAAATGAAGCCAATGTATTGGCCAATCAAGAAACACCGGTTACACCTGTTTGGTGGGATCAATAAAATGGATGCAGCAGCGGTTAAAATAAAGTATTAATAAAATTAGGAATTGAAAGGGTGGCAATTTAAAATTGTTACCCTTTTTTATAAACGTATTTGATTTAAAGGAAGTGTTTTTGTCTGTGGTAGTTATGACATTCAGGACTTTTATCAGAATCATACCATTTTAAAACAAATTTAAAAGATTGCAAAGTCTAATAATATCATCTTCTGTGTGTGCAGCACTAATAACAATCCTACTCATAATTGGCGAATCTTCATCAGGATACTGAAAGCTGGTCACGATAATATGGTGCCTTTCTAAATATTCAGTTAAATTTTCATTTAAAAAACTATAAGTAGGGTGCCCATCCATAAACCTAAATTTTTTAGGTGCTATTACATGATTGATGAAAAATTGCATGTTGCTTTCCAAAAGGTTTCGCTTTGCATTATAAATTTTTTCAGCCCTTAGTATTGTTGCTAAATTAGCAGGAGAAGCAGGGCTAGAACTTCCAAAAAAAGCAGTGTTACCTAGTTGGGATATTCGCTTTTTTAAACCAAAAATAGCACCAGCCTGAACACCAAAACCTTTTCCTAAAGAAGAAGAAACAATTAGCTCTTTTGGGTTTAGCATTTTAATTTTTCGATAAACACCACCACCATTTTCTCCAACAATACCAATGCCATGAGAATCATCTACAACTAAAATTATTTGTGATAAGGACAATGTTTTTAGACCTTCAAATTCAGGGTAATTAATTCCAGAAAAATCAACAGCATCTAAAAACACAACTGGAATATTATTTTTATTAGTTGCTAAATGATTTTCAAGGGCTTTATTTAACGCGCTATACGTTTTAAAAGCCTTCTTATCCTTAATACCTGATGCATAAAGTGCCGAATGCGTATTAGGAGCATAAAACAATGCTAGTCCACTAGTGCTTAATACTTGAGCAACAAGCTGTCCCGCCAAATAGCCTGACGACATCGTAATACAGGCTTCACTACCAACTAACTTTGATAAATATTGCTCAACTTCATGAAAAATGGACATCCGAATATTGGATTTTCTCGATGCGCCGTAATTGGTACCAAATTTTTTAATGTTTTCAACAAATAACCCTTGAAATTCAATGTCGGTTTGAAGTCCTAAATATGAGGTGCCGCCAAAATAAAGGTAGTTTTTTCCTTTAATTCTAATTTCTCGAGAAGGAAAAGAATCTATATAACTTATCATGCTTTTAAGGTTACACCGCTACCTCCTATGGATGGAAAAATCACTTTGGCATCATGTTGAATAATCACACCATCAGCAATGTCTTCTTTTAATAAAAGCGCACCATCCATATCCACATAATCCAGTTGAGGCAATAATTGGGCAATGGCAGATATGCCAACGGTAGATTCGGTCATGCATCCTACCATAACTTTAAGGTTCATAGCTTTAGCTTTTTTAATCATACGTAATGCCGGTGTTAGTCCACCACATTTGGTGAGTTTTATGTTTATACCGCTGTAGAATTTCGCGCATTGTTCAACATCGCTTTCAACGATACAGCTTTCGTCTGCAATTACTGGCAAAACAATATTTTGCATTACTTTTTTCATGCCTTCCCAATCATCTGCCCTTAAGGGTTGCTCTAAAAACTCAACGCCTAATTCTTTTAATAATGGCGCATTTTTTATGGTTTCTTCTGCGGTCCAAGCGCAATTGGCATCTATTCTAAATACGGCATTGCTGTGTTTCCTTAGTTCTCTAATAATGTTAACGTCATTATGGGTACCCAATTTTATTTTATAAATGGGCCATGGGGTTTCTTTTATTTTATCAACCATTTTATCAATGCTTGCGAGACCTATGGTGTAATTTGTAATTGGGAATGTATCTATAGTTGTTCCCCAAATTTTATAAAGTGGTTTTTCTTGCAGTTTTCCATATAAATCGTGAGCCGCTAAATCTAAAGCACAAATAGCAAAATTTGTTAAGTTTTTTTCAACCAAAAAGACATGAAATATTTCGGGTGTTGTAAAGTTGAAATTTTTAATTTCTGTTCCAATAGCATTAATTTCTGCCATCATGCTTTCAACGGTGATCTTATAATATGGATTGGAAGTCGCTTCACCGTAACCGGTTTTTCTATTTATGGAAAGCCCAACGATTAGGCTGTCCTGAATATCATGTGACTCCCTAGAAATGGTAAACGTATGTTTAAGTTTTAGCTTGTAAGCCCTTAATAGTATCTCCATATGTGGTTTTTTAAATCTTTAATAAAGTTAATAATTATATCTTTGAAAAAAACGTAAACCTACAAAATATGCCTTTAGTAACACCATTATCTGCGGACCACGATGCTGAAACAAAAGAACTTGCAGCATTTTTTAACGAAACGCTTGGGTTTTGTCCAAACTCGGTACTTACCATGCAACGCCGACCTGCCATTAGTAAGGCCTTTATAAATTTGAATAAAGCAGTTATGGCCAATGATGGACGTGTGACCTCGGCTTTAAAGCGCATGATTGCTTGGGTATCCAGTAACGCAACGGGATGTCGGTATTGTCAAGCCCATGCCATTCGCGCGGCAGAACGCTATGGCGCAGAACAGGAACAATTGGATAATATTTGGGAATATAGAACACATCCAGCTTTTAATGAAGCCGAACGTACGGCATTGGATTTTAGTTTACAAGCCTCTCAAGTCCCCAATGGGGTTGATGAGATTATAAAAAAACGTTTATACGAACACTGGAATGAAGGCGAAATTGTAGAAATGTTAGGTGTGATTTCGTTATTTGGATATTTAAACCGTTGGAATGATAGTATGGGAACTTCCGTTGAAGAAGGCGCTATTGAGAGTGGTGAACAATACCTTGGTAAACATGGTTGGGAGAAGGGGAAGCATGCATAAAAAAAGTATTAAAGCAATAAAGGGCTGTTCGTTATATAACGAACAGCCCTTTATTGCTTAGTGTGCTTATTATATTTAGTGTTTTACTATTTTCATTATTTTAATTTGAGCTAATTCATCTTCTGCTTTTACAAAATATATTCCTCTAGTTAAAAAAGCCACATTTACCTCACCTTTATTATCATTGAATTCTTTTGTTAAAACAGTCTTTCCCAAACTATTATAAACATAAATTTTAATTTTCGTAGCAAAGTCATCTAATCTAAAATTAAGTACATCATTAACTGGGTTTGGGTATATAGAAAATTTAAGCTCACTATTTAGTTCATCAACCGCTTTTTTATTTTTCGAAACCATTTTTGCAGCTACACTTGAGCAACTTACAGTATTACTAGTTGGGTCATACGGCAAAAGGGCATATGAAACATTATCCACACATAAATTTACGGTAACGCCACCTTTAGCACTAGCTTGCGTTTGCAATACCACGATACCATTTGTGTCTGTAGTTCCCGTGGCCTGTTCGTTAAAGCTCCCACTGAATGTTCCTGTTACGGTAGCACTCGAAATATTGTTACCAAGGTCGTCAACTATATGTACAGTTGCAGTTCCATAGTTTGCTCCCTTACCTGCGCTTAAAGTACCTGTGACTATACTATTAACATGTACGCTTGTTGGATCTCCTAATGTTTGCCCTGTAATTCCGATAGTTTGCGATGTTGTGCCTAAACTTTCATTATCTGTTGCGACAGCTGTTAATGAAGAAGTGCCTGATGGAACGACATAAGCCATTGAATATGGTTGAGAAAAATCAACACCTATTGAACTCCCGTTTACGAAAAATTCAACCTGACTTATAGATCCGTCTGAATCGGCTGCATCAGCCGTTACGGTAATGCTTGTTCCTTCATCAAAACTGGATCCATCAGTAGGGCTTGTAATACTAACTGTTGGTGCTACATTTGAAACCGTACCCGTACCAGCATCATAACTGTCAAAATTGTCATAATAATAAGTATCACTGGTTAAACTGTTAGGGTTGAATAACAAAACCATGGTTTGAACATCAGTATCAGCTGCAGTTCCATCAGGTCTATTTAATAAGGTAAAAAATAAACGTTGCCAATTATTATTTTCTGCAATTGTCGCTATATATCGACTATGCCTTCCCGTTGGGTAATTACTCGATGTGGCATCAGCAGTTTCTAGTTGTAAAATTATATCGGTACCAATAGGTGCGGTCGTATAAACATCTAGAGCAAATTTCTTATCCTTATTTACGTATTGAGAGGCATCAGTAATGTTGGTTACATCATACACAACCAAGTCATATTGTTCACCTCCGTTTCTGTCATATTTTCCAGAGAGGGCGCTATTATTTATAGTATTGGCTGCTGGATTTGCTACTTCGGTAAGGGTGCCTGTTGTTAAAGCTAAGCTTGCGGTAGGTGTTTCATCAAAATTCTCAAATGAGAGTGCTCTGTTAAAAGGGGGTTCAACCTCTACAAAAAGATTTAGCGCTTGGGTTTGACATCCATCATCGAAAGAAGCCGAGACCGTTCCTGAAGTATTTCCGAAATCAACGGAAATCGTGTTACTACCTTGTCCGCTAACAATAGTTGCTCCTACTGGTACCGACCAGCTTACACTTACATTATTGGCTAAATTTCCAATAGCATAGGTCTCACCTTTGGATTGGTTTAAAACTACCGTGTTTCCACTGATATATGATTTGAATCCATCATAAACGCGTACATAATCAACTTCCATAGTGGCGGGCAACATGCTGTCATTTACAGCACCACCTAAATTGCCCCCAACAGCAACATTTAATAGGAAATGAAAATCCTGATCAAAAGGCCAGTTAAATGGCGAGACGTCTTCAGTTCTTTTTGTTGAGTATAGAATACCATCCATAAACCATCTGATCTCGCCTGGTTCCCACTCAATAGCAAATTCATGAAATGCCTCTGGGAACGTACCATTAGTAAGTGAATAGGTATTTCCTTGGGATTGATTGTTTGGATACGGATCGCCATAATGCATATAGCCTAAAATGGTATTTTGATCGGAGGCCACAAACTCCATAATATCAATTTCACCACTTTGCGGCCACCCGCCATAAGGCTCGTTGGTTGATAGCATCCAGAAAGCGGGCCATAGACCATCGCCTGCCGGAAGCTTAATAGAAGCTTCAAAGCGCCCATAGGTAAAGTCTCCTTTTGCTTTCGAATTGATTCTCCCAGAGGTGTATTGAGATCCCTTAATTCGCTCCTTTTGAGCCTTAATTTTTAAAGTTCCGTTGCTAACTGTAACATTGCCTTCCTGGTAAGACTGTAATTCATTATTGCCCCATCCGCAGATTCCTTCAGCACAACCATCGCCAATTTGATAGTTCCATTTTGTTTGGTCAAGTGAGGTTCCTGAAAATTCATCAGCCCAAACAATATTTGGGCATTGTGCAAAACTATACAGAGTTCCAAATGCTAATAAAATAAGATTAAAGCAATTTTTGATGCCTTTTTTTGTAAAATTCTTCATAAATTTAAAGTTTAGTTGTTAGGTTCTCAAACCTAAAATAAAAGACCATTGCGCTCTAATTAATTGCCCATACATAACCACAACATTAAAAAAAATCTTCATTATTTTTAAAATATTTGTATTGATATACCCATACAACATTTTAAATTCTTAAATAAGACTATTCACTCTATTCCTTAACTCGGGTAATACCTCAAAATCGAACTATGGCTTATAATTAGCCAAAATCTATTTCTAGGTAATGGTAAATATTCATTATAATTATGAATTGTTTCGGTTAAGATTTTTTTAGTGTCTTTTTCCAAATTATATTTTTGCGCATGCATCCTGCTTTTAATGAAGCCGAACGTACGGCATTGGATTTCAGCTTATAAGCGTCTTAAGTTCCCAATGGTGTTGATGAAGCTATTAAAAAACGTTTGTACGAGCACTGGGATAAAGGTGAAATTGTCGAAATGTTAGGCGTGATTTCCTTATTTGGATATTGAGAGCGGTGAACAATACCTTGGCAAACATGGTTGGGAAAAGGGGAAGCATTTATAGATTATTAGAGTTTTAGAACGCTTTGCTTTTAGATGATTTAGATTTTTATTCCTGCGGAATCGGAGATTCACGAATACAATATTATAACTTATAAATCAATGAGTAATGCAGGAATCTTATGATAATTATCTGCCTTTTTATTTAAAAATGAAGACGCGAATTATATTTACTTAAAACCTTACCAGAAATGGGGATGTTTTTGTTTGTAATATTTTACTTCCAACATCTTTCTTTTTTGCATATGCAAATTCGATTCAAAACCATGTCTTAAAGAAATCAAACACCTTAATATATTTTCGTTTTTCAATACTATAAGTCATGAAAAACAAGAAAAAAATTAGGTTCATCCTTAAATTACTAGAACAAGCTTTCAAAAATGTCATACCCAAAATGAAAGTACTACTTGAGGTTTTGAAAATGTTAAAAGAATATATTTGAAAAAGATTAAATTAAGCCTTTTATCCTAAAACGTAACTCAGGCAACACCTCAACCTCAAACCAAGGATTCTTAGTCAACCAAAATCTATTTCTAGGTGATGGATGTGGTAATGGTAAATATTTTGGCAAGTAATCTTTATAATTCGCTACTGTTTCGGTTAAGGTTTTCTTAGCATTTTTCCCCAAATAATATTTTTGGGCATACATCCCAATTAAAATGACCAATTCAATATTTGGCATCAAATCAAATAGTTGTTGATGCCATTGTGGTGCACATTCTGGTCGTGGTGGTAAATCGCCTGTTTTTCCTTTTCCAGGATAACAAAACCCCATAGGTATAATGGCAAATTTGGTTTCATCATAAAATTCTTCATCTGTTACGTTTAACCATTTTCGTAATTGCCTACCACTAGCATCGTCCCAAGGAATTCCTGAATCATGCACTTTTGTTCCTGGAGCTTGACCAATAATAACGATTTTGGAATTTGGGTGTGCCGACACTACAGGGCGTGGACCTAAAACCAAATAATCTTTACAAATGGTACATTGTTTTATGTCTTGGAGGAGATTTTTCACATTTATCTAATATAAGAACCCAAATAAATAAAGGGGAACAACATTAAGGCTTCCAACTTCCATATCGTCCCTAATTACAAAACTATTTTTTACACCTTGTATTTGTTTTGATGTTTTTCCTTTACCTCCAATTTCAAAAGTATAAGTTCTATCAATTAAAAAGTCTCCTTTTTCGGCAAGATGAATCTCATGTATATGTTTCATTTGATTTGCAAAAAAAGTTTCTCTCAAAGTTCCAATTTCTGCGTTTTTATTATCTAAAGCATATACTAGATTAGAATTGTTAAGGTAAAGCTTTTCTGGTTTTGTAAACGCACCAATACCTTTTGTTGGTTTATACAATTCCATGACTAAATCTGCTCTATTTAAAAGTCGTAAAGCGTTAATTAAAAAAGCACGTTGCACTCCTAATCGCTCACTTAGTTTTTTAATATTTGGAGTAAATGGAGCACTTTGGGCAATTGCCAACAATAATTTTTTAATTTTTCTACTGTCTTGATAGGTTACATTTTCTACTGCATTTAAATCAACCTCTAAAATTAATGTTATGGTTTGATTTAATTTTTGCAAATAGCTTTCTTTGTTCTCTAAATAGTATGGATATGCCCCATATTTCAAATAATCCCTAAAATACTTAATCACAGTATCTGTTTCTATTTTTACTTTTCTAGCAATCTCCTTATGATTTGCAAGAAGCTCTGAAAATCCTACTTTGGGCAGTACCACGTTTTTCTCAAAATAAAGAAATTCTCTAAATGATAATTCTTTTAGGTGATAAGTAACAACCCTTCTACTTAAATCAGATTCACCTTTGTAAATTTCTAAAATTGAAGATGATGTGAATACTGTTTTTAATTTTGGAAATTGGTCGTAAATTAACTTTAATTCCCTAGACCAATTAGGGTATTTATGAACTTCATCTAAAAACAAATGCGTTCCTCCCTGCAACACAAAGTCTTTAGCTAAAGAAATTAATGTATTTTCTAAAAAGTATAGACTATCCAATGAAACGTAAAGCGCTTCCGCTTTTTCATCTAGTTTATATTTTATACATTGTAATAACAGTGTGGTTTTGCCTGCACCTCTTGCGCCTTTTATTCCAATTAACCTATTTGACCAGTCTATTACATTTATTAAGTAGCGTTGTTCGCAGGAAATATTCTCTAAAAATTGTTCTTGTAATACAACAAAATCTTCCATTTGTGTTTTATTTTGAAACAAAAATAAGTAAAAAGTGTTTTATATAAAAACAAAAATGAAGAAATATTGTTTTTTATAAAAACGCTTTGTTTGTTTTCCACCAATCACAACAACAATATCACCTTTAAGCGCACTATTTTTTTACCATAAATGATGGACTTCTTTTTTTATATATTTCTCATAAATCACTTTCACTTTTTGTAAATCTCCCTCGGTTATCGGTTTGGTTTTATAAGTATCAATATTAGACAGTAATTGTTCTGAACTTGATGCCCCAGGTATAACACAGCTTACCTCATTAAAGGTTAAAATCCATTGTAACGCTTTATGGACTAAACTTTCATTTTCGTCAAAAACCTGTCTCAGCTCGTCTACTGCTTGTAGACCTAAATGGTAATCTATTCCTGAGAAGGTTTCACCTTTATCAAAGACTTCACCTTCTCTATTAAAAAACCGATGATCGTCTTTTTTGAAAGTGGTTGAATTACTGAATTTCCCTGTTAATAAACCACTTGCTAAGGGCACACGGGCAATTATGCCAACATGTTTCTTTTTAGCTTCCTTAAAAAACAACTCTGTTGGCCGTTGTCTAAACATATTAAATACTATTTGAACCGCACTTACGCCTTCAAACTCTATGGCCTTTAACGCTTCTTCCACTTTTTGAACGCTGACACCATAGTTTCTAATTTTTCCCTCTTTGATCAAGTCGTCGAAAAGGCCAAAAATCTCAGGGCGATAATACACTTCTGTAGGCGGACAATGTAATTGCATTAAATCAATCCTTTCTACTCCAAGATTGGACAAACTGTCTTCAACAAACTTCCGTAGTGCAGCAGTTGTATAAGCTTCATTTGTGTGCGGGTCCAAAAACCGTCCACATTTTGTAGCAATAAAGACTTCTTCAGATCTAGATCGTACAACTTTACCAACCGTTTTCTCGCTTAACCCATCACTATAAACATCGGCTGTATCAATAAAATTTATGCCATTGTCAATGGCCGTGTTTAAAATTTTTTCTGCATTTTCGAAATTAAATTCACTTCCCCATTTTCCTCCTACTTGCCAGGTTCCTAAACTTATTTCTGATATGTTTAAACCTGTTTTCCCTAATATTCTATACTCCATAATTAATGTGTTATTTTTTACCGCCTACCACTATAACAATCTCGCCTTTAGGTGGTTTATTGGTATAGTGATCTAAAACTTGTTTTGCAGTTCCTCTAACGGTTTCCTCGTATAATTTGGTAAGTTCTCTAGAAACGGAAACTAACCGATCTTCACCAAAATACTCGCAAAAATGCCCTAGGGTTTTTACGAGTTTATGTGGACTTTCATAAAAAATGATGGTTCTGGTTTCTTCAGCTAAAAGGAGTAACCGGGTTTGTCTTCCTTTTTTAACGGGCAAAAAACCTTCGAACACAAACTTATCGTTTGGCAATCCAGAATTTACTAAAGCGGGAACAAAAGCCGTAGCTCCAGGTAAACAATCTACTTCAATGTTGTTCTCAATACAAGCACGAGTTAACAAAAAACCTGGGTCTGAAATAGCAGGCGTTCCAGCATCGCTAATAAGTGCTATGGTGGCACCGCTTTTTAATTTATTTATAATCTGTGCAACCGTTTTGTGCTCATTATGCATATGGTGCGACTGCATGTGGGTTGAAATTTCAAAATGTTTTAATAGTTTCCCAGAAGTTCGGGTGTCTTCAGCTAAAATTAAATCGACGTCCTTTAAAACCTCAACAGCTCTAAACGTGATATCTTTTAAATTACCAATAGGTGTGGGTACCATATAAAGTTTGCCCATTAATCAAACTTGCTTTCTATAATTTGTAAAAAACGCTCCTCGAACTCTTCTTTGCCATCCCATTGATTGTAATCTGGTCTCACGATATCTTCTATAAATTGTTGAGCTTCTCGAAATGAACTTGACGTATTCAGTTGGGAAATGACACGATCATAATCTTCATTTTTACCATCGAATAAATGCTTTATAAAAGCAATTTTATCATTTAAACCTATATTAAAACCCCCTGTTTTTAATTTCTCATTCAACGATTTTTTATCCTTTGATGATGCCACTTTACGCACAGGCTCAAAAACGGGCATCTCCTCAAAACCTGCCGTAAGGGTATCTAAATCATGTTTTTGAGGATGTGAGCTTCTAGGAATGGCTTCTTCAAAAATAGCATCCACTTGCTGTGTTTCTTGTGGCATTTGTGCTACCATATCCTTAATTTTTTCCATGACTGGCTCCATAATGTCATCATCTTCAACCTCATCAAGATTGATGTAGATTTTATCTTCAACCTCAATAGTGTCGCTAATTTTATTATTAAAAGCATCATCTAACATCCCAAAAAATGACGAATCGCTGCCAATCGTTGGAATATCATCTTCGAACGTTTCATGTGCAAATTTTAATACCGACAGTTTTTCCAGAAGCACTACTGCCTCTGCATGCATTTTTAAAACGTCCTCCTTTCCTTTTAATTTAAGAATCCTATGCGCAATGCTAACCAGTTCTGATTCAAGCTTCTTTTTCATTATTGATAATTTTTAAAATTAATTGCTATATAGACTTTTGATTTTTAATAAATTTACGCCACCTTTATACAAACGAATAATTGGTTTGTTTAATGAACTTATTTTAACTTTAATTATTGGCTAAAAATTGCCCTTTTGCATCTATTTTTGTCTTTTTTTCATTTCGTAGCGATGCTATGCAACTCAAAAAAGCTTTTAAATGACTACAAAATGACTGATTTTCGCTTCAATCTAATAGTTAGAATGAGTTCCATGTTAAAATTACAAAATGTTTCTCGAAAATACTGTAAATCATAAAGAACAATTTGGGTGGATTGAAGTTATCTGTGGCTCCATGTTTTCTGGAAAAACAGAAGAATTAATCAGAAGGCTCAGACGTGCCCAATTTGCTCGACAAAAAGTTGAGATTTTTAAACCCGCTATGGATGTGCGTTATAATGAAGACATGGTGGTTTCTCACGATGCCAATGAAATTCGATCTACCCCCGTTCCGGCAGCTGCCAATATTCCTATTTTAGCCGATGGCTGTGATGTGGTTGGTATAGATGAAGCGCAATTTTTTGATGATGAGATTGTTCGAGTGTGTAATGATTTAGCAAACAAAGGCGTTCGTGTAATTGTGGCTGGACTTGATATGGACTTTAAAGGTAACCCGTTTGGACCTATGCCTTATTTAATGGCCACCGCAGATTATGTGACCAAGGTTCATGCGGTATGTACAAGAACAGGAAATTTAGCGCAATACAGTTACAGAAAAGCGAAAAGTGATAACCTTGTGCTTTTAGGTGAAGTCGATGAATATGAGCCCTTAAGTAGAGCAGCGTTTTACAAAGCCATGATGCGCGATAAAGTTAGGAATATGAAGGTTAACGACGCCGAAGAAATCACATCCCAATCAAAAAAAATCTAATGCCCAAAGTGCAAGAAACTGTTCTTGAAATTGATTTAAAAGCACTCAAACATAATTTTGAGTATCTCAAATCAAAACTCGCTTCTCAAACTAAATTTTTAGCGGTCGTAAAAGCCTTTGCTTATGGAAGTGACGCCGCAACCATTGCCCGTTATTTACAAGACTTAAAGGTCGATTATTTTGCGGTGGCCTATAGTAATGAAGGTATCGCATTGCGGAAAGCAGGAATCACAACACCTATTTTAGTACTCCATCCACAAGCTGTAAGTTTTAAAGCATTAATTGATTATAATTTAGAACCCAGTTTATACAGCTTTAAAATATTGCAAGAGTTTATTGATATCGCTTCCGCTGAAAATCAAAAACATTATCCTGTTCATATAAAATTTAATACGGGTTTAAACCGATTAGGTTTTAATAAAGATGATGTAAAAACCGTGTTATCTACTTTGAAAAAGAAAACCTCAGTTAAAGTTGAATCGCTATTTTCCCATCTAGCCGCTAGTGAAGATTTAGAGGAAAAGACATTCACCATAAATCAGATCAACGCGTTTAAAAGCATTGCGAATGAATTTACAGAAGCCTTAGGGTATAGACCTATGCTTCACATGACTAATACCTCTGGAATATTAAATTATCCGGAAGCGCATTTTGACATGGTTAGAAGCGGCATTGGTTTATATGGCTATGGAAATTCAGTAGAAGAAAACAAAAACTTCAAACCGGTAGCCTCATTAAAAACCATTATTTCCCAAATTCATCACATTAAAAAAGGGGAGTCCGTTGGTTATAATAGAGCTTTTAAAAGCGAGTCCATTATAAAAACGGCCACATTGCCTATTGGTCATGCTGATGGGATTGGCAGGCAATATGGCCAAGGTAAAGGTTATGTGTTCATCAAAAATCAGAAAGCGCCCATAGTGGGTAACGTTTGCATGGATATGATTATGGTTGATGTGACCACTATTGAATGCCAAGAAGGCGATGAAGTTGTTGTTTTTGGCAACACCCATTCGGCAGAAGCCTTTGCTGAAACAGCGAATACCATCTCCTATGAAATTGTAACGGCCATTTCCCAACGGGTCAAACGCATTTTTATCTAATTACGTGGTCATCAGTAGGATAATCCAGCAGCATGACACACTATTTTTTATAAAATAAGAAGCTTATCACATGTTTTGAGCTATCTTAGAGCCATACTCATACTAACTAAAAAATTATAACCATGTTTAAAGAGTTTAAAAAGTTTATTCTAACTGGTAACGTCATTGATTTGGCCGTCGCCGTAATTTTGGCAGGCGCTGTAGGCTTGGTAGTGAAAGGATTTGTAACAGATATCATGATGCCCATTATCGGTAACTTTACTGGTGGTGTGGACTTTGCCGATTTAAAATACATTCTCTCTCCAGCAACGGTAGGTACAGATGGCGCCATTATTAAACCTGAAAACGCCGTCATGTATGGAAATTGGGTTAATTCCATTATTAATTTAATAATTGTTGGCTTTGTTTTATTCATGATTATAAAGGCTTATAACAAAACTAAAAAGCCAAAAGAAGAAGCCCCAGCTGCACCAGTGGGTCCCACACAGGAAGAGCTTCTTATTGAAATAAGAGATTTGTTAAAAAAATAACAAAGTGTTAATTAAATAACTCAATGTTATTTGTTGTTATAAAGACCTCAGATTTAAAATTTGAGGTCTTTTTTTAGATTTGTTAAAAAAATTAATACTTAGTTTTGCGATGTAATTACTCTAAATAAAATTAAAATGAAAGTAGCTGTTATTGGTGCCACAGGTATGGTAGGCGAAGTAATGCTTAAAGTATTGGAAGAACGGAATTTTCCTTTAACAGAATTGATACTCGTCGCCTCTGAACGATCTGTTGGAAAAAAACTTTCCTATAAAAATAAAGAGTATACCATTATCGGTTTACAGGAAGCAGTCACTTTAAAACCACATATTGCTATCTTTTCTGCAGGCGGGGATACCTCATTAGAATGGGCCCCTAAATTTGCCGAGGTTGGTACCACGGTCATAGATAATTCATCTGCGTGGCGCATGGATCCGACCAAAAAACTAGTGGTTCCTGAGATTAATGCGCATCAATTAACAAAAGCCGATAAAATTATCGCTAACCCAAATTGTTCTACCATTCAATTGGTTATGGCTTTAGCACCACTTCATAAAAAATACAAAATGAAGCGTGTGGTAATCTCGACATATCAGTCGGTTTCTGGAACCGGTGTTAAGGCGGTAAAGCAACTGGAAAATGAAATTGCAGGGATTAAAGGAGAAATGGCTTATCCTTATCCAATAGGCAGAAACGCACTCCCACATTGTGATGTGTTTTTAGATAACGGCTATACGAAGGAAGAAATGAAACTTGCCAGAGAACCTCAAAAAATATTTGATGATAAGACCTTTTCTGTAACCGCTACAGCTGTTAGAATTCCTACAGCTGGTGGCCATTCAGAATCTGTAAATGTTGAATTTGAAAATGATTTTAATCTTTCTGATGTTCGCAAAATGCTTCATGAAACACCTGGTGTTGTCGTTCAGGATAATACGGATACCAATACTTACCCTATGCCCATTTATGCCCATGGTAAAGATGATGTATTTGTTGGGCGCATCAGACGAGACGAGACGCAACCAAATACTTTAAACATGTGGATTGTTGCAGACAACCTACGTAAAGGCGCTGCCACAAATGCCGTTCAAATAGGTGAATATTTAATTGAAAATGGTCTAGTTTAGACTTATTATTTTAAGATGGTTTTAAGACTTCTGTATAGGCATGCAGGAGTTTTTTGTTTATTTTTGAAGGTAAACCAACACCATCATGAAAAAATTTATATATAACTGTTTTGTACTTACTCTATTAGTGGCTTGCAAAGATGAAAACCCAGAAAAAAAATCCCTCATTGTGAATTACACCGAAACAAAAACTGTTGATACGGTTGACACCTATTTTGATACAGAAGTGAAGGATCCCTATAGGTGGTTGGAAGATGACAGAAGTACAGAAACCGAAGCTTGGGTGAAAGCCCAAAACGAAACCACTCAAGGCTATCTGGAGCAAATTCCTTTTAGGGAAGCCTTAAAAGAACGCCTTTCCAGTTTATGGAATTACGAGAAACTTAGCGCTCCTTTTAAAGAAGGCGGTTATATGTATTTCTATAAAAACAATGGTCTTCAAAACCAATACGTCATCTATCGTTACAAAATTGGTGAAGACCCAAGTACAGCAACTGTATTTCTGGATCCTAATACTTTTAAAGAAGACGGTACCATTTCTCTAGGAAACGCAAGCTTCTCTAAAAACGGAAAAACTTTAGCATATTCTATCTCCGAAGGCGGTAGCGATTGGCGTAAAATAATTGTGATTGATACCGAAACTAAAGACGTTATTGAAGATACTTTAATCGATGTTAAATTCAGTGGTATTTCATGGTATAAGAGTGAAGGGTTTTACTATTCAAGCTATGATAAACCGAAGGGTAGTGAGCTTTCAGCAAAAACAGATCAACACAAAGTATACTATCATAAATTGGGGACACCTCAAAAGGAGGATGCCTTAATCTTTGGGGGCACCCCAAGCGAAAAACACCGCTATATTTACGGAACGGTAACTGAAGACAACAAATATTTGGTGATTTCACCTCGAATTTCCACCTCTGGCAATAAGCTTTATATTAAGGATTTATCGAAACCAAATAGCAAGTTGGTTACCATTCTAGATCATACAGATAGCAATACAAGCATTATTGAAAATGAAGGAAGTAAACTTTATTTAGTTACAAATTTAAATGCCCCAAATATTAAAGTCGTTACGGTTGATGCCTCCAATCCAACACCAGAACATTGGGTCGATTTCATTCCGGAAACAGAACATGTTTTGAGCGCATCAACTGGTAGTGGTTATTTCTTTGCTGAATATATGGTTGATGCTATTTCTAAGGTTAAGCAATACGATTATAGCGGGACATTTATTCGAGATATTAAATTACCTGGGCTTGGGTCAGCTAATGGTTTTAGAAGTAAGAAGGAGGATTCAACCATCTATTTTTCTTTCACCAATTATAAAATACCATCAAGTATTTATGCCATGAAACCAAAAAGTGGAGTAACCAAGACTTATTGGACGCCAGAAATTAACTTTAACAGTGATGATTATGAGAGTAATCAAGTATTTTACACCTCTAAAGATGGCACCAAAGTACCGATGATGATCACACATAAAAAAGGATTGGCCCTTAATGGAAAAAATCCAACCATTCTATATGGCTATGGTGGGTTTAATGTTAGCGTAACACCATCCTTTAGTATTACCAACGCCGTTTGGATGGAACAAGGTGGCATTTTGGCCATTCCGAATTTACGTGGTGGTGGTGAATACGGTCGAGCATGGCATGATGCGGGTACGCAATTGAAAAAGCAAAATGTGTTTGATGACTTTATTGCGGCTGGAGAATACTTGATTGAAAACCAATATACCTCTTCAGATTATTTGGCTATCCGTGGTGGCAGTAATGGTGGCTTATTAGTTGGCGCTGTTATGACACAGCGTCCAGATTTGGCAAAAGTAGCACTCCCCGCAGTTGGTGTTTTAGACATGTTGCGCTATCATACTTTTACGTCTGGAGCGGGCTGGGCATACGACTATGGCACAGCAGAACAGAGCAAGAACATGTTTGAATATTTAAAAGCATATTCCCCAGTGCACAACGTGAAAACAGGAGTTGAGTATCCGGCAACACTAATTACCACTGGAGATCATGACGACCGTGTAGTCCCTGCACACAGTTTTAAATTTGCTGCAGAATTACAAAGTAAACAAACTGGCAGTAACCCAACCCTTATCCGAATTGAGACCGATGCTGGACATGGCGCAGGAACGCCTGTTAGTAAAACGATCGAGCAATCTGCCGATATTTTTGGATTTACACTTTATAATATGGGTTACGATGTGTTGCCAAGCAAAACCAAAGAAAAGATCAAAGGTTAAATTCAATATATAGTATTTTTAGACCTGTTTGGTTTTGTGTCCAGACAGGCCTAATTATAAATTCATATGCTCCAAATAAACAACTTATCCTTTCGCTATAAAAAAAAAGCTGTTCTAAATAACATCAGTTTTTCAGTTAAAGCAGGCGATCACTTTTCAATTATAGGGGAAAGTGGCTCTGGTAAGAGTACCCTTTTAAAATTACTCTATGGGACCTATGATTTAAATGAGGGTCATATTTTTTGGAAAGACATTGAAATTTTAGGACCAAAATCTAATCTTATTATAGGTCCGGATTTTATGAAATATGTGGCTCAGGAATTCGACTTAATGCCCTTTATCACCGTATCAGAAAACATAGGTGCTTTTCTGTCAAACTTTTATCCTAAAGAAAAAAAGCAGCGTATTGCCGAACTATTGGATGTTGTGGAATTAGGTGATTTTGCAACTATTAAAGTGAAGTATTTGAGCGGTGGCCAAAAGCAGCGCGTCACCATTGCCCGCGCCATTGCCAATCAACCCGAAGTGCTTTTACTTGACGAGCCCTTTAGTCATATTGATAATTTTAAAAAGCAATCGCTTAGGCGAGGTCTTTTCAAATATTTAAAAGAAAAACAAATTACCTGCATTGTGGCGACACATGATAAAGATGATGTCGTGCCGTTTTCGGATCGTATGATGGTTTTGCATAATCATCAAATAGTAGCTCATGATACGCCCAAGGCGCTCTACGAACATCCTAAAGATAAATTAATTGCTGCTTTTTTTGGTGAGTTTAATGAGCTAAATGGTGACATTATTTACGCCCATCAATTGAGGGTCGTTGCATCATCTGAGTTAAAAGTTACCGTGACAAAATCATATTTCAATGGCCATTTTTATTTGGTTGAAGCGAATTTAAATGATAACATCATTTACTTTCATCATGACATAGAAATGGCAGTAGGCGATGTGGTGTATTTAAAGATTAACTCGAGATTGCATAGCCAGAAAACCGACCATGGTGCGTAAAAGATATGGAATCGTTTGTTTTGGAATTATTTAGGTACAACTTCGGAATACCCAAATCAAATGTTTTGATTGAAAACGCTGAAATAGGTAATTGACTTGCTTTAGATACATGTTTTATCAACTTGTTTTTTATAAACTCTGATGTTACGACGGCGTCACCAATTTTACATTGAAAAAACTTTGATTTCAATACACGACTCTCCATTGAAGATGCCGTTGTATAAATACAATCTTTAGAGATTTTAGAACGCGTTTTATAACTAGTGTTTTCAATCTTCACTAAGCCTTCACTGCTTAAAAGTAATTGACATTCTATCCTTTTAGGATTATAAAAAGGCTTTTTAAATTGCTGAACATATATTTTATAAGCAGCTTCTTTCATGCTCCAAAGCAACCAAATGGTTTGATGTCCATCTTTAGAAACCTTAATAATTTCCTGTTCTTTAATCGAAAAGATTTTATCTAAAAAACGTTTATAACGTCGTGCATTTTTGGAACTATCTGGAGAATCTAAAGATGCGCTGTGTAAATCGACCACGTCATTCCCTATCATTTATCGGCTAGTTTCATAGTAACAATATCCATTGCAGCTTTTACGGATGTCATTTGTTCCATTTCATCATTTTCAATCCTGATGTCAAATTCATCTTCAACATCTAAAATCACATCTACTAAATTAGCTGAATTAATTTTTAAATCGGTTATGAAATTTGTGCTTTCAGATAAATTACTGAAAGCCACTTCATCTTGAATATATGGCGCAACAATAGACTTAAGTTTAACAATGAGTTCTTCTTTATTCATAATTTTATTCAATATATCTTTTAAATATAACACAAGCATTGACATCACCAAAACCAAAACTGGCCTTAATAGCCATGCGCAATTCTTTTTGCAGTATTTTTTTTGGAATCTTTTCTTCCGCTATGAGCTCTAAAATTTCTGGATGTACATCTTCACAGTTAATATTAGGAAAGATAAACTGACCGTTTAGCTGTAATACGGTAGCCACACTTTCAATACTCCCCGCTGCCGCTAAACAATGGCCCACCATAGATTTTAAGGAATTTATATGGGGGAAATCTTTTCCGTTTCGGTTTAAAGCCTTAATCCAATTCTCAATTTCCAAAACATCTTTTGAGGTAGCCGTTAAATGCCCATTTATAACATCAATATCCGAAGATTTTATATTCGCATTATCCATCGCTTTTGTGATGCACTTTTGTACCGCCTCAGGGTTGGGTGCCGTCATTGTTCCCGAATGTCGTTGACCACCAGAATTAACATGGCCTCCCAAAACCTCAGCATAAATGGTTGCTCCTCTTTCCAAAGCGCTTTCCAAAGATTCCAACACGAAGGCTCCTGCGCCACTTCCGGGAACAAAGCCACTTGCCGAAGCACTCATTGGTCTAGATCCCTGTGTTGGTGATTCATTATGTTTATAGGTCATGACGCGCATCGCATCGAAACCTCCCCAAATATAAGGCCCATCATCGCTACAACTACCAACCAGCATGCGTTTTGCCTTTCCAGATTGGATACGCTCAAAACCCATGATAATGGCTTCCGTACCCGTTGTACATGCAGAGGAATTCGTCGTGACTTGATTGCCCAAACCGAGAATACCTCCCAAATAGGCGCTGATGCCACTAGCCATCGTTTGCACGACAACGGTACTTCCCAAACGCTTGACTTGCTTATCATCTAACTTGTAAATGGCGTCCCTAAATTTATCTACACCAGAAGTTCCGGTACCAAAAATAGTCCCAGAATCATAGTCCAATTCGCTTTTAGGATCAACATTCAATCCAGCATCTTTCCAGGCATCTATAGCCGCCATACACCCATATAAAATACCCGAGCTGTTAAACCCTCTAAGTTGTAAAGGTGTTAGATACTCTAGTTTTTTTTCTTCGGAAACTTGTGGAATACCACCGATGCAACACGAGAAATTTAAATCTTCAAGATTTTGATGAAATACAATGCCCGATTTACCATTTTTTATGGCCTCTGTAAATGCATCGAGCCCCACTCCATTTGGAGCGACAACACCTAAACCTGTAATTACGACCTTGTTTTTCATGGGTTCATCATTCCTGAAATGTCACCTCTACAAACCAACTCTCCTTCATCATTATACATCTTGACTTTACATTTTAATTTATTAAAACGAAAAACTTCTTTTTCTGAAGTTACCGTAATCCGCTCACCAGGTAAAACAGGTAAAAAAAAATCCATAGAGCTTGATGTCAAGGCAATTTGCGGCTGATTCACATCTGAATCCGGATAATTATCCGATTGATTTTTCATTATATAAATACCTAAACACACCACACCTATTTGCGCCATACATTCTGTTAGTATCACACCTGGGGTTACGGGCTTGTTTTTAAAATGGCCTTTATAAAAATACTCGTCTTTTTTGAAGGTATAATGTCCCGTGATATTATGTTCCGAAACTGAAGTAAGTCCATCGACAAACAGAAACGGTTTTTGATAGGGTAATAGATTTATAATTTGATCACTGTCCATATGTCATTTAATTTCTGAATCACTTCATCTGCATAAATTACAAATTGAAATAGATTAAGATATGTGCTCACCGCCATCTACCGGAATGATACAACCGTTAATCCAACTGGCCTCATCCTTGGATAACAAATACACGACATCTGCCACCTGCTCAGGCTGGGTTAATTGTTTAAAAGGATTTCTTTTTTTAGTGAATTCTATGATTTTTTCACTTCCAGGAATCATTCGTAATGAGGCTGTATCCGTAACGCCTGCTTGAATGCAATTTGCCCGTATACCGTACGGCGCGAACTCTAACGCCAAGTTTCTGGTAATCGCTTCCAAGGTCACTTTAGCTGCCGATACTGCAGCATAATTTTTCCAGGCCTTGGTATTCCCTTCGCTTGTAAAACTTATTATTCGAGCATCCTCAGCAAATAACCTGGCATTAAAAATAGCTTTTGTCCAATCGTATAAACTGATGGCCATAGCATTTATGGTCAAGTTAAAATCATCATGTTGCAAGGTGGGTTTCTCATCATCTATCATCGGTTTCAAATTACCTTTGGCTACGCTGTGTACTAAGGTTCGTACTTTTCCTTTAATCCCAAAAATGCCTTTTAATTCTGAAATTATGTTATCCCTTTTTTCTGCCTTAAAAGCATCTACATTATAAGATTTAAATGCGATGTTTTCTGCCTTAATCATTTCAAATTCTGCATTAACACCGGCTTCTTGAGCTCTCGAATTTCTATAAATGACACATATATTCATACCATGTTTGGCTAGTTTTTTAGCTGTCGCCAAACCCAAACCGCTAGACCCGCCTAAAATTACTGCCCAATAGTTTTTATGTTCAAATTCATTATTCATATTACCATTTTAATAGTATCCGTTGTGCTGAAAACCCAGGGCCAAAACTCAGCATTAGGCCAAGGTCGCCTTTGGGTAATTGCTTATCCATAAAGCGCTCTAAAACATATAACACAGTCGCGCTACTCATGTTGCCATACAATTTAAGAACTTCCTTCGTGTCATCAATATTTTTTCCTAAAGATCCAAATAATTCCTCAACCGTTTGTACAATTTTTTTACCACCTGGGTGGAAAATTAAGTGGTCAACATCTTCAATAGAGACTTTATTTCGTGCCAAAAACGGATGGACTATTTTAGGAAAATGATTCGAAATGGTTTCCGGAACTGCCTTATCAAGAATCATTTGCAAACCTGTATTCACTAATTTAAAGCCCATCATGGTTTCTGCATCATAAAAATGATACATCGCTTCATCTATAATTTCTGGACCCTCTTCATCTTTATAAGAGGAAAGAATAACGCTTGACGCACCATCTCCAAAAATAGCAGCACTAACAATATTCACCATTGAAAAGTCGTCTAACTGAAACGTGGCAGTGGGGGATTCTACAGCAATAACCGCAGCCCGTTTATTAGGATTTGCCTTCAAGAAATTTTTTGCATAAATAATCCCTGAAACACCTGCCGCACAACCCATCTCCGTTACGGGGAGGCGTACAATATCTTGCCGCATTTTAAGTCGGTTGATTAAATAGGCATCCATAGACGGAATCATCATACCCGTACAGCTTACGGTAATGATATAGTCGATATCTTGAGCTTTTAAATTGGCTTTATCCAAAGATTTTATCAAAGCGCTTTCTGCGAGGTTAACTGCCTCTTTAGCGTAGATATCGTTTTTTTCTTCAAAAGATGTTCTTAAAAAAACATCTTCAGCATCCATAATGGAATATCTACGGTCTACACCAGCATTTTCAAAAAGCTTAATCACTTTACGCTGAAAACGGTCGTCCTGACCGGACATCCATATTTTTAAATACGGAATAATATCCTTAGTTTCTCTGGTATACTTTGGCAATTGCTTTGCCACGGCTACTATTTTTACGCTCATATATTGTTATGGTGCTTTTGTAAAATCCATTGATAGCGAAAAGCCCATTTCCAATTAACAGAATATTTCGCATGAATTTTGTTGGAAATATGTTCAATTTCCGATTTTTTGAATCCGCGTAACACGGATGTTAAGCCATCTTCAATAATCATTTTATTACTTATGGTGAGGCATAAAATTTTAAATAAATAGTATGCCATCTTATGCCTATGTAAATCATTAATAACAATACCTATTTTAGTTTTGTTTAATAAATTTTTAAGCAAAATAATAAGTTCATCTTCTTTAAAATGATGCAGAAATAAAGTACCTAAAACGACGTCGTACTCCAGATTATTAAAGGCTTCAGAAAAAATATCGAGATGCAAAAAACTTATATTCTCGTATCCTTCTGATAATTTTGAAGCATAGTCTACTGTGGCTTTATTAGCATCGATACCAATAAGTTCAAATTGATACTGGTTGCGCTTACCAAACATTGCAACATCTCTTAAAATATCGCCCCCACCACAACCCAAATCCATTATTTTTAGCGGCTGATTTTTTGGGTGGTTCTTTAATATATTTTTTAATCCATTTATAGTAACTTGGTTGCCACCTAACCAGGTATTAATATGTGCTAACTTGTCCAGAGAATCATGCAATAGTTCCCCTTTAATAGAGAAATCGTCCATAATTTCGGTAGCATCCGTTCTGTATTTTGTGTTTACCAATAGGCTCATCTAATGCGCATGGGTTTACCATGAGTTCGTTTTATAATATAAGGTAAAATTTTGCGATTTGCACGCACTAAAAATAGCATAAACTCAGATAAATAAGCACTTCTAAACAGTTTAGACACGAGGTGTCCCATTCTTAAGCGTTTTTTAAATTCTTTATTCCATTGTTGAGTATAGGCTTTTTCTAAGCTAAGTCGCGATTCAATTTTTCTTTGAAGATAATCAATAATAAGTTCTGATGCTATTTGAGCACTTCTTATCGCCATACTCATGCCATTGCCACAAAGTGGATGAATCATAGCGGCGGAATCGCCACACATTAGGATATGGTTTTCTACTGGGTTTTTTGTTTCAAAAGAAATTTGACTAATGGTTAACGGCGTCTCAAATATGGGAGAGGTGCTTTTAAATATATTTTTTAAAGCATCATTTTTATAGGCTACTTCCTGTTGAAACTCATTAATATCTTTATACTGTTTGAAGGCTTTATAATTGGTGATATAACAGAGATTTATAATCCCGTTTTCAACTTTAGAAACACCACAATACCCGCCTTTAAAATTGTGTAGCGCTACCAAATCATCTGGGAAATCGCCGTTTACATGTGTTTTTACTGCTAAATAGGGCGACTTATTTTTTATGAAATCACGTTTCAAACTCCTATCAATATTGGAACGTTTCCCATGAGCACCAATTACGATTTTTGTATTAAAATCTTGACCGTTTTTTGTACGTACTGTAAATAGGTCGCTTTGGAATGTGACATCCATAACGGTGTCCATAACCAGGGAAACTCCTTTTTCCTTAGCTTTAAGAGCCAAAGCCTCATCTAAGGTATACCGACTAATACCAAAACCGCCTAAAGGTAATTGTGCTTTCAGCGATTTGTTGTTTTGTGAAGACATCTCAAATTTTGAAATAGCCGTCGCTCCTAATTCAAAAACATGTATTTCTAAAAAATCAAGATAAGGCAATACCTCATTAGAAATATATTCGCCGCAAACTTTGTGTTTTGGGTAACTGCTTTTCTCAATAACTAAAACTTTTAGCTGGCTTTTGGATAGATGAATAGCTGCCGACAAGCCTGCTAACCCACCGCCAATAATGATAACATCAAATTTTGAGCTTGATAGATCCACGGGC
Organism: Changchengzhania lutea; assembly: GCF_006974145.1. Lineage (NCBI taxonomy): Bacteria > Pseudomonadati > Bacteroidota > Flavobacteriia > Flavobacteriales > Flavobacteriaceae > Changchengzhania > Changchengzhania lutea. Next base: position 1,746,018 of record NZ_CP039456.1, on the reverse strand, counting down.
GCTTTTTCTAAAACCAATTTTGATTAAAGATAGGTGTAATTTAAATGCCATGGAAATTAGAGAATGGATGCTATGGTGAATGTTTCATTTCTAAACCTTAGCACATCGCCTGTGGTATGGCCTTTTAGTAATTTAGCTATTGGTGTTTCTGCTGAAATGGCATAAAATGCATCGTTTTCTACAGTCATTTTACCCGCGCTTATCGCTATAAAATAATTGGCTTTACTGGTATATACCACACTCCCGAAGCCAACAGTTTGAAAAGTGCATGATATATCTATTTTGGCAAGTATGTCTTTTTCTTTTTGAACTTGCGCTAATTGATTGCCTGCTTTTTCACGTTCCAATTGAAGCATCGCTCTACCTGTTTCATGCTTATCTCCTGCACTGCTTTTAGTTTCAGACGTTAAGGATTCCTGTATCCCGTTTATGGTATCTTGAATGGTTTGATACCTCGCATCAAGACATTTAGAACATTGATTAAATAATTGTTGCTTTATATTCATCTACACTAAATCTGCCAACTCTTTCCCAACTAAACTGCCAATGGCAACACCCATGCCTCCTAGACGTACACCACAAAAAACATGGTTAGAAAGTGGTTTTACAATGGCCTTTTTTTGATTGCCTACACCCATAATACCGCTCCAACGATGCTCAATTTCAAAGGGGGTGTTTGGTAAAATGGTTTGACTTAACAGTGTTTCTAAGGTATTTTGAATACCTGCTGTTTGACTTAAATCTGTAGTTTCTTCACCTTTAAGGTCTAAATGGCGTCCACCTCCTAAAAGGATTCTATCATTAATATTTCTGAAATAATAATAGCCTCTATCTAAATGAAATGTGCCCTTTATGTGAAGGTTTTTTATGGGTTTAGTAATGAGTACTTGTGCGCGTGCAGGTTTTACTTTTTCGCTAATGAGTTGCGAAGCAAATCCGTTAGTAGCCACCAATAATTTTTTTGTTGAAAACTCAAAGATATTTGTTTTTAATTTCACAGCATCCTCGTCTTCTGAAAATGCTTCAACCATAACGTTATTCAAGATTTTTATGCCTTTAGATTGTACATTTTGAAGTAACGCCTCCATCATTTTACCCGTATCTATTTGGCCTTCAAACTTATTAAAGATATATTGATTGTTTATATTATTAAAATGAAATAGGTTAGTGGTTAAACTAAAAACATCATCTTTAAAAACGGGTTTAAGCCACTTGTTTATCTCATTGCTTTTGGATAAACAGGTGTTATATAAATCGTTATTACTGTTATCGAAGAGTTCGTAGCCGCCGTTATTTTGATAGTCTATCTTCTTATCGCCTAAAGTTTCTCTTAATAGGCCTAAACCTTGAACGCGTCTTTTAATGAGCTCGATAACCTCATCTTCAGCATGTGATTCTAAATCTTCAATAATCTCACTAAGGCTTCCAAAACATGCAAATCCAGCATTTTTTGTACTGGCGCCTTGTGGGAGTGTTCCTTTTTCGAGTATTAAAATTTTTGCTTTTGGAAATCGTTTTTTTAGATGTAACGCACAACTTAGTCCTACAATACCGCTGCCAACAATAGTGAAATCGATATTTGATAACCAGGTTTTTATTTCCCAATATGAAAAATTCATAATGCTAATTTACTATTTTACTTTGATGTTGAATTGGTTTGCGTTAGGGATTGTAGCGGCATCCTTTTTAAAATTGGCGGGGACTAAATTAATTGTCAAGTAAATAATAATGGGGCATTCACATCGCTCACTAATTACTATGACATTTTAAAAAGATATAGCGAAAAGCCCGACCCTTGTGGTAACGCCATAAAAAAAACTCCGAAAATAGCTTTCCGGAGTTTTATACTTTTTATTCTTCAGTTTGTTTTTTAATGACAAAATCTTCCATAAACTTGGTGGTGTAATTACCCGACAAATAATCTGGATGATCCATAAGTTGTCTATGGAAAGGAATAGTTGTTTTAATCCCTTCTATAACGAATTCATCTAAGGCACGTTTCATTTTATTTATGGCCTCTTCTCTACTTTGCGCCGTTGTAATAAGCTTCGCAATCATAGAATCATAATTTGGTGGAATGGCATAACCTGCGTATACATGCGTATCCAATCGCACACCATGACCTCCAGGCGCGTGTAATGTTGTGATTGTTCCTGGTGATGGTCTAAAGCCATTAAAAGGATCTTCAGCATTGATACGGCATTCAATAGAATGTAACTTAGGCGTATAATTAATTCCTAAAATGGGCACGCCTGCAGCCACTAAAATCTGCTCACGAATTAAGTCGAAATCAATAACCTGTTCTGTAATTGGGTGTTCTACTTGAATACGGGTATTCATTTCCATAAAGTAGAAGTTTCTGTTCTTATCGACTAAAAATTCGATAGTTCCAGCACCTTCGTACTTAATATATTCTGCTGCTTTTACGGCAGCTTTTCCCATTTTATCACGAAGTTTATCCGTCATAAAAGGCGACGGGGTTTCTTCGGTTAATTTTTGGTGGCGACGTTGAATTGAACAATCTCTTTCTGATAAGTGACAGGCTTTACCGCGAGAATCCCCAATAATTTGAATTTCGATATGACGGGGCTCTTCGATGAGCTTTTCCATATACATATCATCATTACCAAATGCTGCTTTACTTTCTTGTCTTGCAGAATCCCAAGCGTCCTTTAAATCTTCTGGCTTGAAAACACCACGCATGCCCTTACCGCCTCCACCTGCTGATGCTTTTAGCATAACAGGATAGCCAGTTGTTTTTGCAACCTTTTGGCATTCTTCAAATGTGTTGATGATACCATCGCTTCCAGGTACACAAGGTACTCCAGCAGCCTTCATGGTTTCTTTAGCATTGGCTTTATCTCCCATGCGGTCTATCATGTCCGGAGATGCGCCAATAAATTTAATATTGTGCTCTTCGCAGATTTTTGAAAACTTAGCATTTTCTGATAAAAACCCATAACCGGGGTGAATAGCATCTGCATTGGTAATTTCGGCAGCGGCTATAATATTAGACATTTTTAAATAGGATTCACTACTAGCAGCTGGACCAATGCAAACCGCTTCATCTGCGAACTTTACATGCAGACTTTCGGCATCGACCGTGGAATAGACAGCTACAGTTTTAATGCCCATTTCTTTACAGGTTCTAATAACACGTAATGCTATTTCACCTCTGTTGGCAATTAGTATTTTTTTAAACATATCTTTATGAGTTTAAAAGTTTATGGTTAGTTCGTTTGTGATTTAGTTGCAAAGGGTGCTCCTAAACTTTAAACGTTCACTTTAAACTTCAAATTAAGATGGATCTACTAAAAATAATGGTTGATCAAATTCTACTGGTGAAGAATCATCCACTAATATCTTGACAATTTTTCCAGACACTTCAGATTCTATCTCGTTAAAAAGTTTCATCGCTTCAATAACGCACAGTACATCCCCTTCTGCAATAGTTTGACCTACTTCAACAAATAAAGGTTTGTCCGGAGAAGGTTTCCTATAGAATGTTCCAATGATTGGTGATTTTATGGTGATATATTTTGAACTCTCATCAGCTGCACTGGTTGTTACTGCTGGTTTAGCTCCTGTTTGTTGTGGCTCAGAAGGCGCTGGAGGCGCTTGTTGCATTGGTGCTTGCATAGGTGCATAATGCACTGTAGAATGCTCTTGTTCGGAACCTGTTCTTATCGTAATTTTAATATCATCCATTTCTAATTTAACCTCGCTTGCACCTGATTTGGCAACAAATTTGATTAAGTTTTGAATTTCTTTTAAATCCATAGTTTCATGTTTAGTTTATGGTTAGTATTATGAATTATATGCCCATTTTAGGTAAATGGACCCCCAATTAAATCCGCCACCAAAGGCTGCGAATATCAAATTATCTCCTTTTTTAAGCTGTGATTCATAGTCATGCAGAAGTAAAGGCAAGGTTGCTGATGTTGTATTGCCATACTTATGTATATTCATCATGACCTTTTTATCGTCTAGATTTATTCGATTAGCGGTAGCATCAACAATACGTTTATTGGCTTGATGCGCTACTAACCATTGAATATCATCATTTGTAAGCTGGTTACGCTCTAACATTTTGACCGCTGCATCTGCCATATTAAATACAGCATTTTTAAATACAGTTTTTCCTTCTTGAAAAGCAAAATGTTTTCCTTCTTCTATGGCTTCTGGTGTTGATGGAAATGAAGAACCGCCATATGTGGCTTGTAAAAACTCTCGTCCTGAGCCATCACTTCTTAGGTACTCGTCTTGAAGTCCCAAACTCTCGTTATTAGGTTCAAATAAAACGGCACCTGCCCCGTCACCAAAAATGATACATGTTGCTCTGTCTTTATAATTGACCATGGATGACATTTTATCTGCACCTATTAAGAGTACTTTCTTATAAGTCCCAGATTCAATATACTTAGCGGCAACAGACATACCAAATAGAAAACTTGAGCATGCTGCATCCAAATCAAACGAAAAGGCATTAGTTGCACCAATATGGGTTGCAGTAAAAGCAGCTGTAGAGGCCGCTTTCATATCTGGAGTTGCTGTAGCAACAATAACAAGTTCTATATCTTTAGGATCAATGCCCTTTTTTTCAATAAGATTTTGAGCGGCTTTTATAGCTAGAAAAGAAGTGCCCTTTCCGTCGTCTTTAAGTATTCGACGCTCTTTAATACCAGTACGCGCAGTAATCCACTCGTCGTTAGTATCAACCATGGTTTCTAGGATCTGATTGGTCAATACAAACTCTGGTACATAGGCACCTACAGCTGTAATAGCTGCTGAAATTTTACTCATACCTTCTTAGTTAATTTGAACCAAACATCAATAATTTGCTCAAAAACGTTAAAAATTTCGTGAAAACTACTAAATTTTGGCGAAATAATACGCAAATTAAGTGATTTTGTGTTTTAGAAAAAACATATCATAAAAAAAACGCTCACATGTGAGCGTTTTTATAATATGCATGCATAAAACTTATGCTACGTTTTCTACTTCTTCTGAGTTATCAATCAATACTTGACCCCTGTAGTATAGCTTACCTTCATGCCAGTGCGCTCTGTGATATAAATGCGGTTCTCCTGTAGTAGGGCAAGTAGCAATCTGTGGCGCAGTTGCTTTATAATGTGTTCTTCTTTTGTCTCTTCTCGTTCTCGAGATTTTTCTTTTAGGATGTGCCATTTTATATTTTTATTTATCCGTTAATAGTTTTTTTAATGTATTCCATCTAGGATCGATGTCCTGTTCTGATTCTATTTTCCTGTCCTGCTTCGGACTTAATTCTTCTAACTTATCAAGTATGTCTGAGTCTAATGTGCCATCTTCAACCCCTGGGTGAATCCTTTTGGTCGGCACTGAAAGTACAATTAACTCATATATGTACTGCTGAATGTTAATCTCGTAAGTGCCATGAGAAACAATGAGAATATCTTCATTTTCGTCATTATACGCTTCTCCAAACTTAACCACTAAATCAAATTCATTATCAATCGCTTGATTGAAAGGTTCATTGGTCAAGTCACAATTTACATTAACAGTTCCAGAAATTTCAAAATGCAATTCCAGTAAGGTCGATTTTTTATCTAAAACCACATTTACCTTAACATCTACATTATTAAAATCTTCATACTCAAAATATTCAAAGAACGACTGTTCAATATCGTACTCAAAATGATGTTTTGCTATCTTTAACCCTACAAATGGAATTGTAAACTCTTTCAATGGCTTCATTCTCACATCTATTTTGAGCCTGCAAATATATAAATTTTTATTTACGTAGCGATACTTATAAACATTTTTTTGTTTATATCTTTAGACGGCAATTTGCATTTACAGTTTGCATGAAAACACCACTGCAATTTTAATCCTTTTGCCGGTTATAAGTTGGTTTGTTTTGCCTGATTCGCGGTGCTTTTTTCAAAACATCGGCGGTTAGTTCTCTATGTGTTTGGCGGTTTTTAAAAATTTTGATGGCTGTAAATACCGCTTCTTTAAAAGAGTTTTCGTCTGCTATTCCTTTTCCTGCAATTTCATAAGCGGTGCCATGGTCTGGCGATGTTCTTACCTTATTCAATCCGGCCGTGAAATTTACACCATTTCCAAATGATAAGGTTTTAAAGGGAATTAAGCCTTGGTCGTGATAGGAGGCCACAATAGCGTCAAAATTCTTATAATTATTGGATCCAAAGAAACTATCGGCAGCATAAGGGCCATAAACCAGTTTCCCTTCTTCCTTAATTTTTGCTAGCGTGGGCCTCATCACATCATCATCTTCTGTACCAATAACCCCGTTATCGCCTGTATGCGGATTAATTCCTAGCACAGCAATCTTTGGTCGTCTTATCTTAAAGTCTTCCATTAATGATTTATAAACCGTATTTATTTTTTTCTGAATGAGTTCTGACGAAATATGGCTAACCACATCCTTAACAGGCACATGGTCTGTTAGCAAGCCCACTCTTAACGTATCGGTTACCATAAACATTAAGCTTTCTCCCTCAAGCTCTTTTGCTAAATAATCTGTATGACCGGGAAAGGCAAAATCATCAGATTGAATATTGTGTTTGTTGATTGGTGCCGTTACCAACACATCTATGTCATTATTTTTTAATGCTATTGTTGCAGCATGAAGCGACTTGAAGGCGTATGCTCCAATAGTAGCGTCTTCTTGGCCAAACTCTATATTTATCGCCTCATTCCAACAATTTAAGACGTTTACTTTTCCAACTTCAATTTGATTAATATTATCAATGCTTTTGAAATTGATTCCAGATTTAAAGTGCGTTTTTAAAAAGCTTAGCGTTTTTATGGATGCAAAAATTACAGGCGTGCAAAACTCCAACATTCTAACATCCTCAAATGTTTTTAGGATGATCTCTCCTCCAATACCGTTTAAGTCACCAATTGATATGCCTACTAGTATATTTTCTTCTGTCTTCATTAAAAAGATAACTTTTGTTCGTAATTTTGATATTGCAAATTTAACCAAATAAACAGATAATAATATGTTTACAGGCATTATTGAAGATACAGGTTTAGTAACGCTTTTGGATCATGAACTAGAAAACCTTCATATTTCCATAAAAAGTCGATTAGCAACAGAATTGAAAATCGACCAAAGTGTAGCGCACAACGGTGTTTGTTTAACCGTTGTTAATATTAACAATGACGAATACACCGTTACCGCCATTAAAGAAACTTTAGATAAGACGAATCTTGGAGCATTGAAAATTAATGACCAAGTTAACATAGAGCGAGCAATGAAGCTTGGTGATAGACTAGACGGTCACATGGTACAAGGTCATGTAGACCAAACTGCCCAATGTACCCAAATTGAAGACGCTAATGGAAGTTGGGTTTTCACCTTTAGCTATGACGCTTCTTTAAACAATGTTACCATCGAAAAAGGGTCTATAACCATAAATGGTACGAGTTTAACGGTTGTTAATTCTAAAACGGACAGCTTTAGTGTTGCCATTATACCTTATACTTTTGAGCATACGAATTTTAACAGACTACAAATTGGTGATATGGTCAATTTAGAATTTGATGTATTGGGGAAATATGTTGCAAGGTTATTACAGAAAAAGGAACGGGAGCAGTTTTAATGCTTTTTTAATAATTTTTTAGCTCCATAAAAAAGAGCGACAACAACACCTGCAATGGCGCCGCCATCAATTGGAAAACCAGGTGCAGGGGGTGGTCCTGGTGGCGGTAAAACTGGATCGCCTTGAGCAGAACACACCACACTTACTAATACAAATAAGATTGAGGCCAAAATTATTTTATTATGTCCTGTCATTTGGAGTTAAAGTTATGAAAAAAAGGGAGTTAGCAAAAAAAAATCGTCAAAAAACTATTTAAGAAACACCATTAACGGTGTAAAAATTCGATTAAAATCACCGTCTTTTTAGGAAAAATCAATCCCTCAATTTTCTTCTGATACAAATATATAAAATTGGTTTTAGGAAAATGGTTTTAGAAAACATAAAATATTTTAAAATTATAAATCATTATTGTCCGATTAAAGAATCAAGACCGCTTTGCTGTTAGAACAAAGACTTGATTGTAACTAATTGATAAACAGTGATCTTTAAATTCATAACTTTCTAAAAAATAAAATTTTTCAGTAATCGCAAAAAGCAAGCCCCTCTTTTTTATAAGCCTTGAAAACCCTGTGTTCACAAAGGTTTTCTTTAAACGAACTATTTTTAATCGGACAACAATGATTATAAATGTTGTAATCAGCATATTACCTATTCAAATAAACCTTTGATAATAATTTAAAACTAAGAAGGGTTCTATTTATATAAATCTCTGGCGTTATTATTAAGTTAAAACCAAAATAAAGAACGATATTAAGATCTCAAAAATTCATGTGATTCACAGCATTAGGTACATTATGTATACACAAGTTTTCTTTAGAAGGTCTTATTTATAATTGTTATAAGAGTCAACATTTAATTTATTAGAACTAAAGGAATACACATTCCTATTATAATTTTGTCTTGAACTTTAAAACACAAAAATTATGTCATTATTAACAATCATATTAAGCATATTATTACCTCCTGTAGCCGTGGCTCTGAAACACGGATTGAGCACCACGCTATTAATAAACATCTTATTAACCTTACTAGGTTGGATTCCAGGTGTTATTCACGCACTAATTGTAAATAAATAAGATGGGTATTTTAGCTACAGATAAACACCAGCTAACCTATATATATTCTAGCGATTCCGATTTAGGCAAGAAGGTTCTTGCCTATGCAAACAGTGTTGACAAACACATACAGACAATTGAATTAGAAAAAACTAAGATTGCAGATACGATTTGGGCAGAACTCTCTGAAAAACTAAATATACCCTTTTCAGAATTATTTGTTTCAGATCATCCTGACGCTCCAGAACTAGGTGATGGGTCAGATTTTAGCGATCATGATTGGATTAAACTTATTAATGCGAACCCTGCTCTATTACAACAACCCATTGCTATTAATGGTGAAAAGTACAGAGTAATTACCAATCGATTTGATTTTTTCGAATTTTTTGGTGTGGATTCGGCAGGCATAGAAAAAGGACATACAATGGATGATGCCATTGAAGATGAGAACTTCAAATAGAAGACTAAAAAAAATATTATGAAAAAAGAAAAAGGAAATTTTGATTTTGTAAAAGAGCCTGAAGAAGAAAAAAGCAATTATATATTCCAAAAAGATAAAATCACTAAAAACGTTACTTATTTTGTAATAGCTGTTCTAGTATTGCTAATCCTTGCTGTTATTTTATCAGGTGTTCTTATTTAAGCACCCTCGTTTAACTTCAATTGTACCTAAACTTTTAGACTTGTTTTTCGCTTAGGTATTTCCAGTAACGCTTTGGAACATGCCTAATATGCAACGCCATATTTATACGAGATTCAATGTTTGTACTTTTAAAATAGTCCTGCCACAATTGCTGAAAATCAAGTTCTTCATCTTTAAAATATTCACCATCAGTTTTTGTGAAATTAAAGTCTGGAGAAAAATTTATTTCGATAACTTCAACATCTTTTAAATTATAATATATCCCAAATTTTCTCTTAATGTCATAAATTATCCATTTTTGATCCGCATATCGTCTTTCGAAATGTTTTGAAATCAACGGAAGCACATTAAAATCTGGTTCAATATTTGCAAAATAGATATCATCTTTCGTTAATTTAAAACGAACAAAAGCCTCCATCCTATGCTTCTCTCTCCCAACACTTTTTGCCAACTTCGAAATTTTTAAAACAGTTGCATTCGAAAAATCTTTTTCTATAGATTTTGAAGAACTAAAAGTTTGCTGAATATAATCATAGAGCACATTTTCAACATGAACTATTTCACTTAAAAAGGCATAATACAATTGGTTGCGGCCATAGGCCGATAATTTCTTTTTAAGCCCATTCCAAACACGATCAGATTTCTTATGATCGGTGGTCACCTCAACACTTTCAGAAAATATGGTGTTTTGAACCTGTGATTGCTTTTGGATATTAACCTTGCTAGCTTTCAGTTCAAATGCCTCAAATACAGCACTTAAAAAGCCATCAAATGTGCCATCGTAAATTAATGACACCTCCATTATCCAAATAAACTTAACTGGTTGTTAAAAACGTTCTTATATTTACTTTTAGTCGTATTTAAAATATGCCATTTAATCTGAGAGGGCATTAAATCTTTACGTTCGAAATCTCTAGAATTGCATATAATAAAATACTTCGCCCTATTTAAGGCTACGCCAAGGTTTTTTAGATGTTCCCAGTTGAGATCTCTAAATTTTCGAGCATGCAAAATTTTATACACTGATCTCATTCCCAAACCTGGTACCCTAGCCAGCATCCTCTTATCTGCAGTGTTAATATCGATAGGAAATTGCTCAATGTGTCTTAATGCCCACGATAACTTGGGGTCTATATCCAAATCTAATTGCTGGTAATTCTGATTGAGAATCTCGTCAAATTCAAAACCATAAAATCGCATGAGCCAATCGGTTTGGTACAACCTATTCTCTCTAAGCATAGGAACTTCTGTACCAATTTGAGGTAGTCTATTATCGTAACTTATTGGCACGTAACCTGAATAATATACTCGCTTTAAATTAAATGCTTTATAATAAAAATTTGAAGATTGCATAATTTGAAAATCACTCTCTCCACTTGCTCCTATAATCATTTGAGTACTTTGTCCTGCGGGAGCATATTTAGGCGTGCTTTTTATTATTTTCTTTTCAGATTTATATTGAATGATTTCATTTTTAACCTTCCTCATGGGTTTAATAAAGTCTGAATGATTCTTATCTGGCGCCAACATTTTCAAACCTGCTTTTGTTGGTATTTCGATGTTAACACTCAATCTATCAGCATACAAACCGGCTTCTCGCATTAATTCATCTGAAGCTCCAGGAATGGATTTTAAATGAATATAGCCGTTAAAATTTTCTTCAGTTCTTAATTTCTTCGCTACGGCTACCAGGCGCTCCATAGTATAATCGGCATTTTTAAAAATACCAGAACTAAGAAACAAGCCTTCAATATAATTTCTTCTATAAAAATTGATTGTTAAATCGACGACTTCTTGTACTTTAAAAGCGGCTCGTTTTATATCGTTACTTTTTCTTGTCACACAATACGCGCAATCAAAAATGCAATGATTTGTAAGTAAAATTTTTAGTAAAGAAACACAACGACCATCTTGCGTATAACTATGGCAAATGCCCATGCCCGTTGCATCGCCTAGTCCTTTTGAAGCATTGGAACGATGACTTCCACTTGAAGAACAAGACACATCGTACTTGGCCGCATCGGCTAAAATTTTAAGTTTTTCTTGGGTGCGCGAAAATGACATAAGTTAAGTTCTCTTTGTAAATTTATTTGGGTAATAATGAGCTTATGAAGCTAATTAAAAAAAATGATAACCCCCAACTTATAGTAATTTATTCTAAAATTAATGCTTCTGGTTTATAGGTTTTTAATAAGGCCTTTAAGGCACGTTCGTTGGGTTGAAGCTCGTATTCCGATTTTGATTTGGTTTTGCTGATCTGCTTAAAAAAAGGGTCAATACTCCCATCAATATAGCTATTTATAATAACTGGATGGACATAATATTTTTTACAAACAGCGCGTGTATTATTTAAGGACTCTGCGGCTTGGTCAATGGCCTGAATAACATGTTTTTCGCGTGTTGATTCCTTTTTTGAATATTTGAATTGCTTTAATGCATCAAAACAAATTAAAGACGCAGACCATGTTCTAAAATCCTTGGCAGAAAAATTCTCTCCGCTTATTTCTTGAATATATTCATTAATCATTTGACTTTCCACAGCGTGCTCATCACCATTTTCATCATAATATTGAAAAAGTCTCCAACCAGGAATTTCTTCGCATCTGTTAACTAGTTTTACAAGTTTTTTATTTTCAATAGTGACCTTATTCTTTTTACCTTTTTTACCTATAAATTCAATATTCAGTTTATTTTTAGAAATATTCAAATGACGACTTCTAAGTGTTGACAAGCCATAGGTTTTATTCTTTCTGGTGTAATATGAATTACCAACCCTAATGTGAGATTCTTCAAGGAGCCTAATAACAATAGCTAAAACTTTGGTTTTGTTCCATGCTTTCTGTTCTATATCAAGTGCAATCTGTTCTCTCATTTTAGGCAAAGCACTAGCAAAATCATTTAACTTGGTAAATTTAGTCTGGTTTCTAATAACATTCCATTTGGGATGATATATATATTGCTTTCGGTTTTTATCATCCCTACCAACCGCTTGCAAATGAGCATTATCCTGGTTAGCAATCTTTACCTTTTTCCATGCAGGCGGGATAACTAAATTATTAATCCGTTCTATTTCTGTGGGATTAATAATTTCTTTCCCATTCATTTTATATATGTAAGTGCTTTCAGTTTTAGAAGATCTGCTAATATTCAACATCTCAGGTTGCGCATAGATTAGATTATACAAATCTAAAACCGCTTCCGGTCGTTTCGTTATATCTTTAATAACACCGTTATTCCCAATTTTACCATTAATATGTACCATGACAATATTTTTTGCAAAAAGTAGACCTCCATTAGAAATCAACTCTTTAAATGCTTTTTAAAAAAATTTTGATAAATTAGTTGGGTTGCTGTGTTTGAATAACTACTATTAAAATAGTTGTCAAACTATTGTAAGCACTTGTTTAAATCTTGGTAATGAGATTTAAATTTATCTTTTTAACCTGCTTAAGGTACAGATCACAAAGAGTGCAAGAAAAAGGAAGAAGAACCATATAGCTATTCCAGATGCCGACTCAGCAACGCCGCCAAATCCTAAGATCCCGGAAATTAATGAGATAGCCAGATAAACTATGGGATAGCGCAACATAAAAATAAGGTTCAAAATTCAATTCTTTTTAACCCGACAAAAGTATAGCCTCAATACTTTAAAAATTAGCAATATTGACACAGTTTTTAGCACATTTGTTGATTTAATCTATTTTATTATACCCCTCACCGATAAATTTACCTGATTTAGAGACGCTTTTTGAGCAGATTATGAGTTAAACTATAATAATTGCTAATGCTTATTGTAAATGAGCACAATGCTTTGATAATAAGGTTTTAAATTGCGAAGAAATATTGATAACTTTCAATATTCAAAATATTCAAATTACATGTTATACGCTTTTTTAATTCTTTATGCTATAAGCACGCTTTGGGCAATTTTGAGCATTATACTTTATGGGAATAGACCAGCACGTTCTATTGGTTGGATTTTTGTTGTGATTGTTTTTCCTATACTTGGGGTTATTTTATACATGCTCTTTGGTATAAACCGAAAAAAATTCAGGTTTTTTACCCTTAATTTTAATGCCAAAAGGCGGTTATACGATTTAAACCATACCAGTGAAAATATAGAAGAATTTAAGCATAAATTTGATTCTGATAAGTTTGGAAGAATTGCTAAACTTTTAGAAAATAGTTCTGGTTTTCCAGCTATTGATGGAAATAGTGTGACATTGCTTAAAAATGGCCAAGACACCTTTGACCTTATATTTAAGGCCTTACATGATGCTAAATATTTTATTCATTTGCAATATTATATTCTGGAAGAAGGAGAGATATTAGATAAATTGTGCGCCCTTTTCCAAAAAAAAGTTGAAGAAGGTGTTGAAGTACGCATTCTATATGATGCCCTAGGAAGTTTCGGTTGGAAAGATAAAACGATTAAGAAGCTAAAAAAAACCGGGGTGCATGTCTTTCCAATCTTGCCAATTAAGTTAAGTACTATTTTATCAACGCTCAATTTTAGAAATCATCGTAAAATTATAGTTATAGATGGTTGTGTGGCCTTTGCAGGTGGTGTGAATATTTCAGATAAGTACATTTCAGATCATTCTCCAATGGGAATTTGGGACGATTTACATATCAAGCTAGAAGGCAGTGTTGTAGATCATTTGCATCGTGTTTTTATTAAAGATTATTATTTTGCAAGTAACGAAACCCTACTTACCAACAAAAAATACCTCCCAAAACAAACCAAGGCAGGCGACTCCCTTTTACAGATTGTTTGTGGTGGTCCAGATTTAAAACACCTTTCTATTTTGCATCAGTATGTAACGATGGTACATAGTGCAGAAGAAAGCATCCATATAGAAAACCCTTATTTTATTCCTAATAGAATGCTGTTAGAAGCCTTAAAAATGGCCGTATTAAGAGGTGTGAAAGTGAATATTATGGTGCCTACAAATAGCGATAGTAAAATGGCCAAAAACAGTATGTTTGGCAATTTTGAAAGTTTGTTAGAAGTAGGGGTTAATATCTACACGCTAAAAGACACCTTTTCACACAGTAAGGTTATTGTTATTGACAAGCAAATTGCTTCTATTGGTTCTGGTAATTTTGATTATAGAAGTTTTGAATACAACTATGAGGTGAACACCTTGATATTTGACGAAGCCATCGCTATTGAAATGGTAGAGGATTTCGAAAACAACATTAAAAATTGCCGCGTATTAAACTATCGAACGTTTAAAGAAAGACCCGTATCAGATAAACTTTTAGAGGGGATGGCTAAAATATTTAGTCCCTTATTATAATATTTAAAAAAACAAAAAATGGCCATATTAGGAAACATTATTAAAGGCATTATTTATGCCGCAGATTATTTTACATCAAATTCCAACCATGTTACGGCACAGGAAGAAGTCCTTAAAAACCTTCTAACAGAAGCCAAAAATACGCAGTTTGGAGAATTCTACCATTTTGAAGCTATTTTAGATTCTGAAGCACCAAGTACAATGTTTTCGCAGACGATACCATATTTTGATTATAATAAAATTAATGATGAGTGGTGGCATAAACTGCATGAAGGAGAAACCAATGTGACCTGGCCAGAAGAGCCATCTTATTTTGCTTTGAGTTCTGGTACAACAGGAAAGGAAAGCAAAAGAATACCAGTAACAGACGCCATGATAGATGCGATAAGAAAGGCCGGAATAAATCAAGTACTGGCATTAAATAATTTTGATTTTCCTGCCGAATTTTTCGAAAAAGAAATCATGATGTTAGGCAGTTCTACAGATTTAGAAGAACGCAATGATAAATTAGAAGGCGAAATAAGTGGTATTAGTGCAAGTAATATCCCATTTTGGTTTCAAAATTATTATAAACCTGGTGTCGAAATTGCTAAAATTGACGATTGGGACGAACGCGTACAACGTATTGCCGAACGTGCCGAAGAATGGGATATTGGTGCACTTAGTGGCATTCCATCTTGGATAGAACTCATGCTTCAAAAAGTGATTGAATATCATAATCTTGAAAACATACACGATATTTGGCCAAACTTACAAGTGTATACCTCTGGTGGTGTCGCATTTGCACCATACGAAAAAAGTTTTCGAGCTTTAATGGGCAAACCTGTAACGGTTATCGATACGTATTTAGCTTCAGAAGGTTTTATCGCCTGCCAGACCAGACCAGAAACGGATGCTATGCAACTTATTACAGACAATGGCATCTATTATGAATTTGTCCCTTTTAAGCCCGAGTATATCAACGAAGATGGTTCTTTAACTGATGATGCCCCAACGGTGGCATTAAAAGATGTAACTACCAATCAAGATTATGTGCTCATTATGAGTACCGTTAGTGGTGCCTGGCGCTACATTATTGGTGATACCATTGAGTTTACAGACACAGAACGTGCCGAAATTAAAATTACAGGTCGTACCAAGTTCTTTTTAAATACTGTGGGCTCTCAATTATCTGTAAATAAAATGGATGATGCGATGAATCATTTAGAATCTGAATTTGATACTAAAATTTCAGAATATACCATTTGCGCAAAACGCTATGAAGATGATGAATTTTACCATACTTGGTATATAGGTAGTGCTATGAATGCCGACGAAAATGTAGTTGCAGAAACACTAGATACCTTTTTAAAAAGCGCTAATAAAAACTATAAAGTGGCGAGAAGCAAGGCTTTAAAAGGTGTTAAAGTGCATGTGATTTCTAGCGAGATATTTCATGAATGGAGCGGGCACAACAAGAAGAAAGGTGGCCAAGTAAAAATGGAACGCGTTATGAACGAAGAAAAATTTGCCGAATGGGAAGACTTTGTTAGTCAGCAATAAGAATATTATGCATTTTCATGTTCGTTAACGACTTCCATAATTTCCTCTGGAGATAAGTAGTATTTTTTTATTCGAAGTTTGTAAGCATCAGAAATATCGGCGTGATCTAAGATGAAATTTTTCGTTTTTAGAATATAGTCTTTCATGCCTTGTTTTACAGCAAAGGTATCTGCAGAACGCTCTGCCTCTACTATAGACACTTCAGAAAACAAATAGTTAATGCCAAATTTTATTAAATTCCACCTATTGCGTCCTTCATAATCCAAAATATGTCCCAACTCATGCCCAATCCAACCCACTAAAATATCAGATTGAATATGTAATGTTGAAAAAGAGGTTTCTGCTATTTTAAACTTTTCGCTAATAAGTATCAAATAGTTTCTATGCTTTCTGCGTTTAAAAAAACTACCAAATGCTGGACGCGCTTGCATAGTCGATTTTTTAATATTCTTTTTTATCTGAAAAGTTATCTTGACATCTTCCAATTGCGGAAAAAAAGACAAAGCCTCTAAAACTTCTTTTTTAATGGGTTGGGGAATAATTTTCGTCATAAAATCATTAAATGGATTGTCTTTTAAAATATAAAAAAATTAGAAACGTAATTTTAGGTTTTATGCTACTATCTCTAATCCTCTTTTATTCTGCTGAAATTCACTAGGACTAATACCATATTTATTTTTAAAGATTTTAGAGAAATAGCTTCTACTGCTAAAACCAATGGAGTATACAATTTGAGAAATATTAAGGTCGGTTTCTATAATTAAATCTCTCGCTTTTTCTAAACGTACATGCCGCACGTATTCTGTAACCGTTCTGGCATAGAAATGCTTGAAGCCTTCTTGCAACTTGGCCTGAGTTAAACCTGTTTGAGTAGACAAAGCTTCCAAATTATAATCCTTTGAAACATCTAAGGTAATTTGCTCTGCAATTTTTCTGATAATTTTTAATTCACGCTTTAAAAGTGGTGCCTTTCCTTTTTTGCGCTGTACATCCCTGTCATGCTGAATCATATGTAGCGACAATATTTGGTAGACAATACCTTCTATAAGCATGATACGAATCATCCCTTCCTGTTTCACCTTTTTAAGTGATTTTACCAGTTGGGCCAATTTTAAATTATAGGTTCCAAAATAAGAGAATTCCCTTTCATGCTGGTCGTCATGGAACACTTTATATAATTTTTGATTTAAAATGGACGCATCATTCAAGCGCTTCCTAATAAACTTGACACGACTTATTTGAATAGTGTTTATATGCAGTTCTATATCCTTAGGGAAATAGCCGTAATTGTACCCGTCATCCTTACTAGTGAATATAACAGGTTGCAACTCCTCCAGTTTAATAGGTTGATCCGCTTTCCTGAAGCTATGGAAACAATGGCCTTTTAAACAGTAAGTAAAGTGAATAGGATTAAATTCCGAAGTATCCATGATGAGCTCAATCTCTTCAAAAAACACAATTCGATACTCTAATAGGCTACCGCCCCAATCAAAAGTAATAAAGCGAATGCTTCCAATCGCATTTTCATTATCAATATCCAATACGTATTCACCCCAACGCTCAGAAATAGTGCCGCCTAAAACCGCTTGTATTTGTTTAACTGTCCCCTCGGTGCTCTTGGCAGTAATATTAATTGTGATCATAATGTTATTAGGATGTGGAGCTATATAAAATCCAACCTTTGCAAAATTAATCAAAAAAAGCATGTGAAAGTAAGTTTATATATTCCATAATAATAGACTGCTTGTTTGAGTTAAGATATAATCCTTTAGAGCAAAGTCCTCTTGAATTAAGGGCTTAATTTTGCTGTAACGATTAATTAACTAATTAAAATATCGATTATGAAAAAAACAATATTAGCAATGTCAACAGTAGCCTTATTATTCGCTACAAGTTGCAAAATAGATCAAACTAAAGAAGCTGAATTACCAGAAGTAGATTTAGATATCGACGCAGAATCAGGACAATTACCTTCTTTTGATGTGGACTGGGCAGATGTGAATGTAGGAACAAGAACTAAAATGGTAAAAGTACCTAAAGTGGTTGTTGTAATGGAAGAGGTAGAAGTAGAAGTGCCTTATGTAGACGTAGATATGCCTGACGAATTTGGAGACAAAGAGGAACGAACAATTAGAGTTGAAGCAGAAGTAGATGGTACAGAGCATGAAATTGAGATTAAAAAAGTATATGCTAGTAAAAATAATATCATTGTAGTTTCTGAACTTGAGAAAAAAGAAACCACATTAGGTGATAAAAAATTACGTATCTCAGATCAACTGACCTTAAATGCACCAGATTTAAATGTAAAGCACATTATAGTTGGTGAAAGACCGAATAGAGTTTTTAACAGTTCTTATAAATACTATTCTAGTATGAAAGACGTTGAAAAAATGGTTGAAGGTTACAGAGAAATATACTCAGACTAGCATAAACCCATTACACTATAAATTATTTAAAAGTGACTTAGGCTTATGCTCAAGTCACTTTTTTTTATCAAATAACTAAAAACACAATCACAATGAATATTTTTGAAAGCTTAAGAAAAGACCACGATATACAAAGACAATTATTAGAGGTATTAGTTCAAACCGAAGGAGACTCTAAAACCAGGGACCGAGCATTTAAAGCCTTGAAGCACGAACTGGAAATTCATGCAAATGGTGAAGAACGTCATTTTTACTCGCCGTTAATCGATATCGATAAAACACAACCACACGCTAGACATGGAGTAGCTGAACACCATGAGATAGATGAAATTGTTGAAACCTTAGAAAAAACAGATTACGATTCGTCTGCGTGGTTAAAGTATGCCAAAAATTTAAAAGAAAAAGTAGAGCATCATTTAGAAGACGAAGAACATACCTTTTTTCAACTTGCTGGAAAAGTATTATCCGAATCTCAAAAAACAACATTAGCAGACAACTATAATGCTTATATGAGCGATTGTAGAAAGAAGTAAAATCGCTCGAAAATGTTAAAAAGCCCTTAAAATTTATATGAGTCAAAATCCATATTAAATGAACAAAGTTAGAGCGCATTATGGTTGTAAATTTACACTGTAAGCAAAACATAATGATGTTAAAGGGTAGGCATCAAAAAAGAACATACCTGTAATTTTTAAATAAAAACATATTATGTACGATTATACAGAAGAAGTAGGAAATAAGTTAAATGACTTATTAGAGAAGAATTACGATGCAGAAAAAGGATATCGTAAAGCGGCAGAAAATGCGAAATCAGACAGCTTGAAACGTTTTTTTAATAGAAAAGCAGCAGAAAGAAATTCTTTCGGACACGAGATAAAAAGTGAATTAAAAACTTACGGTCAAGAACCTGACAAAGGAGGAAGCGTTACTGGAGCCTTACACAGAACTTGGATGGATACTAAAGCACTGTTCTCTTCAGATAATGATGAGTCTATGTTAGAAGCTGCCATAACTGGAGAAAGAGCTGCGTTGGACGATTATGAAGACGCCTTAAGCGATAACGAGCCTCGTTTTCCTGAACGAACGGCCTCAATATTAAAAAATCAATGGAGTCAAATCCAAAGCGATTTAAACAAAATTAAAAGACTAGAAGACATTAGTTAGTTAGTTTGTGGTTGGTAGTTAGAATTTGGTTATTCGGAAAGACCTTGATATAAATATCAAGGTCTTTTTTTTTAAAATTTTTATTTGCTAATTAAATTAAACTATCTTTATAAGATTGTAAAAACCCTTATTTGCTATCCCTTTGAAGACAACTTTAAAAATTAATGACACTGATGTTAGTCAAATTGTAATAGATATGGCTAAACTGCTCAAAGTCGATTATCATGAATCACAGAATGAGCATTGCTTAAATATTCCTAAAGAATTTGGAAAAGGCTACATTAAAACCACCACTTTTGAACATGGTGTTGGTGTGGTAGATATCGATTTTTCATTGAAAAAAGAACTTATACTTGAATTTGAGCACGACATTGTACATCCATTAAAATTTATATTCAATAGAGAGTCTTCCATTAAGCACAGTTTTGAACAGGATGACGATTTACATAGTATAGGCCGTCTTGAAAGTGCTATTGTGGCTAGTGCGCCTAAAAACAATCACACCTTTAAAATACCTGCAAACAAGTCTGTTTGTTTATTTACTATAGAAATTAATAGAAAGGAATTTGAAGAAAAGATTGAGACGTTTTTATCTGAAATGGATGATGATTTAATAAGCATGTTTAGAGATGTTAATGGCGTCAACAAATTTTATTATAAGGGAAACTATAGTTTAGATATCGCTCAGGATTTAGATGAATGTGTTGAATGCGAATTGGAAGGCTTTATGAAATCGGTATTTCTGGAAGGTAAAACATATGCTATTGTCATGAGTCAGCTTAAACAGTACCTTGATGATTTAAACGGCCCTGAAAACAGAAAGATATTACGACAATCTACCATTAAAAGTATTGAGAAGGCTGTTGATATTATTAAAACAGAACTTGACACCGTAGCCAATATTACAGTACTGGCCAAACGCGTGGGTTTAAACCAAAACGCACTTCAAAATGGCTTTAAACATTTATATGACGCTTCGGTAAAAGAATTTATAAGAGATTACAGACTAGAGAAAGCCCGTAAATTGATGGAAACTACGGGTTTAAACATCACCCAAATCACCTATAAAATAGGGATAAATTCCAGAAGTTACTTCTCCAAAATCTTCAAAAAAAAATATGGTATTTCACCAAAAGCCTACATGATTAAATCCAGAAAGGAGAAATCTGCATAGTATTTTGTAACCAAATTTTTGCCCTTTTGAGTTCTTTTTGTGCCCAATAGTGTTAATTTATCTTTCAGAATCGCTAAACACTAATTGACAATATCCAGTTCTTTGTATGCTGAAATGAATAAAAATTTCACCATCAAGTTATGCATGAAATTGTTATTAAAAACTCAAATACCGAAAATACCATACGCCAATTAAGTGAGGTATTGGATGGACATGTTGTTTCATCATGTGGTGAATTTACTTTAACATTCGACAATAAATATGGTCATGGTGTCATTAGAGGAATCGATTTTGATTGGGGACTGTCTTTAATAGATTTTGATGTTACATTTAAAGAAGTGACGAAAATCATTTTTGTTTCCCAGAATAGAAAACTTGTAGAATTTATTTTTGTGTCAGAAGGTAGTTTAGAATTTGGCTATAGCACCAATAAAGAACTCTCAACATTTAATCGTTACCAAAACATTATCATTTCCGATAAGAAGGCAAAGCGAAAAACATTTGTATTCCCTAAAGATAAAGCGGTAAAAACAAACATCATTCAATTAGATACTTCAGACTATTTAGGCAAGAAAAATAATAATATTAAGTATTTAGACAAGGTTTTAAGTCAGCTTTTTAATAAAGAAAATGACACCGTCTCTTATCAGCATTTGGGAAATTACAATCTCAAAATCGCTGATCAGATTAAACAGATGTCTAATTCACACGATGAGGGTATTATTAGAACCTTGTCCATTGAAGGCCAAATTAACTTAATCATGGCCATGCAAATACTTGAACATCAGAATTTCCAAAGCAAAACCGTTCTGCCAGATACCTTGTCGTCAAGTCATATCAAAAAAATTCATGAACTTACCAGTTATATTTCAGATAACTTGTCTGAACCGCTTTCAGTAACAGCTTTATCCACACTATCAGGATTAGGCCCCAAGAAACTACAATCAGGGTTTCAGGTTCTTTTTTCAAAATCTGTAAACGAATATATTAGAGATTTAAAACTTGAGGTGGCTAGAGATCAATTGCTAAAAACAGATTTAACCATTTCTGAAATTGTGTATGGTATTGGTTTACGCAGCAGAAGTTACTTTAGCAAGATTTTTATTGAACGCTATGGTATTCTCCCTAGTCAATATAGAACAGAAATCAAGAGCGTTAGTAAATAAATATAATTGGCATTAGTCCATTCTTCTAATGCGCTTAATGTTTGGTATGTTTTTGTACTCTACTGGGTCTAATACAGAATCGTATATAATATCAGACTTGTGAAACTCTTTAGCAATAGGGTGCGCTGTAAGCTTTAATTGGTTAGGCGTATGGAACAGGAGTTCCAGGTCTGTGCTTTCTGTTTTAGCATCCAACCATAAATTATGATCGTCTTTGTTTAAAATTACGGGCATGAGCGCATCTGCATTATGTATTTTTTTTATAAAATCATTAGCTTCAGACACCAATATGGAAGCTGTAGTAAAGCCATCTTCAAGTTCGTTGTAAACAGCAGCTAATCCAAAAGGTTCTTCTGTTTCAGAATATACATAATATGGGTATAATTCGCCATCATGTAAATAATAGGTAAAGAATCCTGTAACTATAACAATGCAACGTCTATGTTGCAATGCGTCAATATAGTCTGAATTCTGATCGATTTCCTCTACATCAATATTAAGCGTGTTTTTTATGTCCTGGTACACTTGCCAATCTTCTTGAAAAGATTCTGGTAATAAACCCCAAATAGCTAAGGTTACTTCGCTTTGGTTGTTTTGATTTATGGTAAGCACAGAAGATTCTGCTAAACCATTTATAACAGGTTTAGGTTTGTGAAGTTTAGGATATTTAAATGAAATATCAAAAGACCTCTCAATCGCCGTTCTGTCTGCTGTATTTGATATTTTATAACACATGGTTACTTTTTTATACAAAATAAATGAAATATCATCGTTTAGATTATCCCCTTTCAATTAATATCGAACTCATTTGATAAAGCGAAATATCCTGTTTAACGTCAACGTTTTGTTTTAAAAAGTTAAATTTCAACTATTTAGAAGCTAATATTTTTCAAATATGAGCAAAATAAGCCCAAAAAACCGCTTAATGTTAAAGTATTTCTTTAAAACGGCAATCAAGCTTAGGTGGTGTCTATACTTTTGCAGTATATCCTTGTATTAAGGTTATAAAACCCATTATCTGCTTAAATAATTATGTCTAGTTCTAATACGAGTAAATTATTATTTAATTTGACGGATCTTCAATCTAGTCTTGGTGGACATATTGAAGAAATAAATGGCATCAAAACATTATATTTTGATAACGAAAACGGTAAAGGTCACTTCCGCTTTTTAAAGTTTGGTAAAGGCTTGGTAAGTATTTTTGCCAATGTACATTTAACAAGTAGCTTTATCTTTAATATTGGTCAATCCAAATCTGAGCTTTTAAATTTTATTTCTTGCTTAAATGGCTCTTTCTCTTACGCATCCTGCAACTCGCATACCACAAATACGCTTGCCAAACAGCAGACTGCAGCTGTAGAGAGTGAGCACAATTTCCAGAATTTTATTTTAATAAAAGCCGGATGTGAAACCACGTTTAGCGTAATATGTATTGATAAAGCGGTCTATTTTAAGGATGTGAATGGCACTAAAAATGCTCCTAAATCCAAACTGTTGAGTTTGCTTAGAAGTATTGAAAAGAAGGGGAATAAATTACATTTAAAATTTTACAATTTAGAAATTGTAGAGTACGTTAACCAATTGTTCCCTTCTACTGAAAACAATGCGATAACAGAATTCATGAGATTTGAAGGTGCTAGTTATCTCATTTTCGCGAATCATATCAAACAAATATATGAGAGCACAATGGCGTCTATGTCACAATCGAACCTTACAGATTCTGAGCTTGAAAAGGTACAGTCCTTGGGAGAAGACATAATAGCGAATCCTGAAGACGACTATACCGTTAATATGTTGTGCAGAAGTTCGGGGCTATCACCCTCTAAATTACAGCTTGGTTTTAAAGCCATGTTTAATAGAACGGTATCGGAGCATATTCGGTTTGTACGCTTGAAAAAAGCCGAACATCTTCTAAAAACGACCGACTTAAATATATCTGAAATTGTTTATACTATTGGTTTTACAAGCCGAAGTTATTTTTGCAAGATCTTTAAAAAGGAATACGGCTATAGCCCTAAACAGTTTAAGAAAAAGAGTTTCACACCCCTAGTGGAAAAATAATAGTCTTACCCCTGAATCAATTTAATAGCAAATTGAATAAAAACCTTTCGAGAAATTGAAAGGTTTTTGTGTTTTTTACGGTCTGCTTCTAGATTAATAGCACACCTAACAATTAAGCCTCGTATTGAATCTTAAAAGAGTTCGAATCTGTAAGTCCCTATGCTAGCGCTCGTTTATAACGAGTGCCATTAACCAATAAACCCTGTCTAGTCGTTATCTAAAACAGTATCGTCATCCTGAAAATTTCTAACACTAGAATATTTCCAATAAATAAGCACTAGCATAGGAACTTAAGATATACGTATTCCAATATCAAATCCTTATAAAAAAGCATTCGTTTAAATAATATCTGTATTTTTATCGGGTTCTGATTAATCCAGTATTCCAAATGGTTCTTTGCAGTATGATAAGGAAAGCCATTCATTCAAACTAAAATAACCAGTTGAAAGTAAGTATGACCCTGTCCTGAAATAAGGCTAAACAACAAAATGGAACTTACACACTTTTTAGAATAGTGTCGTTAAAGTCTTTCCGATTTTTTCATTTAGATTTATTCCTACTATTAAAATTTAATTTTAAGTTGATTCCACCACTGGAAAAATTAATTTGCTCACTAGTTAAAGGCTCTAATGAATATTTGAAATACGGTTCGATAATTAGAGACTGACGACTACTTTTAAATGGCAATTCTACTCCAAAAGAAAGATTAATGATTTTTCCAAAATGAAAGTTGTTAAACGAACCCAGGGTTTCTGTTTCCTTTTCGAATGTGTTTTCTATATTAGATAATATTATTGGATTATCAAAATTATCAACAGTTTCTATAAGAACAGTATTACTCACCTGGAATGTAGATTCAACATTTTCTTTAAGATAGGTTACAGAAGATAATCCGACCGCCACAAACATTTTGTTATTATTCATTTCAAAATTATATTTTAAATTGATAGGTATATCTAACCCAGTTAAAACAGCTTCTTTAGATTTTAATTGGGCACCACTTGCAATTTCCTGTAAGGCATTCTCCTGAAAATTTATTTTTTGATTGGTTACTAATAAACCTGTGTAAATTTCAAAATTTTTAAAAAAGGGGATCTCCAATAAAACCCCTCCTCCCAGACCAATATTGGTGTTTTGATTTGCTTGATCATAATTTATATTTGGTGAAATTGCAAGACTAAACGTAACAGCATTATTTTTAATCTTATCTACATTCATTTTTTCTAATTCCGAATTGATATCTTTTTTAGAGAGAGAATCAAGAGGTGCTGATTTATTTGAGTCTGCTATCAGTATTTTTTGATTAATAATATCCGTCGAATCAATCTTTTGTAATTTCTTTAAGGCTTTAGGCAAGTCCAAATTGGCAGTAACAACTTTAGATTTGTTGATCAGGGTATTAACACTATCTTTTTCATCTCTAGAATTTGTAATCTGTTCTGATAAGAGTTTCTTCTTTTGATTATTGTTCTTTTGTTGAATGGAAACAATAGCATTGCTTTTATTTACCCTTTTCTTTTCACTTATTTGATTTAGATTATTATTTAAGTTCTTTCTATTTGTTTTATTATTCTCTTTCCCATTATTTTTTATATCATCTTTACCATCGGTTTTGGTAATATTATTTTTACTTTCATTAATGATATTTTCAATATTTTTTTTATACGAATTATAAATTGGGTTTTTTAGAGAATCCTGATTAATCGAGTCGTTAATATTTTTATTTGATTTATTATTTGAGTTGGTATTCCCAATAATTATCTCTCCTTCATCATTAATTGGTGTAGTTGTGTTTTGAAGTGTATTATATAATAACAGTCCACCTGTCCCGCCAATTATTATGAAAAGTAAAATAACCGCAGCATATTTACGAAAGAACCAAAACAAGAAACGATCCTTATTTTCATCCTTTTTTGCTTTGAGTTTTTCCCAATCTTCCGGGTTGTAAGGTTCTTGTCTATTTTCAAAGACATCCTTAACCTTTTGACTGAATTTATTATTGAAATTTTCTTTCATTTTAGTTTTTAAAATTTTCGTTTAATAATATTCTCAATTTATTTTTAGCCCGAGTTAAAAATGTTCGAGATGAACTTATTTTTATATTGAGTTTTTCTGCTATTTCTTTATGGTTAAAGCCCTGTATTTCATAAAGGTTAAAGACTAATCTGTGTGGTTTTGGTAACTGATCCAATAATTTCAAAATATCTTCAGCAGTTAACTTACTAATTACACTTTCATTTACTTCTGGAGGATCTACTTCTACAACATCCAATAGAAAGTAATGTTTTTTATTTTTTCGATAATTGTCAATAGCAGTGTTTATTATAATTCTTCGAATCCATGCTTTAAAAGACTGTTTTAAATCAAATCGGTGAATATTTGAGAACACTTTTATAAAACTATCGTTCATTACATCAACAGCTTCTTCCCTTGAATATGTATTTAATCTGGAAATACTAAAAGCGTATCCATAAAAATGTTTGTACAACTTTTCCTGATATTCACTCTTCTCCAGTTTGCACCCCTCTATGATTTCATACTCAATAGAATCTTCGTAATTATCTTTCAATTTATTATAGAGTGTATTTGTTGGTGATTCACGTATAGTTCTTAAACTTAAATAATTCATGAGGAATATTTATAGTATTCCTCATGAATTATTTAAGTTTGGATATTAAAAAAATATCTGAAGTTAATTGTCTAATGAGGTAACAACACCATCCGGGTCACTTGAGGCATTTAAGACATTAAACACATTATATGTGCATGCATCCTTATATTGGTTATCACCAACCAATTTATTAAGATCAATTTCTAAAGTTTCCGTAAGGTTTGCTTCACAAGGGTCATCCTTTGCGTCTTGTGTTAAAATTAGATTAATCTGACACGGATTAGAAAGAAGTATTTGACCTCCATATATTACTTCAAAAGTGTGCTCTTTACAGCCACCTGAATAGGACACTTTCACTTTTAAAATATCTTCTACTCGTTCAATGCTTTCAATATTAAACGGATCACTTAATTCATGACCAGTGCTATTTTTACGATTGTTTTCCGCTTTTTCAAATGCTTGCTTGTTAACAATTAAATTCACTTTCTTATGATTTTCCAATTCCGTATTATCTCTTGTATCACTACAAGATGCTGCAAAAAACAAAATGGCTGTAACAATAATATATTTGTTAATTAACATTACTTTTCCTATCATTATTTTAATTTTAAATAGTTAAACATTTATTTGTAATTCTACTCTATTTTATCTGTACGTACTTAAGCATTAAAACGCTACAGTACTCTATGTAATATAAATTGTATTAAAGGATTTCTACCAATTCAACTTCGAATTTTAAAATGGAAAAAGGGGGAGTCTCTTCGAAAATCAATTCCTTTTTCAAGAGATCCTCCCGTACTTTTTCAGGGAATATCTGTAAACTTTCATCATAAGCTAGATGCGAAGGAATAATTAAGGTTGCTTTTTCTCCTTTCTGCATCAACTTTACACCTTCATCTAACCCTTTGATTACGGTATTGCTTCCAATTTTGAAACTAAATGGGCTATCTACTTTTGTACTATCAAGAGTAGCTCCGTTTAAATATTTAGCAACAAATTGTATTTTTACGGTTTTTCCTTCTACAGGTTCATCACCTTCCCCTTCAGTTACTCTTTTATAATAAAGTCCGGATGTAAGTCTCTCTATGTTTTCGATGCTATTTTCTGTTATGTAATCATCAATTGAATCTTTATCAATTGTTTTTTGATCATCTTCTGTTTCAATTTTTACTATTTCACTTTCAACAATAAATATCGAGTTAGCTTGAAAAAGATCTTCGTAAGAATAATCAGCATATGCCAGATGTGATGGAATAAAGAATCTAAATTTTTCGCCCTCTTTCATTTTTGATGATCCAAATCTAAGCCCTACCGGTATAAGTGATTTATCAGTAATTTTAAATTTCGCAGGCTGGTCAGTACCATTGACTAGACTATCTATTTTTTTTCCACTCAATAGGTTCATTTTATAATAGACCGACAATATATCTTTATCCTTTACTTCAGAACCAGAAGTGTTAGATTTAATTACTTCATAATAATAGCCGCTTTTATCTTTTTCGGCATCTATTTCATTATCACTTAAATATTTAAGAATTAACCTATTGTCAATACTCCTTTGGTCTTCATAATCATCATCATTAGAACAACTTTGTAGAAGTAATGATGTGGATAATAGGATAAACAGCAAAAATAATTTATTAAAATTTAACTTAGATTTCTTCATAATAGTATAAATTTGATTATTTAAAATTTGTTTCATACCCATTACGAAAATCAATAACCAAGCGCTACAGTAAAAAAGAGAATTCGAAAATTAATTTAATAGTAATTCTTGAGAGTAAAATTTGTCAAATTGTATACCACGTGTAGTTATACCAGTAGGGAAGCTCATCCTTTTGTTAATTTTTATAGAGTTATATCGTAAAATTCAATAGTTCCTAGTCGCTGTGTGAATTATTGTATTTTTTAATAAGACTTTAAAAAAAGAGGATGCCAAATCGTTCCTGTCTTTATGTATCCTATGATAAAAGCAAATTTTTTAAATTAAACTCTTTCACTTAAATATTGGACTTACAACAAAAAAGTGGACAGCTAGCTACGAGTTTTAAGCAGCTACATTTTGGTTCAATGTATATTTAGCATCTGTTAGATTAACTACTTTATCCATTTTCCCTGCTCTATAAACCCACGCTAT
This sequence comes from Changchengzhania lutea, assembly GCF_006974145.1. Taxonomy (NCBI): domain Bacteria; kingdom Pseudomonadati; phylum Bacteroidota; class Flavobacteriia; order Flavobacteriales; family Flavobacteriaceae; genus Changchengzhania; species Changchengzhania lutea. The sequence goes on along the minus strand of NZ_CP039456.1, from coordinate 1,717,123 downwards.
TTGAGCTAACTGACCAACAATTTTTATAGAATCTTTCATAGATAATTTAGAACCATCTGCATGAATCCATCTTTTTAAAGGTTGCTCGCAAAGCATAGTTTTTGCTTGTTTTAAGCCATAATAAAGACTCATTCTTTTAAAGATTTCCACATCAAAAATCCACTGCGTTACAAACTTTTTACTAAAAGCAACGTTGATAACATCTTTATGAAAAATCTTAGCACCACATTGTGTGTCTTTAAAATCCATTTTCAAAATCTTTCTGATAATAAAATTGATCGTTAAGCTAATAATTTTACGAGCAGATTCTTTGGTGATATTTGCCCCCATTCTAGAGATTCTTGAACCACTTACTATTTTAAAATCTGAGCTTTCAATAGTTTTAACTAAATCATCAAAATCTGTTAAATCTGTAGATAAATCAGCATCTAAAAACCCTATATAATCCAAATCCGCTTTTTTAGCCATATGTAACATACCTAAACGCACCGCTTCGGCTTTTCCTCCATTTTTGTCACAATCGTAAACAGTAATAAAATCTTCTCTACCGCTTTGCAAATCATGAAGTATTTCTAACGTTTTATCTTTACTTCCATCATTTACAAAACACAAATGATAACCTGAATTTTTATCAATATAATCAGTAAACTCTTTACTTAACAAACGCTCTTCTTCATTGTAGCATGGTATTACCACACCAACACAACGTTGCTGTATCATAACATTATTAGTTGTCGTGTTATTCTCAACTTCTGGAGCACCAATTAATCGTTTAACACGAGCACAAATTTCATTAATGCTTAGTGGCTTTTTCATATAATCATTAATACCTAAATCAAAACCTGCTGTAATTATATCGTCCGTTGTATTACCTGATAAAACCATGATTGGTGTATTGCCATTTTTAGAACTTCTAATATATTTAACAACATCCAAACCTGAAATCCCAGGCATATTGATGTCGACGATAACTAAATCTGGATTAAAAGAATCATATAATTCTAAACTTTTTTTAGAATCAGTTTCTATTCTCACTTCGTACCCAAGTTCTACTAAACGCTTCTGTAAAGGAAGTAATACTAATTGTTGGTCATCTATTGCTAAAACTTTCATAATAAGCTATTTTATTTGTTATTGATGATTCAAAAGTACTGTGAAAGACGTTTACAAAATTCTTATTTGGTTTAACCCATATCTTTGTGTCGACGAATGGCAGTTTTCTGTAGATAATTAATAAATAAACCCCTACAAAAATTATATATATTTACAGTATTGTTATAGTTTAGGCTTTTAATGAAAGAAACCTCAAATAAATACTTAATTACTGCACTCCTTTTAGGCTTGGCGTTTCATGGGACTTCCATCTTCTTTACTTTAGAAAACACCTATGATGCCTTAATACATCTGTTTTTTGCAGATCATTATGCGAACAGCTGGTTTGAACCTTGGAATTATGAGTGGTACACGGGGTTTACAGTAATGAGTTATCCCCCTTTAGTGCATCAATCAATAGGATTACTTTCTATGATTGGTGGTTTGAAATTTGGATTATTCACTGTTGCTATAATTAGTATTATTCTATTTATAACCGGGGTTTACAGGTTTTCATTGTTAATAACTTCCAATAGAACTGTTGCAGGTTATGCCGCAATTTTAGCGGTTTTATCATCTTCGTTTGTAGAAACCTTACATGTTTTCGGACAGTTACCAAGTATTATTGGTATATCGGTTTTAATGCATGCTTTACCAGAAATCTATTTATGGTTAAAAACGGGTAAGTATAGATATCTTTTAACATCATTATCATTAATAGCGGTTACGGTTACCTCACATCATGTTACACCCATATTTGGGATGATATTTTTTATTTTTCCATTAATAGGCATGGTATTAATGGATGTTTCAAAGGAGGAAGTAGATTCGATGAAAGCGGTAACATTTAAAGTCTTTTTAAACAGTTTTTTAAAACTCTTTAAACGTATTGTTAGCTTCGGGATGCTATCATTAATTATTATTATTGGCTGTATTCTGCCCTATTGGATAAACTCAAAAAACAACCCTATTACACAAGTCCCCATACCACATGGGTCTAGAGATGATTTTTTAGAAATAACCTCTTCAGGTTTAGTATTCTTTTTAATTCCTTGGGGTATTTTACTAGTGCTTTTACCCTATATTTTCTATAGATATTATAGCAAGCGTTATTTGTTTTTTGGTTTATCTATAACAATTCTAACTGTTTTAGGAACTGGAGGTACAACCCCTGTTCCAAAACTCTTTTTGGGTGAAACTGCATTTAATATTTTAACATTAGACCGTTTTACGCTTTGGGCTTCTATAATGTCGCTTCCTCTATTTGGTGAATTTGTGTTTCGGTTTTTTGAGGGCGATTTAAAAACACGTATTCAGAATAAATTTGGAGCAATTTACCATCGTTTAATTGGTGGAGTTTTGGCTGGTCTATTCATTTTTATGACCGTTTTTACAATGAGTTTGGGATATTTTAGACCATCCCAACCTCAGAAAATAAAAATGTTACCCATTGTAAACTTCTTAAATCAAGATCAGCACGACCAATGGCGGTATATGACTTTAGGCTTTGGCGATCAAATGGCGTGGTTAGCGGCACAAACCAATGCTATGAGTGTCGATGGTAATTATCATTCCGCAAGGCGTTTACCAGAACTCACCACACGCCCTATTGAGCGCCTAGAGAATTCAAAATTTAAAGGTGTAGAAGGTATTGGTTCTTTACAACAATTCTTAACGGCCCCAGAAAAATACAATCTAAAATATATATTCTCAAATGATAAGTTTTACGACCCTATTTTATACTTCTGTGGTTGGCAACGTCTAAGGCAATTGGAAAATGGTATACAAGTATGGGAAAAGCTAAATGTACCGCCAATTTCATCCATATTACCAAAAGATGATGTCGCCAAATGGCAAAAAATTATGTGGGGTATTATTCCGTTTCTTACTGTTATTATTGCATTCATACTAAACATTCAAATGCTTTGGATTAGAACGCTAAAAAGAAAAGTTAAAGTTATTCCTGAATATTTAAACTTTAAAAGCACGTATTCTCATTTTTCAAAAACAGTACTTCAGATAACGCATATTTGGTCTGTAATTTTAATTGTTTTTATATTTTATGGTGTTTATAAATTTTATATTAAAAACGATGCACATCATTCGCCTACAAATGCCATTTTAGCTTATTATGATGCCCTAGACTTTAAAGAATTTGAAACCACATATGGCTTAATTAACCCTGAAAGTAATTTGCCAATAGCTCAGTATATGTTGGAAATTTCAGTAACCGATGGCTTATTAAGCTCCTATGCTAAATTAGACGCCATTGAAACCATTATAACATCAGAATCGGATAGTTTAGTAACAGTAAAAGTTAATACCAATTGGATTACACCTTTGGAAAAAATTAAAAGAACTGATTTTAGATCTTTAGTAAAACTTAACAATAAATGGTATATCCAACCAGAAGATATTGATTTAGATTTACCTCCAGACCAATTGTATTCTGATAATTCCACACGTTATTTTAACCAAGGACGCAGACGAATTACTACAGAACAAACCCATCACGAAGATGTTTTAAAACAACCCGTTTTAGAAATTCTAACGGCAAAATTGGTAAAACATAATGGTAGTTATGCGTTAATTGGTGAAGTTCAAAATATAGATAATGTTCCTGCGGATGTGGTTTTAAAAGGCACACTATATAATGATGACAATAAACAGCTGGCTACATACAACGCTAAATATCACGTAAAGCACAAACTTATGCCTAAGGAAGTGAGTGCTTTTAAAATTAATTTTGAAGGTATTGCGTGGTCTAAAACTCAAGACTCTATTCCAAAAACCTTTAACCCTGATGAATTCACTCCTATTGAATTTGAAGAACAACCCACTAAATTTAATTTACAAGTAGCGGGTAATGTTTCTAGTTCAGATTTATACAAAGGTGCTACGTTAAGTAATTTAGATGTATCTGAAGATATTATAACTGGAAAACTTTTTAATTCTGGTTTAGAAGAAATTACCGTTCCACAATTATTAATTACCTATTACGATAAAAATAAAACGATGCTTTGGGTAGACCATTTATTTTTAAAGTCAGGTATTAGGCAACAGCGTCAACAATCATTCTCATATAAGGTTTTAAAAAATGACGATATTAAGATAGTAAATAGTAATATGGAAAACTGCTTTGTAAACGGTTTGCCCAACGATGCTATATCAAATAAAGTTGTGCCCAATCGAAAAATAAATCAAACACATAGCGTTTTACAGCCTATTAAGAATTCAAATTATAGTTTTATCAAAATTGAATTAAACACCTATATAGGAAATCCAAATTAATGAAATTTAAACTAATATATCTGATTATTTCTACATTGCTATTTTTATCATTAAATAGCACTGATATGCCTGTTGATTTAAATGATGATTACAAGTTAATAGCAACAAAAAACGAGTTTGTAGCAGGTGATGCAATAGTTTTAAAGTTTTCAACTACAGGAGGTTTACAACCTTTGCTTTATGCAAGCTACAGCTATGGCAACACCATTATAAAACCAGTGACTGAAGTGGGTATGTTAAACTATAATCTCCCTCAAACTATAAGTAGTAAATCTGGGGTGGTTAATTGGAAATTATTAGCAGATAATCAAACTTTATCTGGTAAATGCCATATTCTGCCAAAAACCAAGGCAATATCAATGGAAACCTATTTAGGACCACCAAGTATTGCCGCTGGTAGAACAGATTTTAGCATGTTGGTTGTAATTCCAACTGATCGTTTTGATAACCCTTTACAAGATAGTACCGCGGTTAATGTAAAACATCAGTTTTTAAATAATGAAGAGAATAATACGGTTTATATAAAAAATGGGATTAGCTATAAGAACATATTTTCTGAAACCAAAACTGGGAGGATGCTTATAAGTTCAGAATGTTTAGGTAAAAATTCTAAAGAATTTACACTTAATGTTTTACCAGATCTCCCAACAGATTTTGAAATTTATTTTGATAGAAACCACCAATATGCTGATGGTAACCAAATCACCTCATTTACAACATCAATAATAAAAGACAACTATGGAAATATAGTTAGTGATGGTACCTATGCAGCGTTTTTTATCTCAAACAAATCCAAAGCTATTTTAAAAACTTCTGGCACTACGATAAATGGCATTGCGTCAGCTAAAATGATTCATCCTGACCACGAAGACAGCTGGAAAGTCAAGGCAATTATCGAGGGTATGGCAAAAAGTAACACTATTGAATTAGATTATAAACCTGCGTTATTAGATTTTCAAGTCGTTTTTTCTGAAGATAATAGAACCATTACGATTGGTCCTTTAAAAAGTTTTATGAATCAAATGATTCCTGATGGTTTAGAAGTATCCCTTTCGGTTTTTAAAAATAAGACCAAGCATAAAACCCTTCTTAAAAGTTCGTTTGGAGGTTACGCAACATTTAAATTAAATACCAATGATTTTACAAATGACATTTATAATTTTAAAATAGAAACCGCAGGTATTGAAAAACCGTTTAAGCAAATAAAGCTGTGATAGAAATAAACAAAAACATATTGCGTTTTATTTTAGTGCTGTCTTATATCATTATTACGGCCTTCTTAATTTTCGGAATAAGCAATTTATATAGCTATTTAAACACGGGCGCCGACAGAAGCACCATGTTACATACCGAAATTAAAAAGATTGATCAATACTTACCAAAAATAGAATGGGAAACTTTAAACAACGAAGGTAGGTTTATGGATGCCCAAACCCTTAATAGTATCGAAAATGATTACTTAGATGCCTGGTATGTAAAACAAATAGCATATAAAACAAATACCACAATTGGAATTGAAGACTATTATACTAAAAGTGCTAAAAAAAACATTTATAGTACTATTGACCTAAATACTACTGAGAAAATTTCAATCGAAAGTACAACGCTACAACATCATCCAACACTAGAGTTTTTTAGTGAGGATGGACAATTAGCAGTTATAACAGACAAAGATGTTATTGAATACAAACGTGTTTTTCAAAATAGAACGTGTGTCTTAGAAACAACAGAAAAAGCAACCTACAAATTAACTTTACTTTTAGAAGATGGTTTTTGGCGCATTCGCCATATTACTAAAATACAAGTTGAAGATTATAAAACCAAATTCGTTCCTGCTACTGGTCTAAGCACACAAATTAATGGAATAAATTACTATCCACAAAATACACCATGGGACATGTTTGGAGATGCCTTTGATCCTAAAATCATTTCGAAAGATTTTAAAATTATAAAAGATGCTGGTTTAAATTCAGTTAGAATTTTTGTGCAATATGATGATTTTGGAAAAGCTAATGTAAATACTGAAAAGCTTAAAAAATTAAAAGACGTTTTAGATTTAGCTGAAGAGAACAACTTAAAAGTGATGGTAACTTTATTTGATTTCTATGGCGATTATTCCGTTTTAGATTGGTCCTTAAATCAACGTCACGCAGAAACCATCGTTTCCGAATTAAAAGACCACCCCGCTCTGTTTGCTTGGGATATTAAAAATGAACCAAATTTAGATTTCGATAATCGTGGCGAATCATTGGTTAAAGCTTGGCTTGATAAAATGATTGATTTAGTAAAATCTATAGACACAAACCACCCGGTTACTATTGGGTGGTCTAATGTAGAAAGCGCAACGATCCTCAAAGACAAATTGGATATAATAACCTTTCACTACTACAAAGATTTAGATGACTTAGACGATGTCTATAAAAATTTAAAACTTGAAATACCAAACAGGCAAATAGCCATTACAGAATTTGGTATATCATCTTACAAAGGGCTTTGGAATCCTTTTGGAAATTCAGAAAAAGACCAAACTGAATATCATCAACAAGCGCAAACCATCTTTTTCAAAAACAACATTCAGTTTATGTCTTGGACATTATACGACTTTATAGAAATACCCAAGGAAGTCGTTGGACGACTTCCTTGGCGAAAAAATACTCAAAAATATTTCGGATTTATTAACACGAATGGCAATAAAAAGGCTGCTTTTAAACACTTAATTAAACCATAATACTTTGAGCAGGTTGAGAGACTAAAGTAAATTTCTTATTAATAATAGCATCAAAATTATTCAAATACATCTCCGCTATTTTCGACATTGGATAAGCCGTTGCCGCTTCAAAATTAGAAATTCCTAATGCGATTCTATTGGCTTCATCTGTGACAATAGATTCAATTGCTAATGCTAAACTATCCACTGAGCTAGGTTCAAAAAACTCACCTCTATAACCTTCATCTTTTACCAATAAAGCAAGATCTCCTAAATCTGGCATAACGACTGCTTTACCATAACTCCCTGCTTGGTGCAATACGCCAGAGCTTCCTGTTGTAGAAGTGTATGGAAATACAACTACAGCACTTTCCTTAAATAAGGTTGGTAGTTCGTGCTCTTCAACATAACCCGTGAATCTCACTTGTGGTACATGTTTATAGTCTTCTTGTACTTTTGCTAAATAACCAGGTACATTTGGGTTATCTGTTCCTGCAATAACCACTTCTAAATCTAATCCTGTTGATAGTCTCACTTTTTCAACGGCTTCAATCATAGATTCTACTTTTTTGTAGGTTCCAAATTTTCCGAAGGTCATTACTTGTAATGGGCCATCTGGAAGCTTATAATCTGGTGTTACAGTAGGAATCTCAAACGTTCCATGAGGTATTAGCACAACATTATTAACCTTGTATTTTTCTTCCAAAATATCAACATATTTTTGCATAGTAACCGCAACGATATCTGCTTGAAGAATTAATCGTGTTAAAGTGCTTCCTATAAAGCCGTATACTTTTTGCATGATTTTATTACTTGTAAAACCTGCATTTCCTAAATCTACTTCTTCCAAAATATTGTGGAGTAATACAATGTTTGGAATGTTTTTAAGCTTACATACTAATGGCAACATTAACCCTAAAGCAGCAGCAACTTTTTTATCGCCAAACTTCATGAACTGTAAATTAAATAATACAGCATCTGGTTGTGTTTGATTAATGGTTTTAGTGACGCTAAAAATGTTTTTGTAACTGTTAAACGACCAACATTCTTTAATCGTGATTTTACATCCTGCTTCCGTGAAAGCAATATCTTTATTACCTTCTGTTCTATCAGTTAAAAGAATTAATTCTGTAATTGATTCTTTTTGTCTGAACTGTTTTACCAAATGATATGCATATTCGTTTAAAGTGACTTTACTTGGCGGATATGCTGTTACGATTGCTAATTTCATAATACTTGATTTAGGTGTTATTTGTTATTTACATTACAAATTTGAGACTTTCATTCTCAAAAAATAGGTATATGTAGATAGGGTTCTATTTACTGTCGATGAGTGGTAATTTGCTTTAGATTAGTCTATTTTTTAAAGATTTTTATTTGATCCATTTTAAAGAATACTAATTGAATAACCAGTAAAAGGACCATAGCTATGATTTGCATATATACTACTTGCTCTAAACTATCATGATAAAAAACCACTAAAGCCATTTGAAGCATACCAAATACGCCTGAAATAATTACTGGCACGTATTTATCTAAAGACAGGTAGTAGTAAGCAAATATGTTAGAGATCGCAAACATACTTGTTGCAATCCCGTATTTCCACAATAAAGGTGCCATTGCAATATAACTTTCGCCAAATAACAGGGTTATAATGGTTTCGGGAAATATAAAACACGCTAATACAATAGCCAGGGATATAACGGCTATATAACCTACATATTTAAAAAGTACTGGAGCCGTTTCTTTACCGTCTTTTTTTAACTGAACCACAGTTGGTAAAAGCAGCATAACAAACATCCATGCAATAAAATAAACAATACGACCAATTAAGGCTAATGAAGCATATAAACCCGCTTCGTAAGATTCAAAATAATGTTTTACTAAAAGAATATCGCTGTTGTTTATAATAATTTGAGTCAACTCATAAAACGCAGTAATAATGAAAAAACGTTTTATTTGTTTCGTATGGACGCCATCTATAATAACCTTTGATTTTAAAAATTTAAAATCAAATTTAAACGGTATTAAACCAAAGATGAATGATACAAAAATACCTATGGCAATGACTACCGATGATTGCAAATTGAATAAAAAGATGATCCCTAAAGTAATTACCAAACGGCTTAACATTTCTAATTGGTATGTAATGGAGAGTGATTTAAAAGCTTTTTTTCCTTGAAAAACACCACGGTTCACACTCATTAAAAAGTAAAGCGGTACCCCACAACCAAATATGACAAACATACTAGATGATGATGTATTAAATAAGCTTTGTAATTTTGGAGCAAAAAGTATAACAACAATGCCCATTACAATACCAACAGAAAATGCGTTTTTATAAATTTTTGAAGTAAAACTTTTAAATAACTCGTTTTCAAAAAGTACTGAGAATTTTGCAGTAACCAACTGAAAAGTCATGGCTATAAATGACAGCACCAATAAAAATGTAATTAACACAGCAGCATCAGCAAATTGTTCTGGCCCTAATAAACGTCCAAGAATTAAATTATATAAATAATTGCCTCCATTAACAGCTAGAACACTTAACATAAATAGTTGTTCTGGCGATATTTTTTTTGATTTTATAATTGATATAACTTGCATGACTTTGTTGTTTAATGATTGGGGTGTTTATAATTATGCCACATTATTTAATTGAAAATCGTCGTAGATATCTTTACAACCATAACCAATGATAGAAAACGCTTTATTGGAAATTAATGCTGTTGTATTTAAACCTCTTAAGGCTTTCATACCATTACTATCAATAGCATTTACACCATTAATATTTATAGTTAATGCTTTAGTATAAAGTATTAAGAATTCTAAATGGTTTTTAAATTGTTTAGCAGTTGTAGCATCAATAGTTCCTTCAACAAAAAAAATATTGTCTTGGTGTTTAATATTAAGAGCCATAATTTCTATTTTTAATTACTATTCATTTTTATTTCTTGTACAAAGATGTCTCTATAATCAATGTAGCGCAGTTAAATTTCGGTGAGTTGCAGGCTACTGTAGATGAATGATTGCATTTGATTGCTTAACTTGCAGTATCTAAACACGCCCCATGAATTTTAAATATTATGTATCTTTTTTTCTGATTTTTTTCACTGTTTTATGCTTCTCGCAGAATATGCAAAAAGGTTTTACCTATTTAGAAACCGGGAAATACGTTGAAGCGGAATCATTTTTTGAATCTGTACTAAAAGACTATCCTGAAAATAAAACAGCCAAATTGTGCTATGGACGCGCCGTTGGTTTGCAAGGCGAATCAGAAAAAGCCGTAACGATCTTTACCAATTTATTAGAAGCGTATCCCAATGATTTTGAAATCAAGTTAAATTATGCCGAATCCTTACTTTGGAATAAAGATTACAACAATGCTAAAACGTTTTACGACGGTTTAATAAAAGAAGACAATACGAGCTTTCCAGCACTTTTAGGATACGCCAATACGCTATCGAACCTTAAAATTTATAATGAAGCTTTGGTCTATGTCAATAAAGCCTTGGATGTGTTACCTGGAAACCCAAATGCATTAACCTCTAAAAAATATATCTATTTAGGGTATGCGTATCAAAACCAACAGCAACAAAATTATACTGAAGCTGAAAAGCTTTTAAAAGAAAATCTGTCGCTTTTTAAAGATGATAAAGACACGTTGCTAAACCTCGCCAACTTATATTTAATTTCGAATGACTTAGAAAAAGCTAAAGAAACTTATAATAAAATAGCCGAAAACCCAGATAATAAAACAACGGCTTTAAACGGATTAGCTTTAGTTGAACATTTAGATGGCAAAGAAAAAGAAGCTTTAAACATAAGTGAACATGCTTATACCAAATTAGAAAACAATACTGATAAAACCTTAATAAAACAAACCAAAGAACGCTACATTCAAGCCTTAATTTGGAATAAAAAATATAAAGATGCTAAACAATTAATTGATGTATTAATTGAAGAAAAGCCAAATGAAAACTGGGTTTTGGCTTTACGTGCTACATTGAATATTTATAAAAGTGACTTCAAGAAAAGTGTTACAGATTACAATCGCATATTAGAAAATGATAGTTCATCATTTGATGGAAACTTAGGAAAAGCCAATGCATTAAAAGCTTTGGGTGTTTATGATGATGCTTATACTTCTGCTGAAAACACCTTGACCTTTTATGATAACCAAAAAGATGCCTCCAACTTTATTAAAACTTTAAATACAGGTTTTACGCCTTTTCTAGATTCTAAAGTATCTTATACCTTTGATAATGGCGATAATGAAGCCTATGCATTTCAAACCAGTTTGGAGTTTCCAACCTCAACGAAGTTTAAATGGTTGGCTAATTACGGTTACCGAACTACGAGCAATAAAATAACTGATAACGAAGCAACCTCAAACGATTTTTCATTAGGGTTAGCCTATCAATTATTACCCAATATAACGTTTAAAGGCACCGCGGGGATAACTTCAGCAAAAGCAAATACCGATGATTACACGCAATTATTAACCGATATATCCTTTAATATAAAACCCTTTAAACTTCAGGTTTTAGATATTGGTTACAAACGTGAAATACAAAATTTTAATGCCGATTTATTGGATAGGGAAATTATAATGAATAATTTTTACGCTAATTATAACCTCAGTACAAATTTTAATTTGGGTTGGTTTACGCAGTATTATTACACGGCGCAAAACGATGATAATACTAGAAACCTGTTGTTTACTTCGTTGTATTATACTATTTTAAGCAAGCCATCATTAAAAGCGGGCTTAAACTACCAATACATTACATTTAAAAACAAAGTACCCACCATTTATTTTAGTCCAGAAAAATTTAATGCGGCTGAAGTTTTTATAAACCTGATTAAAGATGAAGTAATCACGAAACCCAACGAATGGTTTTACGAATTAACCGCTGCCACAGGTTTGCAATATATTGAAGATGATAGTAGCCAAAGCACCTATAGAATACAAGGTAAATTAGGTTATAAATTTTCTGAAAGGGCACTTTTAAACCTATTTGGTACGCGCAGTAATATTGCCTCTGCCACTGCTGCTGGTTTTACATTTACCGAAATTGGGTTACGTTTTAAATGGTATTTGTTTGAGAAGCCTGTTTTTAGGGAATAGGTTTATTTATACACAATATTCATAGCATTTTTTCCTTTTTTAAGTTTGAATCTTAATGGGTTCCATTCTTCAATTTTTGGCTGTTTAATATTTTCACTGAAAAACAAAATTTCTTTTCCTTCTCTAATTTCATATGCAGTATGCTTAAAAGAGAATTCCTTTCTATTACACTCAGAATATAGATTTTGAATTTCAGGAACGTTATCATAAGAAACTATCCATTTTATATTTTGGATAGATTTTATTTTATCACTTACTTTTTTATGATTTTTATCCTGATAATGATTCATATAAAGTGTACTTGCTTTTAAGTAGTAAGGTGGGTCAAAATAAAAAACAACATTATCATTCATTGCTTCATTTTGAATTTTATCTATTAATTTAATAGCATCCTTTTTATAAAGTCGAATACTTTTCTTGTATTTAGCTATTTTTCTTATTCTTTCAATTAAATCTAATTTATTAAATCGGCAATCTATAAGATAATTACCGTTTTGTAATACACCACCCATTACACCTGCGTTAATTATACCTGAACGGTTTGTTCTATTTAAATAAAAAGTTGAAAAACCCAACTCCAATAAGTTAGCAGTTTTTTTATTTGTTTGAACTTCTTTTTGCCTTCTCCATTCTTCAATTGAAAGTTCTGCATTTTCTATTAATTTGCAAAGTTGATTTGTTTTATTTAATACGGAATGCCAAAATGCATAAATTGATCTATCTCTGTCATTAATAGTTATTCTATTAACAAAGCCTTCTATTAATAGAAATAGAGCAACAGAAGCTCCACCAGAATATGGTTCTACATAATGTCCATTTATATTATTGTCAATACAAATCTTTGCTATAAATACGGAAAGCTTATTCTTTCCTCCTGGATATCTTAAAGGAGAGTAAAACACTATTTATCTACTAAAATGATTTTAAATAAAGGTTCAAGTTTTGACCAAGCTGCTCTAACATCTTTTTCAACAGAAACAAAGTTTTCATTATGATTTATCATATGCATTCTTTCTAAAGAATATGGTTTTTCATAATCCGTTTTTATTGATTTTATAGTCGAAATAACATTACTGTCATTTAATTCATTACATTTTTTATTAATAATATATGTCAACATTTCTCCCAATTTGGGATTATGCTCTTTGCTCTTAGAAATTTTATTATAATGATTACTCTTTTTAAAATAAAAAGCTAATGAGCATTCTAAAAAGCTTCTTAATAAATCATGAGTAGCATTTGGGTAAACTTTAACTGGAATATTTTTTAATTCATCATATAAGATCTTCAAACTTGAACTATCTATTCTAAAAGGCACATCTTCTCTGAAAAATAAGCCTGTTGGTGTGTTTTTACTGGGTATTTTATCATTAGCTACTTTGATATTATTTTTGCCAATATTGATAGTTTTGCCGCCGAAAAGATTTTCGGTTGTACTCTTTTCTATCTCAGTTTCAACTTTCTTTACATCTTTTGGGTTTATCTTTTGTATAAAACTCTCAATATTCTCTTTCTTGTTTAATGTTCGTGAATTAATTTTATTTCCCTCAAAATCAGATTTATTTAGTAATTGATATATTACAACTTTTAATTCATCTTTAAAGTTTTCATTCTCAATTTTTAATTCTCCGTTTTCAGTTATTTTATATTTATATTTCTTTTTAGCAGGTGTTGTTGTTATCGCTCTATAAAAAGTCGTTACATACCCTTTACCAAGAATATCTTCTTTCATTCTTTCTGGTAAATCTAAATCTTTTACAATATTGCTTACACCACTAACAATAGTATCATTAATGGTTCCATTCCCTCTTCTTAAATTATAATTAGTCCTTTCTGGTTCTTGCCAGTTAACTTCGTTGTTTCCTTTGGCATGTTTCCTATCTATATACTCAAGTCCTAATTCTTTATTATTAGTAACTAAACATTCTAAAGAATAATATTCGTTAATATTAATTTTGCTTTTTAATTCTTTTATATATGTCTTTATTCCATGATTTTCTATTAATTCAGGATTAGAAAGTAACTTATAAACTGTCAATCTCCGATTACCTTCAAGCACAATGAAATTCCCCTCGTCATTCCAAACTACTAACTTTTCAAGTTGAGGTAAATTAAATTGAGAAACAATCTCTTTCGCAAATTTTTTTATTTTGTATTCTGGCTTTGATATAAAATAATTAATTAAATCTTTTTCTTCTGAATTGTAATATTTATCAGGAAACCTTGCATTTTCATCCCAAAGAATTAAATCCTTAATAGGTATTTCTTTTGTAGTTATTTCATTCATAAAGATTATTCTAACTAATACACTTAATCTAATATAAAGTTTTCATCATGTCAGAAATAGAAAGAAAAGGTATACAGCTGACAATTAAAGTTGAAATATACCACAAAATAACAAAAAAAAGGCAAAAAACTTGCGTCTTTTACCTTTTAAAGAATTGGGGCAATCGTTTTAATTATTCTTATTTATTGTATAAGCAATTTTACAGTTTTATAATTCATGTTTTGGCCTTTAAGGGTACAGAAATATAAACCAGTACTTAAATTGTCTTTTGTTAGTGGCAAACTGTTTTGCCCTCTTTTAGCTTTAAAATCTAGTTGCTTTACAAGAACTCCTAATTGGTTATACATCATTAACTGAATGTCTTCATTAGTTTGCGAGATAAACTGTATCGTTGTTTTTGCACGCATTGGGTTTGGTACTGCAACCGCTTGATTAAATACGTCTTCACTATTTAAAGTATCTACTGACAGCGAATTGCTTTTAGAAAAACGAAGCTGTTGTAAACTCATCGTTTTAGTTTCTTCAACACCATTTTCTGCCAACATTGTAAATACTACCGATGTGATATCATTTGCTATAAAGGCTTCATTGTTTATAGAGTTAAACTCAGAAAACAGGATGCTATAGTCTTGCATGTCGTCAGTAAGTGCAATACTTGCTTTGTACTGTGTTTCCCAGTTAGAAACACCTTCTTTTACCAATCTGATAATTAAAGTACCTGTACCTTTTGCTTTTAATTGAAAGCTATTGTAACTTGTAAAATCAATTGGGTTAAACTTTGGTGTTAACGCTCTATACGCTGCAATATATTCGCTTGTAGTTGCTGTTAATTCAATGTTTCTTTCAATGGGAAAGGCATCATCACTAAATTGCGCTTCGTTAGTATTTACCGCATAACTTTTTACACTAGTGCTTGGTGCTGCATCATCATACCCCCAAGGCCCATCAGACATAAATAAATCATCTGGAGTATTCTTACCATCACCAATTCTAAACCCAATATCAAATAAACTTCCTGCTTCTACTTCTAAATTGGAAATATAGTTCCCCTCTAAATCAATATGTGTAGATACATACTCTACGCCATTTGTTTCGGTAGCTCGTAATCCGCCATCAAAAACAACTCCTTCACTCCTATTGGTATTTACAATTTGTAAATCTAACTTACCATTATGGTATTTTCCTTTTCTAACAAATACCGTTGGTGGTGTAGAATTATTATAGCTAGTTATAGGCTTTTGTACATTTAATAAGCTTACTACTTCTTCACCAAGTCTTAATAAATCATCTAAAGAACTAGACCAAATTTGGAAATTATAATAAGGCACACCTTTTTCGTATTTATCTAAATTCCAATGACTTTCTATACCAAAATTAGTATCGCCGTTTGTTGGTTTTGCAGATAAGCTTAATACAAATTCTAAAGACCCATCAATGTTTCTTATAAGCGCTTTAATAAATTTTTGTTCGCTAATTTCTATGGTTGATACCGAAATAAGTTCTGCACCTAATAATCTATCGCAAATATATTTAGTATGCTCATAGACCCCTTTATCTGTTTGAAGTAATAATATAGAAGCAACAGCTTCATTATTCCTCATATAATCTACCGAATATACATT
The DNA here is from genome assembly GCF_006974145.1 of Changchengzhania lutea. NCBI lineage: Bacteria > Pseudomonadati > Bacteroidota > Flavobacteriia > Flavobacteriales > Flavobacteriaceae > Changchengzhania > Changchengzhania lutea. Next base: position 1,700,993 of record NZ_CP039456.1, on the reverse strand, counting down.
CGTAGCATTAGTAATGTTTATTAAATCTGTAGGAGACGACTCTATAACATTATCTTCTCCAATAGTCCCGAAAGGAATAAAATCTGATAATTGAAAACTACCACCTTTACTTTGTGTGTTTTTTCCGTATTTGGATGATTTTAAGAATTTCTTGGCTGTGCTTTTATCAAACTTATAACTACTTTTTGCACGGTTAAAATTACGTTTGCTAATTTGTTGAGACAGTCTATTATTGCTCTCTAAACCACCCTTATTAGCCGTTGTTGTTGGCGCTGCTATAACATCACAATCACCATAACCAGAACAAGAAGGGTCTTCACAATCTATTAAGCCGTCGCCATCATCGTCAATACCATTATAGCAAATTTCTTGTAGTACTGGAGCTGTAGGACAGCGTGCACCATCATTCTGTGAACTTGAAGGCCCGAAAGCAAATAAGTTAGACTCCATAGCATTTGTACCATCTAAATCTTGTACACTTTGAATCACATAAATAGTGCCTGTTTGGTTAGCAGATACATAAAAACGACCTGAAGCATCAAAATAAACCGCACCATACGTGTAATTTAAACCTGATAGAATTGGCACTTCGCCTAAACTCTGCATACTACCAGTTTCAGCATCTATTCTATATAAGATATTTGTTTTCTTTTCAACGGTGTAAAGTTTAGTATCTACTGCGTTGAATGCCCAATCATGAATACTTATACTTTGAGGTAAATTTAGAGTTTCTATATACTTCCCGTAGTTATCTGAATCAGGATTTAAATCTATAGTGTAATACGCTGCGCCACCTCCTTTTAAATAATAAATACCTTCTGCACTAACATCACCTATATAGCGACCACTTGTAGGCAATTCATCTATATAATAAGTTGTCGTCTCAAAGTTTTTTCCAATACGAACAATTGATTTTTCTGGTGAGCCTAATGATCCCCAAATAAAGCCATCTGCCGGATTGTAAGCTGCTGCGTTTATATTTCCTTCTGTAACATCAGTAGCTACCGTATAAGAATTTCCTGAAGCTAAATCAATAGCATAAACATCGTTATACTGAAATAGATAAGCATTATAATCGCAATTAAAAGGAACATCCTGAGTACTTGCGCCAGATTGTGCATTTATATTAAGCGTAGTTACAAATAATAACAGTAATAATTTTTTCATGGTATGTATATTTTATACCGCAAAACTATATTACTATTGGTGTTTAAATTTTAATTTTCGATGGATGAAAATTTAGTGTAGACGAATGGTTGTAAATAGAAGTTTAATATATCGGAAAGTTAATTAGTTTAACTATGTCATGTCGAACGTATGTGAGACATCGTAATTACTGCGTGATTTTTTTCTAATTAAGACGGTATGATTTCTCCAATTGTTGAAATGGCTTGAAATACTAAACGAATATTGTTTTGTCATGTCGAAATGAGGGACGATTGAGACATCACATTATACTTGGGCATTAATGTGTTTGTTTGCTTCATGAGATTTCTCGTCGCTCATACTTCACTCTGTCGAAATGACTCAAAGTTATATAGAAAGCATCTGAGACATCACATAGTTAAAAGAATTAAAATATTTGATTATTTAAATTTTCCCATTTAGGATTAAAATCAGAAATTAGTTTGTTTTTCTTTTCACGTCTCCACTTTTTCAATTCTTTTTCTCTTGATATTCCAAGTTTAGGATATTCGAAAGTTTCATAATAGACCAAATAAACACAACCATATTTACCCGCAAAAGATTTTTTAGCATTTTGAGAATCAAAATAATGTTGAGATAATCTATTTTGGATGTTATTTGTAAAGCCAATATATAAGGTAGTTCTATATTTATTGGTTGTTATATAAACGAAGTATTTATGTTGCATAATTTTTAAATGTATTACCTCTTACTGTTATGTGATTTCTCGTCGCTCATGCTTCGCTTTGTCGAAATGGCTCAAGATATCAAATAAGAATATGTTAGTCATGTCGAAATGAGGGACGATTGAGACATCACATTATACAAGTTTATATCAATTTAATTATGTGATTTCTCCTATCGTCGAAATGACTAGAGATACTAAATTAATGTTGTTTTGTCATATTGAAATGAGTAACGGTAGAAACATAGCATGATATCGAAAACATTTATAATAAATTTAACCGTTTCATTAATTCAGGACGGTTTGAGCGACTTACAGGAATTACATCCTTTTTTATTAAAACGCTATTATCTTCAATATCGATAATCTTTTGAACGTTTATTATGTACGACCGGTGCACTTTTAAAAACAAGTCATTTGGTAATTTATCTTCTATTTTTTTTAATGTGGAATGTACCGTATAATTTTTTTCTTCCGTTTTTACATTAATATAATCGCCTTTGGCTTCAATAAGATAAATACTTGGTATATCTATTTTTATAAGACGCCTATCAATGTTAACATATAAATCGTTTCCAGAACTAGTTTCTACTGTTTCAGGTGAAGACGCAGTATTTACAGTAGGTTTTGAAACTGTAGCTTTTGCTTTTTGAATCGATTTTTCAAAACGCGGTAGTATTATGGGTTTTACTAAATAATCGACAATACAATCGTACTCAAAAGCTTCAATAGCAAATTGCGGATCTGAAGTGGTTAAAATAATTTTAGGTGGATTTTTTAAGGTTTGAATAAAATCGAAACCTGTAAAATCTGGCATATGAATATCTAAAAAAATAAGATCGACTTCATTTTGATTCAAATACTTTATGGCCTGCAGCGCATTAGGAAATTCTTCTAAAATATTTAAACTAGAAATATTTGAGCAAAGTTGGGCAATAATGGCTCTTGCTGTTGCCTCATCATCAATAATAATACAATTCATAAAATAAGATTATAAAGTCGCCAAAAAGGTAGTTATATTTTGAAGAATACTTATAAACGCTTCTTTGCCTACATCATCATGATTATCTTTTAAATCATTTTCAAATTCTGTAGCAATTTCATAACTCTTTTCAAGTCCTAAAATACTAATTTTATGTTTAAGTTTGTGTACATTTTCTGCTGCTGCTTCAAAGTTTTTTTCTTCTATGTTTTTTAGGTAAACTGCTTTTTCATCTGGGAACTCCATTTTAATAATATCTATTAACTTTTGTTTAAAAGCCTCATCGCCTCCAGAAAGCGTATCAATGTATGCTAAATTAGGTTGTTCCATAGCTATTTTTTAATGGTGAAATGGAACGTAGTTCCTTTATTCAATTGAGAAGTTAACCACACTTTACCTCCGTATAAATCGATAATTTTCTTAACTATAGATAAACCAATACCTGTTGATTGTGGGTTATTTTCTAATTTTTGAAAGGTTTTAAATATTTTATCATAATATTTTTCATCAATGCCCTTACCATTATCTTTTATATAAAACTGCCAAAAGTCGTTCTGGTTTTCAACACCAATTTCAATAAGTCCTGATGCTTTATCATTATACTTTATAGCATTATCAATTATACTTTGAAATAGTTGCTGTAACCTATATTTATCACCCTTTACAACTGGAAATGTTCCGTTTTTAACTATTGAAATATGTTCTGGAATTTCAATAATATTTAAAATATCATCAATAAGCTTATTAGTATCAACATCATAACGTTCTAATTGGTTTTTACCAATAGTAGAATATTCTAAAATACCATTAATAAGGGTATCCATTTTTTCTACATTATTCCTAATGAGTTTCAGACTGTTTTTGCCAGTATCATCAAACTTATCATCATAATCACTTTTCAACCAAGCAGTTAATGTGTCTATACTTCGCAAGGGTGATTTTAAATCATGAGACACCATATGAGCATAATCACTTAATTCTTGATTTTGATGCGCCAATTCATTCAACAGTTTTTCACGTTGTTTATTTATTTCTACAATTTCTTTGGTTTGATTATCAATAAAATCTACTAGTTTTAATCCATCTAAATCGGCATTCTCAAGGGTATTATTTTCTGGAAGCTCATAAAATTTAAGTGTCTCAATAACGTGCTTCAACTTATTTATAACTTCTTTCTGCGCGTAGGCCTCTTCCTTTAATTGTTCGTTTGCAACTGATAATTCATCAGAACTAATTGTCATAGCGCGTTGTTGCATAACATATTGCTCATCAAAATTATGATAAGACCTATTTACTACATCAAGAAAGTTTTCTAAATCTTTCGATTCAGATAACTCTTTTGTTAAATATTTACGCAATTGACGTTTTAGTAGTGAATTCATTATTCGCTTATTAGCGTTATGGTCATGGTTTGATTATGAAGTTGGCAATTATTTTCACCGTGAAATGGTGCAATTTCCCCATAAGAATAAAAACCACAAATAGTGGTATCTTCCCCAACCACAGCTACAACTTCTTCAATTTCTTCTTCAACACGTTGGTCTAGAACTAACTTTCTACCAATACAACTTACCAATAAAGCCAATTGAGGTTTATTTTTTCTTAACTCTAAAGCTTGTCTTGCAGCACGTTCTGATGCATTTGCAATGTTATCTACATTGGTCATCATGAGTTGTACTTTAGAATCTTCCGGAATATCCCCTGCAAGAATCATAGTGTTTTCATCTTCATTGATATTCAAAATAGTTCTAACGAATGATTGTTTTTCCTCTGTTGATTTTACATTAAGTGGATATAATAATGCTGCTGAAGGTAATGCATTGGATTTATCACCTAAATATTTTTTATATAAATCTAACGCAGGCTGATTATCTAACTCATAAAGCACGTTTGAACTCGATTTTGTAACCACCCGTTCTGGGCCAAAAGGGGTCCATCCGCCATGAATTGAAAACGAAACCTCTAAGGTTTCACCATAAAAACCTATAGCTATTATTTCTCCTGGTTTTGGGTTTTCATTATAAGCCGCTACTGTTTTTTCAAAACGTGCAGCATCACCACATAGTCCACCTGTAATCAAAATATTATTTTCAGATGAAGCATTCATACCTTTAGTTAACTCACTGCCGTTAACAAAACTACCTTCTGATAACACAAAAATATGTTTTAAACCTGCTTTTGGAAACTGCTTTACTAAATCAACGCCCGTTTTGTAGCTATCTAAATCTGAATTTATGATATTACTGGTCTTGATTAAAAATTGACTTTTTTCAAATTCAATAGCTGTTATGGTAATGGCATCATCATCAACCATATTTGACGTTATATCGCCACTTGTAGAGCCAAAAACAATATGTCCATCTGGAAATAAACGCTTTACATCTTCATAAATAATGTCGCTTTCTAACAAATACCTATTTCCTAAAACTAGAACTAAAGGTTTTAGGAGTGGAATCTTTTCAGTTAAATATTTCCAATCATCAGTTTTATGTCGTTTTAATTGTACCGTTTTCATGGATTATTTTTTTAGTGTAAAAAAGAATGTAGTTCCTTTTCCGAGTTCACTTTCTAACCAAATATCGCCTTCATGCAAATCCACAATCTTTTTAACGATAGACAAACCGATGCCGGTAGAATCTTTACTTTTATTCAGTGCATGAAATATTTTAAAAATTTTATTATGAAACTTTTCTTCAATACCCACACCATTATCTGCAATTGAAAATTGATAATGCGTACTTAATTCTTCCGCTTTTATTTTTACAAAACCTTCCGTTTTATCAATAAATTTAATGGCATTACCTATAAGGTTTTGAAACACTTGTTCCAGTTTCGTTTTATCACCTTTTAGTGTTGGAAGTGTATTTAAAATTTCTACAGTTATATGCTCTGGTTTATACATCATTTGAATTAAATCGGTAATGACTTCATCCAAATTAACATTTACTTTTTCATTCTCGCTAGTGCCTACGCTTGAATAACTTAACACATCTGAAATGAGCTGCTCCATTTTTTCAAGAGTTGCTTCAATAAGTGCAAAATTTTGCATACTTATATCATCTAACTTGCCATCATTATCTTCTTTAAGCCAACTCACTAAAGCATTAATACTTCGTAATGGCGATTTCAAATCATGAGAAACAATATGAGCATATTCTTCTAACTCATCGTTACTTTTACCTAATTTAGATAGTAGTCTTTCTTTTTGAAGTTCTAAGCTTTTTAAATCGGTAATATCTAAATGAATACCTATAGAACCTATAACTTCTCCTTTCAAATTATAGTTTGGCGCACCACTTATTAGCCAATGTCTTAACTCTCCAGCTTTATTTCTAACTTTCAGCTCATAAGAGTTTGACTCACCATCTTGACGCTTTAAATTTTCAGTCTCAATAACTTGGGAATCCTCATATACTGGAAATAATTTTCCACCAATTTCACCAATAAGCTCTTTTTCTGTGTAGCCAGATATTTCAGTAAAACTTTGGTTTACCAATAAAATTTTATCGTCATTATCAACTTCAACTAATCCTAAATTCATGTTAGCAATAATACTGCTATATTTGACTCGCTCTGCTTCAATACTTTTTTGGTACTTATTATCTAATGTTATATCTCGAACTATGCCTTGAGCAGCAACTGGTTTACCATCATCATAAATAATACTAGCATTAATATGAACCAGTTTTTCTTCTTTTTTTCTTGTAATTACATTTACATGAAAATCAGTAAGCGAGCCATTAATAAGAAGTGATTGAAACGATTCTGCTACACGCTCCATCTCATTTGGGTTTGCCATTTCAAGAAGATTAAAATCCTCATTAGCATCATCAAAACCTAATAGACTTACAGCGGCATCATTCATTTTCAAAATGTTGCCCATTAAATCCATAATAACATAAGCATCCACTATATTTTCAAAAACACCTTGTAATTGCGAATCTGTTTTATTGAGTAGCGCTTCTAACTCTGAGTACGATTTTTCAAGTTTATCTTTGGCTTCATAAAGCTCTGCAGCTTTACTTTCAAGAATTTTTTCTGCTTGTTTCCGAGCAGCTTTTTCGCGTGCAAGCGCACGTTGTAACATGTCAATTTTATCTTGACCCATTAGTTTTTATTAATTAAAAACTTTACTTCGGTACCATCTTCTTTTATTTTTTCTAAAACGATTGAAGCTGTAGAATTAAAATGCTCGAATGTTTTATTCATTAAGCCTAAGCCAAAATGATGCATCGCTCTACTTGATTTATAAATCATTACTAGTGAGTTATCTGTTTTCTCAACAACTTCAAAGGTTGGTAATTCGGCATCTGGATATATTTTTCTAACTTCAATATGAATATGATTTTCAATAGAAGAAATCATTTCAATAGGATCTTTATAAGTTGCTAATAGGCCAGGGTAACTCGTTTCTATTACACCAAAAAAGTGTTCAGCATAAACTAACAGCAAATCATCTATTGATATTCCAGAATGTGCACTTAAATGTTGAAGTAATTGAAGCATTTCTGAAAAATTATAAGTACCAACAGATGTATATATACCTCCAGATTCTAAATTAGATTGTGTTATAATTTTATCGAGAACTTCTAGCCCGAATTTCTCTTCAACTAAATCTAAAAACTCAGTAAAAACAATACCTTTCATTATATTTGCTTTAATTCATTAATGCTCCAATATGCCAATAACTTTTCGATTTTTGATACATAATCCTCGTATTTTAAAGGTTTTAAAACATAACCTGCAATACCTATTTTATAACATTCCAATAAATCTTTTTGATTATTAGATGTCGTTAAAATAATAGTAGGGATATATTTTAAAACATCATCTTTTTTTAAAATACTCAAAAACTCAATACCATTGATTTTTGGCATATTCAAATCTAATAAAATTATGTCAGGTAATTCGTCTTTTTTGCTTAAAATACCTAAAGCGTCTTCTCCATTGTTGGCTTCAATTATTTTATGAGCGAGTTGAAGTGATGAAATTGTTCTATTTAATTTCATTACCTCAATCATGTCATCTTCAATTAATAAAATATTTAAAGCTTTCATTTTTAACCAATTAATTTAGCGTTAGTAAGTAAAAGTAGAGTAATAAGTTAATATTAATGTTTCATTTCGTTATTCCGAGATTTAGTGTAGACGAATAACGATTAAGTGTCGACGAATGGTTCTTACTGATTTTTTTTATGTAGATTTAAGTGCGAGTCGCTTTGAAGTAATAATAGTATTATATTGAGATTGTAGTTTATCCTTTTTAAGATCTTTTAGAAAACCTAGTGGTAAAAAAACATAATTTTTCATCACTCATATTGATTTCTAAATAATTTAAATACTCTAAGTGTCTGAGACTTTTGTTAAGTATCAATTCTTCTGTCACCTCTACTGAGGTGTCTTTTTTTTCTTTGCCCAAATCGGATAAACTAAATATAACAGCAAAAAAAAGGAGAGTAAAGACAAGGAAGGTTCTTTTCGTTCCTTGTCTAGGCGTTCGAAACAAAAAATTAGAAAAAAAATTACATGCTTCTCTAGAACTCAAAAAAGATTAAGTTTTGTTACGCTTACTTTTCTAAATAAAATATCCGATGAAATAGCCGTAAATATTTTAAGGAAATTTATTGATAATGTTAAGAAACGGAGTGAAGATTTTCAATATATCTGGGTTGTAGAACGCCAAACAAAAAATGATGAATTTAAGGGCAATCCACATTTTCACATGATAACCAATAAATATTGGAAAATTGAAAAATGGTGGAATTATTGGCTAACACTTCAACAAAAAAACGGAGTTACACCAAGAGAAAAAGGCTTTAAACCCTCATCAGCTTTTGACGTAAAACGCATAGCTTTGCAAACTGTTTAAAACAAAAAGGAGTCGCTACCGATATTATTAGTGAATCAATGGGACATCAAAATCTTAGTATTACACAAACGTATCTCAAGGAATTTGATAACTCAGTTTTAGATAAGGCTATTGAAATATTGGTTTGAAAGTAAATCTTTATTGAAATTTCTATATAAAATCTTGCAAAATCGATAAGGTGCTAATATAAAAATCCAAATAACCAAAGTGGCAATTTAGTGATGGGGAATTCTACGTCATCCGCAACAACAAAACTATTTTTTATAGTATCTATTTGTTGGTTGGTTTTGTCTTTGCCTCCAACTTCAAAAGTATACACATCATCAACTAAAAAGTCTCCTTGTTTAGGGTATGAAACTTTATGTCGCACAGCAACCTGGGAAATAAAATAGGTTTCCCTCAAATTTCCCTTATTTGGGTTTGAAGTTGAAAATGAAAAAGCGAGATTTGGATTGTCTAAATATACTTTTTCAGGCTTCTGGAGTGTTGCTAAACTTATTCCCGATGCATACAATAATTTTATTAACTGTGCTTCCTCTAAAAAATGAAGATAAGATACCACTGAATTTCTATGAATATCACTCTTTGTAGCAATATTGGATATATTGGGTTGAAACGGTACATTAGCCGCAACCACATTAAGTAATTGCAACATTTTTTTTGCATTGCGTATATCAAAACCCTTTAATTCTGCCATATCGTATTCCACAATTAATCGCACCAATTGTTGCAAACGTGTGGCGTAACCTTGTCTATCTTCCATTGAAAAGGGATAATAACCATATTGTAAATAGTCTTGAAAATGGGCTAATGGTCTAAATTCGGGAGGGAATATTTCTGTCCATTTACGATTTACAGAAAGTATATCTTCTAGAGCAATAGGTTCAAAATTATATAAATCGTTAAACGCTAAATATTCGCGGTACGAAAGCCCAGATAAGGTGTACATCAGCATTCTTCTACTTAAATCACCTTCTTCTCTAGAAATATCAATAATGGAAGATCCTGTGAATACTATCTTTAGATCTGGGTAAAAATCATATAAGTTTTTTATATGTATGGACCAATTTTCATATTTATGTACTTCATCTAAAAAAAGATATTGTCCTCCTTTTTTAAAGAACTCTTCGGCAGTTTCTACCAATGAATGCGTTGTAAAATAAAAATCATCTAAAGACCAATACGTGCCTTGTGTGGGTAATAATCCTAATTCTTTTAATTTTTGTAATAAAAGAGTAGTTTTACCCGTACCTCGTGCGCCCTTTACACCTATTAATCTATTGTTCCAATTAATTTCATGGTATAAATAACGCTTTTTTTCAATGTTTACCCGTTTTACTAATGCTGCCGACTTTTCTAATAATTGTTCCATAATGCATTTTTACATGTGCAATATAATACATTTTATGCACTTTAATGTGTGCGTTTTAAATAATATTTACACAAGCCCATTAGTTTTCTTTACTTTACTCAACATCCATTTCTGGTGTCAGTTAGAGAACCGTTCTTCAACCACAAAAGTCTCAAATCCTTTCGGCTTTTATATAACCATGTTGCCAATATTTCACCTAACCTATCCATTTTCTAAAGATAATAATAAATGAAAGCAAAAGAAAGGCAATATGTTGTACAGATGTTGTACTGGTCTAAAAAGAGAAAACCTTTCAATCTCTTGAAAGGCTTGTCTTTGTTGACGTGGTCCCACTTGGGCTCGAACCAAGGACCACCTGATTATGAGTCAGGTGCTCTAACCAACTGAGCTATGGGACCAAAATTGGCTGCAAATCTAATATTATTTTTAAAACTCTACAAGTAATTTATTCCTTTAAAACAATTTCTTGACAGAGTTCTATAAGTACGCCATTGCTAGACTTAGGATGTAGAAATGCCACTAGCTTATTATCGGCTCCCCGTTTAGGCTTCTCATTCAAAACAATAAAGCCTTCTGCCTTTAAGCGCTTAATTTCGGCTTCAATATCTAAAACATCAAATGCAATATGGTGGACCCCTTCGCCTTTACGTTCAATAAACTTAGCTATAGCGCTATCGTCGTTGGTGGCTTCTAGCAATTCAATTTTATTGTCACCCACTTCAAAAAACGATGTTTTTACACCTTCACTTTCTACAGCTTCCATTTTATAGGGTGGTTTACCAAATAGTTTTGTAAACAACGCGTTAGAATCGTCCATGTTTTTTATAGCAATCCCTATATGTTCAATCTTGTTCATTTATCATCCTTTTTTATTCACTTTTGCAAAAATCTATTAATGAACTCATTTAAAAAAGTTTAAATAAGTTCAATATCAAGATACAAATTTTGTAAATCAAAAGTAAGATAATCTTTAAATATCTGTTATTTTTGCACCAGAAAACCTATATTACAATAAGCCCAACAAAAACCATATATTCAGTTGGCCCACAAAGTTTAAAATTTATATAAATTGGAAGAAAGTCAAAGACAAAAAAAAATTGCAGGCGTTTTACAACGCGATTTGGTAGAAGTGCTTCAAGGCGCAGCTACACAAGGTGGTATGCACGGTATTTTAATTTCCGTTTCTAAAGTTACAGTTACAGTAGACCTCTCTGTGGCCAAGGTATATTTAAGTATTTTTCCTAATGATAAAGCGAAGGAACTTATTGTAGGTATAAAATCGAATACCAACTTAATCAAGCATGAACTGGCACAACGCACCAAGCATCAATTAAGACGTATGCCGCAGTTGGAGTTTTTTATTGATGATTCATTAGAGTACATCAATCAAATTGATAAATCACTTAAAGGAGAAGACAACCCTATAGACAATCCTGATTTATTAGATAAAAGAAGGAAATCGTAATCGGTTTTTTAAGCATGCTAAAACATTCCATTCATAATAATTTTTTCATAGTCTTATAAATTATGAATGTCCCACTCTACATAGCAAAACGTTACCTACGCTCTAAAAGTTCCAATAACGCCATAAATTTTATTACTATCATCGCCATTATTGGCGTGATTTTAGGGGCTGCCTCTTTGTTTATTGTACTTTCTGGATTTGCGGGTCTAAAGGATTTTACTTTGGAGTTTTCAAGTATTGTAGACCCCGATTTAAAAGCAGAAACCGCCACAGGGAAATCATTCGTTCTTAGTAATGATGAAGCCAGTAAATTAAACCAGTTAGAACCAATAGCACAATACTCAAAAATTCTAGAGGAGCGCGTGGTTGTAACCTTTGATAACAAGAATTATATTGCCAGTATTAAGGGTGTTGATGAGAATTTTCAGGCTGTAAACCACGTGGATTCGGTGATTGTGCAAGGTACTTGGTTTGAGCCACAAACCAATCAGATTGTTGTGGGTTGGGGGATTTCCAGAAACCTCTCTTTTGGTGTTTTAGACTATGCTAAAACGGTAAATATATCGGTCCCTAAACCCGGAAAAGGGCAAATCACCTCAATAAAAAGTGCTTTTAATAGCGTTAAAACCGTTAATGTTGGCATTTTTGATATTAACGAAGAGCTGAATGATAAATACGTGTATGCTCCCCTAGATTTGGCGCAGCATTTATTAAATTATGAACCCAATAGAATTTCGGCTGTCGAGTTTAAACTGCAAGAAGGTGCTGATCAAGAAAAAGCAAAAGCAGATATTGAGTCTATTTTAGGCGATAAGGTTGTTTTAAAAAACAGAGCGCAATTAAATGATGCCCTTTACAAAATGCTAAATACCGAATATCTGGCAGTCTACTTAATCTTCACACTGGTGTTAATCATTGCTTTATTCAATGTAATCGGGTCTATCATCATGATGATTTTAGATAAAAAGAAAACCCTGAGTACTTTATTTAATATGGGTGTCACTTTAAAAGAGATTCGGCAGATTTTCTTTTTTCAAGGGAGTTTAATGAGTGTTATTGGCGGCTTTATTGGCATTCTTATTGGCCTTCTCGTGATTATTAATCAGATTTACGGCCCCGAGATACTAAAGGTTTATATTACGCCTTCGCTACCTTACCCAGCAACCATTAAGTTTATAAACTTACTTATTGTATTTGTCACTATTTCGGTGTTAGGGGTTATCGCCTCAAAAATAGCATCGGTTAGAATATCAAAAACCCTCTTGAAAGACTATTAATTTTGGAAGTTACCATAAACATGGCAAACCGGTGCAAAAGTGATAGGAGCGGCATCCTTTTTAAAGCGTTATAAATTGAAGCTTGTATATAAGTAGAACTTAAAAGATTAGCTAAGTCTTCTATTCTTCGCCATGGGGCTTTAAAAAGATATAGTGGATAGCGCGGTGGCTTGCCATTTGCCCAAATAATAAAACTACTCTGTAAATTGATAGCCTGCGAAGTTTTCAAGGACCTCATCAAAGGCGGCAAAAACATCCTCGGAATGATCGCTAGTAACCATTTTCATTCGGTATTCTTTAAAATGAGGAATGCCTTTAAAGTAGTTGGTATAATGCCTGCGGGTTTCGAAAACTCCTAAAATTTCGCCTTTCCAATCGATAGCCATTTGTAAATGTCTTCGTGCTGCATCCACGCGATCTTCAAGAGAAATGGGCGCTAAGTGTTCGCCTGTATTAAAAAAGTGCTTTACTTGCTTAAAAAACCAGGGGTTCCCAATACTTGCACGACCAATCATGGCGCCATCCAGTCCGTAAACATCACGCATTTCCATAGCCCGTTCCGGACTTGTAATATCGCCATTCCCAAATACGGGAATGTGCATTCTTGGGTTGTTCTTCACTTGTGCAATAGGTTTCCAATTGGCATCGCCCTTATACATTTGCGCTCTGGTACGGCCATGAATAGCGATAGCCTTACAACCTACATCTTGTAAGCGTTCCGCAACCTCGACAATTTTTATAGAATCGTGGTCCCAGCCCAAGCGGGTTTTAACCGTTATGGGAATATGGGTGCGCTTGACCATTTCAGCAGTGAGCTGTTCCATGAGGCAAATATCTTTTAATATGCCTGCACCGGCGCCTTTGCTCACGACCTTTTTTACGGGACAACCGAAGTTGATATCAATGATATCTGGCTTTGATGCTGAAACAATATCAATAGTCTGTAACATGCTATCTAAATTGGCTCCAAAAATCTGGATGCCAACTGGACGCTCTTTTTCGTAGATATCCAACTTCATAACGCTTTTTGCAGCATTACGAATAAGGCCTTCGCTAGACACAAACTCAGTGTACACAACATCTGCACCTTGCTCTTTGCATAAGGCTCGAAACGGTGGATCGCTCACATCTTCCATAGGTGCTAATAGCAATGGAAAATCGGGGAGTTCTATGTTGTCTATTTTTATCACGGGGTTTAACTTTGGGCAAAATTACTGTTTTTTTCATCAAATAGAAACCATCCAAATAATGAAGTAATCCTGCCTTTTTTTTAAAAAATTATTTCTTGATTATTTTTTTTATCTGGGAAGTATTATTTTTTAAATTAATCTTAACAACATAACCTCCTTCACTAAAAACACTCATATCAACTTTTATATCGTTGCCTTTATATAGTTGAGCAGATTTTGTATCATATATTTCAATGGAAATCACATCTTTGCTTTTTACATATAAAAACGTATCTACTGGATTTGGATACAGTATAATGTCATTCTCTGCAATAACAGAGTCTAAAGACAAAGCAATATCGTTTGTTGAAAATGAAATTAATTTAGCATAATCCGAAAAAAAAGAGGTGTTAATTGACTCCGACGTTATAAAATATCTGTTTTCATTAATATGGGTTATGGCCTCGGTCTGCTCGAACCCAAATTGAGAAAGGCCGGTTTGCGTATTTGTACCCGAAAATACATCAGTGCCACTAAAGTTCTCACTAACCCAAACAAAAGGTTGCAAAGTACTATTATAGCCAATTGTAAACAATTTTTGAGTTAAAGGGTTGTAAGTTGCGCCTGTTATTAATCCGCCACTATCCAACGTTGGAGCTAATGGTTGTAAATCGTATGTTCCTGGCGTTTTAGGAACCAAATAGGCTTTTGTAGTCCCATCAACCCAATTTTTACTAAATAATAATAAGTTTGTTTCATCAAAAGAAACAAGTGCTTCAGAATCCCATTCGGTATTGTTTGGGTTAGCGGTAAAATCTGTTTGAGCAGCATAACTAAAAGCAATCGTTTCTGCTGTTACACTAGTGGTATTTAAAAAATCAGCTTTACCGATTTTATAAATTTTCAAATTTATTCTATCCCCACTATTGTTCCCTATATCCCCAATATAAATACTCGTATCGTCTTGAGTAATATCTTCCCAATCTACATTAGTAGCATTTAAAATAGTAACCGTTCTTGTAACTAGACCAGAAATAGTATCTAATTCGAAAAGCCTGTTTTCGCCTCCAGAATCATTGTGGGTAATTAGTTTATTATTAAAAAAAATTGCCCCAGAAGATTCACTTAAACTATTTGGTAATGCAAGTTTTTCAACAGCGTTGCTTATTTGGGCGGTAGCGGTAAATATCCCAAAAATAAAAACAGGTATTAACATTATAGTTTTCATGACCTAGACTTTTTATAAAAACACAAAGTTAGGTTAAAAAAAAGCATATTTATAAAATTTTTAACATATACAAATTCCTTATAAAACCATGAATTTTATTTTTGGGAAATGATCGTTGCGTCTATTCTTATGGTGTTATGAGTCTAGGTATTTGGAGTATGTTGGCTTTTTAAAACCCAAACCCCATAAACTCCTAAAAATAATTCGGCGAAGGTTCCAAAAAGGTAGGCGAGGGTTGGCGTGCCATCTAAGACTAAACTTAAACCTCTTCCAAAACCTAAGCTCAACATAAATATAATATTAGTAATTATGGCCATGTGCCTGTAGCCTTTTTTAATTACGCCTAAAAGTCAAAGTGCCGAAAAACCTAAATACAAGCCCATAATGGCTTTGAAGAAATTAAACTCATCCACATGGTATTCAAATGAATATCAAATTGAAAATCGGGTTTGAAACCATAAGTAAGGGCTGTTGGCACCACGATTAAAACCGAAATAATTAAATGGATTTTATTAATAAGGTCCTGTTTGGTTTTTATCATAACTTTACACTTTCACATGGCGTGAAACCTTCGAATATTATTAAAATTCAATGTCTGCTTCAATAGTTTTACCAGCTCTATCAACCACCACGTTCGTTATATTTCCAGCCTCAAAGGTCGATAGAACCTTCATATAACTCATCAAGTCAACCACCGTGCTATCTCCTAATTTTATCACAATGTCCCCTTTTTGTAATCCTGCTTTCTGCGCGGGTTTATCTTCACTAATACCATCTATTCGCATGCCTTTACCATCAAACAAATAATCGGGAATGACACCCAATCCAACCTTGAATCTTGGAGTCTCTTCGCTTTCGTTCTTGGTTTTTCTAAAAGGTAATTTTCCGTTATCGTCTAAATCTGAAATCACTTCAAAAATATAATTGGAAATGGTTTCCATGCCCTCGTAATTTAGTTTTTCAAAATCGTCACTGGGTTTGTGATAATCTTCATGCTGCCCTGTAAAAAAGTGTAGTACAGGAATATCAGCATTGTAAAACGAGGTGTGATCGCTAGGACCTATGCCCGATTCTTTTTGAACCAATTTAAAGTTAGTGTTATGCGCGTTTAAGGTTTGCTTCAAAATTGGTGATGTGCCTACGCCGTAAACCGCTAGCGTGCTATCTGCATTTAAGCGTCCCACCATATCCATATTAATCATAAAATTGACTTTTTTGGTGTCTATGGTTGGGTTTTTCACAAAGTAATTTGACCCCAATAAACCCATTTCCTCGCCAGAAAAAGCCATAAATAAATAATTGTTGCCTCTATGTTTTCCTTGTAGTTTTTCAGCCAACTTTAACATAACGGCAACGCCACTGGCATTATCGTCAGCGCCGTTGTGAATGGCTCTCTCACCGCGATGCAAAGAGCCTTCTGCCCCATAGCCTAGGTGGTCATAATGTGCTCCAATAATAACAGTGTTTTTTGCCTTGTTATTCATAAACCCAATAATATTAGTTCCTGTCACCGTGCTGTCGCCTTCTTTTACAGTATAGTTGACTGTTTGATGTGGGTTGGTTTTTGGTTTAAATGAAAAGGCTTGAAAATATTGATCTGTCCCTTTTGGTTCAAGATTTAAATTCTCAAAACGCCCAGCGATATATTCAGCCGCAGCTCGTTCGCCTTTAGTTCCAGTTTGGCGGCCTTCTAAGGCGTCATCAGAAAGGAAACTAATATCTTCTTTAATCGTGGTAGCCTCAGGAACTTCCTTTTTACATGAATTCAGGAATACTAAAAAAAACAGTGCAACAAGGTATTTCATGGTTATAAATATTAATTTTACACAAATTTAGTCATTATACTAAATGAATTTTAAAATGATTGATAGTAAATTTGAGCTATCTTTTCTTTAGATGAAAATAGAACCGAATTTAATCAGTTGTTTTGAGGTTTATTTGGTATTAACCATAAATATTTTGGAATGAATCGAATATGCCTTCTCGCAATAGCCTTAATGATTTTTGCTTGTAAAAAAGAAATGAAGCAACCTATTGCCAATGAAACACAAAATGAAACTGTAAAAGACACGTTGATTTATCCGGAAGAAACCCATTTCAAATCGATACGACAAATCACCTTTGGTGGCGATAACGCAGAAGCATATTGGAGCTTTGATGATAAACAAATCGTATTTCAGTCTAATAATAAACATTGGAACGTGAGTTGCGATCAAATGTTTTTGATGAATGTGAATGATAGCTTTAAAGACACGGTTCCGCCCATGGTTTCAACCGGAAAAGGACGTACTACATGTGCTTACTTTTTGCCAGATAACAAACACTTTATTTATGCATCTACCCATTTAGGTGACGAAAATTGCCCCGATACACCCTTGCGGAAAAACGGTAAATACATTTGGCCAGTTTACGACACGTTCGATATTTTTGTTGCAGATTTAGAAGGTAATATTGTAAACCAGCTTACTAACGAAAAGGGCTACGACGCAGAACCAACGGTCTCTCCCATGGGCGATAAAATTGTTTTTACCTCTACCCGGAGTGGTGATTTAGAATTATACACCATGAATCTTGATGGTTCAGATGTGAAGCAAATCACGAATGAATTGGGTTATGACGGTGGCGCATTCTTTTCGCCAGATGGAAGTAAAATCATCTTTCGTTCTTCTCGTCCAAAAACCGAACAAGACATAAAGGAATATAAAGATTTATTATCAGAAGGTTTGGTAGAGCCTACAGATATGGAGCTTTATATCTGTAATGCTGATGGAAGTGAGTTGCGTCAATTAACCGATTTAGGAAACGCCAATTGGAGTCCGTTTTTTCATCCATCCGGTAAAAAAATATTATTCTCGTCTAACTTTGAAGCAGAACGCGGGTTTCCCTTTAACTTATATTTAATCGATATCGACGGAAAAAATTTGGAACGTGTCACTCATGGTGAAACTTTCGATGCCTTTCCTGTGTTTTCTAACGACGGCAAGTATCTAGCATTTTCCTCCAATAGAAATAACGGTGGTGGTCGCGATACCAATTTGTTTATTTCTGAATGGGTTGATTAATTTATCATCTGTCATTTTAAAGCTTTAAACGTCATTACTTAAGCCTCTCAATCAATTTAAAAATGCGAGATAGCACGATAAATAAACTATCTTTGCAAAATCTTTTTTAGAAGAGATTCCTTTATGAAAAACATTAGAAACTTTTGCATCATTGCACATATAGATCACGGCAAGAGCACCTTGGCAGATCGTTTGCTGGATTTTACGGGTTCGGTAACCGATAGAGAAAAACAAGATCAGCTCTTGGATAGTATGGATTTGGAGCGTGAACGTGGTATCACTATCAAGTCGCACGCCATCCAAATGGACTATACCTATAAAGGTGAAGAATACGTTTTAAACCTTATTGACACGCCTGGTCACGTAGATTTCTCATATGAAGTATCACGCTCAATTGCGGCCTGTGAAGGCGCATTATTGATTGTTGACGCAGCCCAAAGCATTCAAGCACAGACCATTTCTAATTTATATTTAGCCTTAGAGAACGATTTGGAAATTATTCCTGTGCTTAATAAAGTGGATTTACCAAGCGCAAACCCTGAAGAAGTTACCGACGATATCGTTGATTTATTGGGTTGTGATCCAGAAGAAATCATCCATGCCAGCGGAAAAACCGGGTTTGGTGTTGAAAATATATTAACCGCCATTATTGAACGTGTTCCGGCACCAAAAGGCGATCCAAACGCACCGTTGCAGGCCCTGATTTTTGATTCGGTCTATAATACATTTAGAGGCATTGAAACCTACTTTAGAGTATTTGATGGTGAAATTAAAAAAGGTCAAAAAATAAAATTTGTTGCAACCGATAAAGAATATTATGCAGATGAAGTAGGCACCTTGAAACTAACTCAGGTCGCTAAAAAAAGTGTGAAGGCTGGTGATGTTGGCTATTTAATAACGGGCATAAAAACGGCTAAAGAAGTTAAAGTGGGCGATACTATTACAGATTTTGCTAACCCAACAACCAATATTGTAGAAGGTTTTGAAGATGTAAAACCCATGGTTTTTGCGGGTATTTATCCTGTAGATACCGAAGATTACGAAGAACTTCGTAATTCTATGGAAAAACTTCAATTAAACGATGCCTCGTTGGTGTTCACTCCAGAGAGTTCAGCAGCTTTAGGTTTTGGTTTTCGCTGTGGCTTCTTAGGGATGCTCCACATGGAAATCATTCAAGAACGTCTAGAGCGTGAGTTCGACATGACCGTGATTACTACCGTGCCCAACGTATCGTATCATGCCTATACCAACAAGAATCCTAATGATGCTTTTATAGTTAATAACCCTTCTGATTTACCAGATCCTTCAACTATAAACCGTGTTGAAGAACCGTATATAAAAGCTACAATCATTACAAAAGCAGATTTTGTAGGGAATGTCATGTCCCTCTGTATCGAAAAGCGAGGCATAATTACCCACCAAACCTATTTAACGACTGAGCGTGTTGAACTTACGTTTGAAATGCCTTTGGCAGAAATTGTTTTCGATTTTTATGATCGATTAAAAACAGTTTCAAAAGGCTATGCTTCTTTTGATTATTCGCCAATTGGCATGAAAGTATCTAAGCTGGTACGTTTGGATATTTTATTAAACGCACTAACGGTTGATGCCCTTTCTGCATTAATTCATGCCGATAATGCGCAACATATTGGTAAAAAAATGTGTGAAAAATTGAAAGAATTAATTCCACGTCAGCAATTTGATATTCCTATTCAAGCAGCTATTGGGGCAAAAATTATTTCACGGGAAACCATTAAAGCACTTCGAAAAGATGTGACTGCAAAATGTTACGGTGGTGATATCTCGCGAAAGCGTAAATTACTTGAAAAGCAGAAAAAAGGTAAAAAAAGGATGCGCCAAGTGGGTAATGTAGAAATACCTCAGCAAGCGTTTATGGCCGTATTGAAGTTAAATGATTAATTAACCGATTTCGCGCTAGGATATTAGACCTTTGTTCAGGAAGATTAAAGCAAAGGGTTCCAATATGATTTGGAACCCTTTGCTTTTTTAGTTTTAAAACAATGCATTTAAAAAATGCATTGAAATTCATTATACGATTAAAATAAATAAGACCTTTTATCCATATTTTATTAGAGATAATTTTACAAAACAGCCATAACCCGTTATTATCTGTAAAAATAAATCTCCCTAAAAATTGTTGATAAATATTTTGTATGTTTATAACATAGTAAGTATTTATATAATTCCTATCAAGCAAAACGTGTTTATTATAGGCTTATTTGGCAATTTTCATCACATTTAAAAAACTGTCAATTCCAACTCATAATTATCAACATCGCTTCCAGTTCACAGGACATTATCCTTACCATTTTTGATATCATCATTAATAAGAATTAAATGAAAGTACTTTTTTATACCAGAGAATTTCCTCCTTATGTTTATGGCGGCGCTGGCGTACATGTAGAATATTTAGCTGCCGAATTGGCTAAATTAATGAATGTTGATGTTAGGAGTTTTGGGGATCAAGATGAACAGTCCGGTAATTTAACGGTTAAAGGATTTCCTTATGAAAATCCTGTATTTGATAAATCTAACACGAAGCTTAAAGCTGTTTTACAAACGCTCAGTACCTGTATCCAAATGAATGCGGAAGAGATTGATGCCGATGTGGTGCATTGCCATACGTGGTATGCGCAGTTTGCAGGCATTATTGCCAAGTTATGTTATGGTGTACCGCTAGTAATTACCACACATTCTTTAGAACCTTTAAGGCCTTGGAAAAGAGAACAGTTAGGAAGAGGTTATGACGCTTCTTCGTGGGTTGAAAAAACGGCTATAGAAATGGCAGATGCCGTTATTGCGGTTTCCAAAGAAACAAAAGTGGATGTTTTAGAGCATTTTGACGTTGATCCTGACAAGGTGAAAGTAATATACAATGGCATTAACCTTGAACAATATATAGTTACCTCAGATACCTCAACATTAAATGAATATGGCATTGACACTAATAAGCCCTATGTGCTTTTTGTTGGAAGAATTACTAGACAGAAAGGGATTATTCATTTGGTAAACGCCATCAAATATATAGATGCTGATACCCAAATAGTTCTATGTGCAGGAGCGCCGGATACACCAGATATTGCCAAAGAAATGGAAGACAGCGTTTCTGAAGTTAAAAAAACTAGGGATAATGTCATTTGGATAGATAGGATGCTTGAAAAGGAACAAGTTATCCAATTATATTCGCATGCAGATGTGTTTTGCTGTCCGTCAATTTACGAGCCTTTTGGAATTATTAATATTGAAGCCATGGCTTGTAATACACCTGTCGTGGCAAGCGCCGTTGGTGGTATAAAAGAAGTTGTCTTATCAGGGGAAACAGGACTTTTGATTCCTTTAAAACAACAAAAAGAAGCGCCTTTTGAACCTGTTAATCCTGATAAATTTTCTAGAGATCTGGCAGATGGCATTAATACATTAATTAATGATAAGGACTTAAGGGCGAAAATGGCAAAAAATAGCCGGAAGCGGGTTGAAGATTATTTTGACTGGGTGGCTATTGCCAAACAAGTTAAAACCCTTTATAAATCCTTACTCTAGAAATTTTATAAAATTAAATTTAAGCAACTAATAAACGTACTGAAAAATGATAAACAATAAGGTTTTAGCCATTATACTAGGTGGCGGTCAAGGCTCAAGATTATACCCTCTAACAGAGAAACGATCAAAACCTGCCGTACCTATTGCTGGAAAATATCGCTTGGTCGATATTCCCATTTCTAACTGTATTAACTCCGACATCAAGCGCATGTTTGTATTAACTCAATTTAATTCGGCGTCGTTAAATAGGCATATAAAAAACACCTATCATTTTAGTTTCTTTAGTAGTGCTTTTGTTGATGTACTTGCTGCTGAACAGACTCCTGATAACAAAACGTGGTTTCAAGGAACAGCAGATGCAGTTCGCCAAAGTATGCATCATTTTCTAAGGCACGAATTCGATTTTGTTTTGATACTTTCTGGAGATCAATTATATCAAATGGATTATGAGCTCATGATTCAAGCGCATATTGAGAATGAAGCCAAAATATCGATTGCCACCATTCCTGTAAATGCTGCAGATGCGACCTCCTTTGGTATTCTAAAATCCGATGATAAAAACGTCATCACCTCTTTTATAGAAAAACCAGATACTAGCTTATTGCCCGACTGGACATCAGATGTAAGTGATGACATGAAACAGCAAAACCGCCATTATTTAGCGTCTATGGGAATTTATATTTTTAATAGAGATTTGCTCATTGAATTAATGAAAAACCCAGATACTAACGACTTTGGGAAAGAAATTATTCCTCAAAACATCAACGAGCATAAAACCTTAAGTTATCAGTATGAAGGCTACTGGACCGATATTGGAAATATTGATTCTTTTTTTGAAGCCAATATTGGGCTTACAAAAGATATCCCGCAGTTTGATTTATACGACAAGAAAAAACGTATCTACACGAGAGCCAGAATGCTCCCAACGTCAAAAATAGCTGGCACCGTTTTAGAAAAAACAGTAGTTGCCGAAGGCTGTATTATAAGCGCTGCTAAAATTGAACAATCCGTTATTGGTATTCGGTCAAGAATTGGAAATGAAACTACCATTATTAACACCTATATGATGGGCTGTGATTTTTATGAAACCTTGGCTGAAATAGAAAATAATAAAATTCAGATTTTAATGGGGATTGGCGAGCGTTGTTTTATTAAAAATGCCATAATTGATAAAAACTGTCGCATCGGTGACGATGTTAGAATTAATGGCGGAAAACACCTTGAAGATACCGAAACAGATACTTATATTATTAAAGATGGTATTGTGGTCATTAAAAAAGGCTCTGTAATTCCTGCCGGATCAGTCATTTAGTTATAGAAGTGGTTTAAAATTTTTTCAATTGGCTACAAAAGGCTCCTTTTTACCCCTTTTTCGCCTTTTTATTACTTCGTAGCCCTGCTATGAAGTGCAAAAAAAGTCTTTAAAATGAATAAAAAATAGCTATTTTTCGCTTCAATCAAAAAATTTTAAACCGCTTCATAAACAATCAAACGATTTCGTTGTACCTTCTGAGTTTTCTCATGAGGTGAATCGGTATTTTTTACTAATTTTATAAGATTCTAAACCAATCCAAATAGAATGCAAAACCAAAAAAGAATTGTTATAGATTATGTGTCGCCTAGTATCAATTGTGGTGATTTTTATATCAAGCGTGTAGTTAATGAAATCGTGAATGTGCAAGTACATATTCTTGCAGATGGGCACGATGTACTCGCTGCAAATGTGCTTTTTAAACACGAAAAGGCTAAGAAGTGGCGAGAATCTCGCATGCATTTGGTTATTAACAATGAGTGGCAATCCTCATTTCAAGTAGAAAAACAAGGTTTCTATACCTATAAAGTGGAGGCTTGGGTAGACTACGCTTTAAACTGGCAAGATGGTTTAAACCGAAAAATTGATGATAACCAACATGTAAATTCTGAGCTTCTAGAAGGCATAGATCATTTAAAGGCCATTTTAAATAATTTGAATGAGGATGATAAACGTTACCTCGATCATCTCACAACTATTTTTGCGGATGCCAATCAGTATCAAGAAGCTATTAAAGAAGCGACAAGCAAAAGGTTACACAGCATTTTTACTAATAACCCACAAAAAATACTTGCCAATTCCTCTAAAGAATATCAGGTATATGTAGATAGAAAAAAAGCCCGATTTAGTACGTGGTATGAGTTCTTTCCGCGCTCTGCATCAGAACAGGAGGGTATTCACGGTACATTTAAAGACTGCGAAAGGCTGTTGCCCCGTGTTGCAAAGATGGGGTTCGATACCTTGTATTTACCACCCATTCACCCTATTGGGGAAGTCAACCGAAAAGGCAAAAATAATACGACTACAACTGTTGAAGGTGATGTAGGCTCCACATGGGGCATTGGCTCACAACATGGTGGGCACAAAGCTATTCATCCGCAGTTAGGAACACTTGACGATTTTAAAGCATTGATTCTAAAAGCCAAAGCGCAAAACATAGAAATTGCTATGGACTATGCGCTTCAAGCTGCTCCAGACCACCCTTGGGTAAAAATGCATCCGGAGTGGTTTAAATGGCGTCCAGACGGTACCGTGCAATACGCTGAAAATCCACCAAAAAAATATCAGGATATTTTGCCTATTTATTGGGAAAGTGACGATTATAAAAACCTTTGGAAAGCATGTCTAGACATTTTATTATACTGGATAGATTGTGGAATTTATGTATTTCGGGTAGATAATCCCCATACCAAACCGTTTTATTTTTGGAACTGGATAATCACTCAAGTTAAATTGAAGCATCCAGATGTTATCTTTTTAGCTGAAGCCTTTACGGCACCAAAAGTGATGCAACAATTAGCGAAACAAGGTTACACCCAATCGTATACCTATTTCACATGGCGAAATACTAAACATGAACTTATTGAGTATGTCGAAGAATTAACCAAGTCTGAGTTGCGTGAATATATGCAGCCCAATTTTTGGCCGAATACACCAGACATTAACCCGTTTCATTTACAAGGCGCCAATGAATCGAGGCATATACAACGGTATGTACTTGCCGCAACATTGAGTTCCAGTATCGGTATATATGGCCCTGTTTACGAATATATGCTGAGTGATGCCCT
The DNA here is from genome assembly GCF_006974145.1 of Changchengzhania lutea. Lineage (NCBI taxonomy): Bacteria > Pseudomonadati > Bacteroidota > Flavobacteriia > Flavobacteriales > Flavobacteriaceae > Changchengzhania > Changchengzhania lutea. Next base: position 1,676,040 of record NZ_CP039456.1, on the reverse strand, counting down.
CTTGGGACGTGAAGAGTATTTAAACTCTGAAAAGTTCCAGTACACCCATTATGATTGGACTATCGAAAACAAACTCATCGCCGTTATTTCAAAAATCAATCATATCAGGCATGAAAATGAAGCCCTTCAACAAACCAATAATATAAAGTTCTGCCATATTGAAAATGAAAACCTCATGGCATTTTATAAATGGAACAATTCTAAAACCAACGAAATTTTAATTATTATCAGTTTAGACGCTTACAATGCCCAACAAGGTACGGTACAACTACCATTACATGATTTAAACCTTCAAAATGGAGCTCATTTAGAGGTACATGATTTAGTTACGAACAGTCGTTACAATTGGAATGGTGAATGGAATTTTGTAGAACTTCATCCTACATTACCATTCCACATCTTTAAGATAAATAAATAGGCATGTCTAAAAAAGAAACGTCTCGAACGGCACCTTCAACCTTTAATTTTGACACCAATTGGGAGGCCTTATTAGAAAATAAAGGTTTTGTAAAAGCCTTTCTTTCAGATGTTTTAGAAGATTATATCATCACCCAACGTTGGTTTGGTGGTAAAGCAAGTAAAATAAAATATATTGAACTCGCTGAATATTTCCGTATTCAACAAGATGGTGAAGTATATTACGGTTTACTTTTAGAGGTTGATTTTGTCGAGGCCTTCTATCAACATTATTTTCTACCTATTGCTTTTGTTTCCGACGAAAGTTTTGCCAAAAAAGATAGAATTCTGCCTATTAGCATAAAAGGTCAAGAAGGTTATATTATTGACGCTATTAATCTGGAATCGTTTAGAAAACTCGTATTTCAGCGTATTTTAAATGCAGAACCAAATGATAGAACACGTGTTCAATATCATAAAAGTGATACGTTTACAAATCTTCAATACGAATCTTCACGATTTATGGGCTTAGAGCAAAGCAACACCTCTATTGTCTATAATGAAAAATACGTTTTAAAATTTTTTAGAAGAATTTTTGCCGATAAAAATCCGGACTACGAAATGAGTCGGTTCTTATCAGAAAAAAAGGAATTTAAAAATATTCCTAAATACTTAGGAAGTGTCAATATTATCGATGCAGACAATGTCCATATTACCATTGCCCTAATGCAAGACATGGTTGAAAACGAAGGCGATGCTTGGGACTATATGCTTAAAGAGTTTCATAAAGTGTTTTCGAATATTGAATACAAAAAAATCAATATAAATGCACTAACACCAGCAGAACGTTTTAAAAGTCTGAGTATTCAAGATGTTCCACCAGAAATTATAGATTGGGCGGGCTTAAACCTCTTTATAAAAGTACAGACCATCGCAAAACGCACGGCCGAAATGCATATTGCACTAGGCTCGGAGTTTGAGGACACGGCATTTACATCAGCTCATTTTAATGTCGATTATGAAGTTTGGCTTAAAAATAGACTGCTGTATCAATTTCAAAATCGGTTAAATGCTATTGAGAATAATTTGCACAAACTTAATGGTTTAACCTTAAATTTGGCACATCAGCTCCTAGATCAAAAAAACACCATCCGTAAGCGTTTTATTGCCTTTGATTGGACGAAATTAAAAGGGGAACGTATTCGGGTTCATGGCGATTATCATTTAGGGCAAATCCTTGTTCAAGACGATGACTTTTATATTCTGGATTTTGAAGGTGAGCCAGAAAGCACCATTCGTGACAGAAAGGTAAAGCAACCTCCATTAAAAGATGTGGCAGGGTTATTTCGTTCGTTTCACTATGCGTTGTACGCCACAATTTTTAATAACGCAGATAAATACAAACAATCGCAAGACGACTTGTTTAAAGCAGCAGAATTATTATACAACTACTTAATAGGCGTATTTTTAGGAACCTATATTGTAGAAATTCAAGATGCCAACATCAATATTGGCTATAACCAAGAACGCATTTTCTTATTAAAATACTCATTATTGGAAAAAGCAATTTACGAATTGGGATACGAACTTAATTTGCGTCCGCAATGGGCAGTCATTCCCTTAAAAGGAATCTCTAATATTATAAATCACTAATATATGGCACAGGTAAAACCTTATAGTTTATTTACAGATTTTGATATCAATCTTTTTAAGGCTGGTAAGCATTACAGGCTTTATGAAAAGTTTGGGTCGCATTTAGTTACCGTTGATGGTATTGATGGCGTATATTTTGCCGTTTGGGCGCCTAGTGCAAAACAAGTTTCTGTAATAGGTGATTTCAATTATTGGCTGGAAGGCGAGCATCAATTAAATGTGCGTTGGGACCATAGCGGTATTTGGGAAGGCTTTATTCCTCTTGTTGAAAAAGGAAGCACTTATAAATATAAAATCCAGAGCAATAACAACGATATAAAAACAGAAAAAGCAGATCCATACGCCAGGCGATGTGAACATCCACCAAATACAGCTTCTATAGTTTGGGATGATTCCTATTCGTGGAAAGATAAATCTTGGATGAAAAAGCGTAAAAAAAATAATGCCTTAGATGCGCCTTACTCAGTTTACGAAGTGCATTTAGGATCATGGAAACGCCATTTAGAAGAAGATCGCTTTTTATCGTATTTCGAATTGGCAGATGATTTAGTGACCTATGTTAAGGATATGAATTTCACACATGTAGAGCTTATGCCTATTATGGAATTTCCGTATGACCCATCTTGGGGCTACCAACTCACTGGGTATTTTGCACCTTCTTCAAGGTTTGGTTATCCTGAAGAGTTTAAATATTTAGTTGATAAATTACATCAAAACGATATCGGTATTATACTCGATTGGGTGCCCTCACACTTCCCTGAAGACGCTCACGGGCTTGGGTTTTTTGACGGTTCAAATCTATATGAACATCCCGATAAAAAAAGAGGCTACCACCAAGACTGGAAGAGCCTTATATTCAATTATGGTCGTAATGAAGTCAAATCCTTTTTAATAAGTAATGCCGTATTTTGGCTGGATCAATACCACGCCGATGGTTTGCGGGTAGATGCCGTAGCCTCTATGTTATTCTTAGACTATTCCCGTGAAGAGGGAGAATGGGATCCTAATATTCACGGTGGAAGAGAAAATTTAGAAGCCATTGCATTTTTGAAAGAATTGAATGAAGAAATATACAGTTCCTTCCCAGATGTACAAACTATAGCCGAAGAGTCCACCGCATTTCCAGGGGTTTCAAAGCCGGTTTTTTTAGGCGGTTTAGGGTTCGGGATGAAATGGATGATGGGCTGGATGCATGATACTTTAGAGTACTTTGGAAAAGACCCGGTGTATAGAAAATTTCATCAAAATGACATTACCTTTAGTTTAGCTTACGCATTTACAGAGAATTTTATGCTACCCCTTTCTCATGACGAAGTGGTGTATGGCAAAAACTCCATTTTAGGCAGAATGCCTGGAGATGAGTGGCAACGTTTTGCCAACCTCAGGCTCTTATACGGTTACATGTTTACACACCCCGGCACGAAATTATTATTTATGGGTAGTGAATTTGGACAATATAACGAATGGAATTTTCAAGAAAGCTTGGATTGGAATCTTTTGGAATTTGAGCCACATAAAAACCTTCAAAACTACTATAAGGAATTAAACGCGTTTTATAAATCTACAGGAGCACTTCACGAAAAAGGTTTTAGTGAAGACGGGTTTGAGTGGATCAGTTTTGATGATCATGAAAATTGTGTCATCTCATATATTCGAAAAGGAAAAAAGCCTGAGAATAACGTTGTCGTGGTTTGTAATATGACGCCTACGTTAAGAGAAAATTACCGCATAGGTCTTCCAAATAAAGGAAAATTAGAAGAAGTTTTTAATAGCGATGCTAAGGATTTTGGTGGTAGTGGGGTTTCTAATAAAAAGCCTGTCACCATAAAAAAACAAGCATGGAATGGTAAAGATTATTCCGCTGAAATCACTCTGGCTCCACTAGCGGTAACCATTTTTAAGATGAATAAGTAAGTTCGTTAAATAATATTGAATTAAATCCTTTATTATTTGTGTTTTACATAATGATATCGCACTATTTTTAGAGAAAATTTCCCTTTAAAATTTAATAGTTTCATTAATTTCGTCTATTAATTTGAATTATTCATGATATTAAATACTGAATTAGAATATAAAGGGAATTTATTCCCATCCAATATAACTTCATATAAGAAAAAAGTTGACACACTTACTTTCACAACAGAAAACAATGTTGTTTTACAGGTTACTGTGGTTAGAGATAGTGTGCTGAGGTTTCGATATACTACAACATCCATTTTTGAAAATGATTTCTCTTACGCCATCACCAAATACGCAAGTAGTGGTTATAATTTTTTAGAGGTCACAGAAGATGATGCCCATTATATTATTACAACGGCAAAGCTTATTTGTTATATATCTAAAATTGACCTGCGTACGGCTATCTATGATGCCAAAGACAATACACTCATCTGTGAAGACGAATTAGGCTTCCATTGGGAAGAAAGTTATCAGTTTGGCGGCAACATTGTAAAAATGTCTAAAATAGCTCAAGAAGGCGAGAGTTATTATGGCCTTGGCGACAAACCTGTTGATAACAACCTAAAAGGAAAGCGTTTTGAAAACTGGGTGACCGATTCTTATGCTTACGGAAAAAATACAGATCCCATTTATAAGGCCATTCCATTCTATACGGGGCTTCATCGTAAAAAATCCTATGGTATCTTTTTCGATAACACCTTTAGATCTTTTTTCGATTTTTGTTCAGAACGCAGAAATATAACCAGTTTTTGGGCGCAAGGTGGCGAGATGAATTACTATTTTATCTATGGGCCAGAAATGTCTGAAGTAGTTGCTAACTATACAGACTTAACAGGCAAGCCTCATGAAATGCCAGCCTTATGGACCTTAGGATACCATCAATGTAAATGGAGTTATTATCCAGAGTCAAAAGTCAAGGAGGTTGCTAAGAAATTTCGCGAATTAAAAATTCCTTGTGATGCGCTCTATTTAGATATCGATTATATGGAAGGTTTCAGGTGTTTTACTTGGAATAAAGAATATTTTCCAGACCCTAAAAGAATGGTTAAGGAGCTTGAAGATGACGGCTTTAAAACTATTGTTATTATAGATCCAGGTATAAAAATAGATCCTGAGTACAGCGTTTTTAAGGAAGCCTTAGATAAAGACTACTTCTGTAAACGTGCCGATGGCCCATATATGAAAGGAAAAGTTTGGCCTGGGGAGTGTTATTTTCCAGATTTTACAAATCCGGAAGTTCGCGATTGGTGGGCAGGTTTATTCCAAGACCTTGTTGAAAACATTGGGGTTAAAGGCGTGTGGAACGATATGAACGAGCCTGCGGTTATGGATGTGCCGGGAAAAACATTTCCTAATGATGTGAGACATGATTATGATGGCAACCATTGCAGTCATAGAAAAGCCCACAATGTGTACGGCATGCAAATGGCTCGCGCAACGTATCAAGGTCTAAAGAAATTCTCATACCCAAAGCGTCCCTTTGTAATAACAAGAGCCGCTTATTCTGGCACACAACGTTATACTTCAAGTTGGACGGGTGATAACGTCGCTACTTGGGAACATTTAACGATAGCCAACCTACAGGCACAACGCATGTGTATGTCTGGGTTTTCATTTATTGGATCGGATATTGGTGGGTTTGCAGAACAACCAAATGGCGAATTATATGCCCGTTGGATTCAGTTAGGCGTCTTTCATCCGTTTTGTAGAACGCACTCTTCCGGAGATCATGGTGACCAAGAGCCCTGGGCCTTTGGAACAAACATTACCGATGTTGTAAGAAAGTTTATTGAATTAAGATATCAACTTTTACCTTACTTATATACCTCTTTTTGGAGGTATGCTAATGAAGGGATTCCTATCCTTAAATCGTTAGTTTTATTCGACCAGCACGATACGCATACACATTATAGAAACGATGAATTTATTTTTGGTGAAAAAATATTAGCTTGCCCTATTACCGAACCAAATGCTAAGGGTAGACGTATGTATTTCCCAATGGGCGAATGGTATAATTTCTGGACAGATGAAATCGTGACAGGCGGTCAAGAATTATGGGTTGATGCCGATTTGGATTCCATGCCTGTTTTTATAAAAGCTGGTGCTATGATTCCTAAATACCCAGTTCAACAATATGTTGGAGAAAAAACCATTGATCAATTAATGGTTGACGTGTATTATAAATTAGGGAAAGAAAAGTCTCAAGTTTATGAAGATGCGCATGACGGTTATGATTATAAGAAAGGGCGATACAGTTTAAGAAACTTTAGCCTAATTGGCAAAAAGAAAGAACTTATCATCCAGCAACACAAGTCTGGTAAATATATGACGCCATATAAAACATTCAAATTGAAATTGCATGGCTTACCTTTTAAAGTTTCAAAAATTAAAATAGATAAAGAAGAATTTTTATTTGAAGATATAAAAGTTAACGGCGATAATACCTTAATTGTCAACAAAGACTTTACGGAAATTCATATCCTTTCCTAAATATAAAAGAGGCTGTCTGAAAACTAATTAACTCTTGTCAAACTGAGCGCAGTCGAAGTTTCAATGTATTGAAAACTAAAGCATTTCGACTGCGCTCAATGTGATATTTAAGCTAAAAATCGACTTTTCAGACAGCCTCTTTTTAAACATTTTCTACATCAAAAGGTTTTCCTAAGTACACCAATTGATAATCCTTTTCAATAGTGTCAACATCTAGGTTATATGAAGAAATGATGTGCAACTCACCGTCATTGTCCTTGATAAATAGTGGAATAATGTCCTTATCATCGTTAGACATTTTAATTAAGGTTTCATAATGTTCTCTGTTTTCTAATTCAATTTCTTGAATGGATGGATGTTTTCGTGTAACCTCTAAAAGTGCTGTAAAATCATCTGTGTGCGAAAACAAGCCCTGTTTTGGATTGTTGTTTTCATCTAGCATTTCAGTGGTCGTAACTAATCTGAATGATCCGTTCTCCCCGAATTGCTTACTAAATTTATCAATAGCATACTTATTAATATCAGAGTTTCCGGTTAGTGCCATTAAATATCCTACATCGTTAAGCTCAATATTATCCATTAAGTTATCTGAATATATGTTGGTAGTAATAGCTTCTAACCCTAATTCTTTAGCCTTGGCTATATTACTTTCATTACTGTCAATCAAAACCACGTGTCTTCCGTGACTTTCTAAATAATGACCTAATAACCTTGAGACCTTAGAAGCACCTACAATTAATATCCCTTCAGATTTTGTTAGAAAAACTCCAGCAATTTTAGCAAATAGGCGTGCCGTGGTGGCATTAAGCAAAACAGTTCCCAAAACTATCATAAACACCAATGGTGTTATATATTTGGCATCCACCACACCCTTATCTGCAAGTGTAAGTCCAAATAAAGATGCAATCCCTGCAGCCACTATTCCTCTGGGGCCAACCCAGCTAATAAAAAGTTTTTCGTTCAATTTTAATTTAGATCCCTGAGTGCTTAAAAACACGCCAATTGGTCGAATTAAAAAAACAACTAGCCCAAATAGAATAACGGCATTCCAATTATAGATTAGCATTAAATCTTCTATATTAATATTTGCGGCTAGTAAAATGAATAATATGGATATTAATAATACACTTAATGATTCTTTAAAATAAAGCAGCTCTTTTAAATACGGAGAATTTGAATTGCCTAACACCATACCCATAACAACAACGGCCAATAAGCCAGATTCGTGTGCAAAGCTATCAGATAAAACAAAAACACCAAGAACCGCCGCAAGGGCAAAAACGTTCAATAAATAATGAGGCACCCATCTTCTATTGATTGTAAAATTAATGGCATGTGCGAAGGTAAATCCAAAAGTAGATCCGAATAGCACAATTTTGCCAAACTCAATTAATACTGTTTTAGTATATTCTCCCCCTGCACCAACACTAATAAATTCAAAAACAAGTACAGCTACCAAAGCACCGATAGGATCAATTAATATGCCTTCCCACTTTAAAACCGCAGAAATGTCTTTTTTTAGTGGAATATTTCTAAGAATGGGCGTAATTACTGTAGGTCCTGTCACAATTATTAATGCTGAAAATAAAAACGATATTTCCCAAGTTAAGTAAAACACAAAGTGAGCTGCTAAAGCGGCTCCAAAAAATGTTACCAAAACACCAATGGTAATTAACTTAGTTATTATGGGACCAACATTTTTGATTTCTCCCATTCTTAAAGTTAATCCGCCTTCAAAAAGAATAATACTAATAGCTAACGACACAAAATAAAAAAGGCTTGTATCAGGAAATAAACCTTTTCCATCTTTATATATGGGCTGTATCCATTTGGTGCCATCTTCAGATAAAAATTCTGCTGCTACTGGCCCCACGAATAACCCTATTAATATTAAAGGTAATATGGCAGGGATTTTTAATTTCCAAGCTACCCATTGCGCTAATATTCCTAAAATAATGATTCCTGCTAATTCTAACATCTATATATCCTTAAAAAAGCACTAATTTAAGTAAAAACTGATGATTTCATGTTTTTAAAAAATACTATCTTTCCACTTGAAGAAATTAATACATTCTAATTTGATTATAAAGCCCTTTAAAAGTATTGGCATTGGCGTTGCATATTCACCAAATCTGAAAGCAAACTTGTTTGAAGCTGCTCGTTTGGCAGTGTTTTTCAAATCGAAATTATTTCTAATACATGTTGGGGAACCCTCTGAAGATAAAATAAAGATGCTTGAGGTCATTCTTAAGAATTTTGAAAAATATCATTTGGATTATGAGGTGGTTTTTAAAACAGGAGAACCTGTGGACGTTATTTTATCTACTTCTGAAGAAAAAAAAATAGATTTATTAATTCTAGGGGCTTTACAACGGGAGCGCTTTTTAAAATATTACGTCGGCTCAATTGCTAGAAAAATTACGCGTCAAGCCAAATGCTCTATTTTACTCTTGATAAAACCATCTATTGAAAGGGTGCCGTGCAAACACATTGTTGTAAACGGCCTAAAAGACCCAAAAACCAAACGTACCATTGCAGCATCATTTTATGTGGCTAAGCAGCTTGATGCGCATGAAATCACGATTGTAGAAGAAATAAACAAAGACTTGATTTCGGTTAAGGTGGATGATGATAAATCCTTGCGAAAAGCGACCATAATAAGAGAACGTATCAAACTCAGGGAGAACTCTAGGATCAAAGACATATTAAAAGATATTCCTGAAGCGTATACTGAAAACATACAAGTCAAGTTGCAACCTATCTTTGGTAAAAAAGGCTACTCCATTGGTCATTATGCACAAATTTCACGTGCTGATTTATTAGTCATGAACGCCCCTTCAAAAATGACCTTTTGGGATCGCTTATTTCCGCATGATATTGAACATATATTAACCGAATTACCAACCGATGTGCTAATTCTGCAATGAGTCCGAAAAAAAACAATATAAAAGGATTTTTCAAAGCTCTCCCTAAAAATATTTTTTCTGGGTTTGTGGTGAGTCTTATCGCGTTACCGCTAGGACTTGGTTTAGCTATGGCAAGTGATGCGCCTCCTATTGCAGGAATTATTGCAGCCATAGTTGGTGGTATCATGGTGTCACTTTTAGGCGGAAGCCACGTGACTATTGTAGGGCCAGGCAACGGACTAGTAGGTGTGCTTTTAGTGGCCATTGCAAGCCTTGGTTTAGAAAGCGCATATGTGGCCATTATATGTTCGGGAATACTCCTGATTATTTTAGGGTTTTTAAGAATGGGGACTTTAGCAGACTTCTTTCCGTCGTCTGCCATTCAAGGGATGTTGGCAGCTATTGGCTTGATTATTCTGGGGAAACAATTTCATATCATGTTTGCTCATAAAATCAAAAGAGAAGATACCATTGACTATCTTTTGGAAATCCCCTATACCATTAATGACGCTTTACATTATGACAATAAAGGCTTGATTTATGCGGCTTTAGCGGGTGTTCTTAGTTTAGCGATTATGCTCTTTTATTCAAAAATTAGAAATAAGTATTTGCAACTTATTCCAGCACCTATGTGGATTGTGTTGCTCTCTATTGGTTTTAGTTACTATTTTGAAATAGGCTTGCACGAACCCAATCCTATTGCGAAGGAATATATGATTTCGGGTATCCCAGACATTCACCATATTATTGCTGAAATACCTAGTTTAAATTTTACTAGCATGGGCAGCTTATCGTTTTGGTCGAGCGTATTGGCGCTCACGCTTATTTCTAGTATTGAATCGCTTTTAAGCATTAAAGCAGTTGATAAATTAGATCCCGAAAAACGCCGCTCCAATGTGAATAGAGATTTAAAAGCACTGGGGCTAGCAACGGTAGGTAGTGGTTTCTTGGGCGGTTTAAATGTGGTTACGGTTATTGCGCGTAGCTCTGTAAATGTGAACCAAGGCGGAAGCAATAGATCCTCCAACTTTTTTCACGCCATCTTTTTATTGCTTTTTATAGGCCTTTTTAGCACACAGCTCACGCGTATTCCGCTTCCCGCTTTAATGGCTATTTTAGTGTACACGGGTTATAAATTAGCATCACCAGACGTTATTAAAAAAATCTTTTCTATTGGTAAAGAGCAACTCCTTATATTTTTTATTACCCTAATCGTCACTCTAAAAATAGGTTTGATAACAGGCATATTAGCAGGGGTTGTGACCACCCTCATTATTCATGTGATGATAAATAAAAGCGTTGGTTTATTTGTGAGGAACGTATTAAAACCGAATGTTTTAATGTACAAAGAACCGGGAACTCAAAGTGGGTTTTACGTGAGCGTTAAACATTTTTGTAGCTTTATAAACTATTACAGGCTTAAGGACAGATTAGATGCTGTACCAGAGCACGAAGATGTGATTGTAGACTTTTCCTTATGTGAATTTGTAGACCATACGGTGATGGAAAACATGAACAGTTATAATGAATTATTTGAGAAAAGAGGCGGGCATTTTGACGTTATTGGTTTAGATATGCACGATGCAGATTCCAATCACCCGTTTGCCTTAAGGCGCATGCTTCCAGTACCAAAAATTATAAGCGACAATTTGACCAGACGCCAAACCAGTATGGAGGTTTTGGCTCAGGATTATAGTTTGAATTACAGCTCTAAAAAAGAAAAAAGCTTATCTTTCTTAAATAGTTTTTCCTTTTTTGGCACCAAGCACATCAATCACATTTACAACAAAATTTCTCAACAAGACCTTAGCATACAAATATTCGATATTGAATTTTCTGAGGGTGAATTTATAGCAAAAGAGGTCGTTCGTTCTACTATGTTATACCTTAATATTAATCGTCTCATTCCAAAATTCACCTTAGATAAGGAAGGATTTTTAGAAAAGCTTTATGCCATAGCTGGTTTTAGGGATATCCCAATTCACAACCGTTCAGATTTTTCGAATAGATTCTACCTTAAAGGAGATAATGAAGCTGACATTAGTAGTTTTTTCAATAACGACATTACTAATTTCTTTGAAAGCAATCCCTATTACCACGTCGAGTCCAACGGGGAGGCCCTTTTAATATTTGGTAAAGAGCGTCTGGCCAGCCTTAAAGAATTAAAAGCCTTATATGATTTTGGGAAACGGTTAAAAGATGTGATTCAGAACCAATAAAAAATTTCTTGAAACCGACTATCCTCAAGTCAGAGCCGTAGAGGTATTTCGCCAGTTTCATTTTAGCTCCGAGGCCAAAAACCGAAATTTTGTATTTTACCTCGCCCAGAACTGCGAAAAGGCAGTTCCGACCTCTCCCAAGGAGAGGTAAATTCGGAAACCCCGAGACTGAGCCACCGGGAAATTATTTAGGTTAATATTTACTTAACAATTATAACAATTGCTCAAGATTTGTTAATTTGCAAGACCTATGACCTTATACCCCATAAATTCTGGAAATTTTAAGCTTGACGGTGGTGCCATGTTTGGTGTGGTGCCAAAATCGTTGTGGCAAAAAACAAATCCTGCAGATGCCAATAATATGATTGATATCGCAGCGCGCTGTTTACTTATTGAAGACGGCAAGCGCTTGATTTTGATCGATACCGGTATGGGCAACAAGCAATCAGATAAATTTTATGGCTACTATCATTTATGGGGTGATGACTCTATAGGTAAATCCTTGAATCAGTATGGGTTTCATGGAAATGATATCACAGATGTGTTTATGACACACCTGCATTTTGATCATTGTGGGGGTAGCATCCAATGGAACGCTGGTAAAACAGGATACGAGCCCACTTTTAAAAATGCGCATTTTTGGAGCAATCAAGACCATTGGCAATGGGCCATACAACCCAATAAAAGAGAGAAAGCATCCTTTTTAAAGGAGAACATAGTCCCTATGGAAGAAAGCGGCCAGTTAAAATTCACAACACTTCCGCAAGGGGATACTTTAAAAAATTCTGAATTGGGTTTTGATATCTTTTTTGCCAACGGCCATACCGATAAACAAATGATTCCGCTTATCACCTATCAAGATAAAACCATTGCGTTTATGGCAGACTTACTACCTACCGTTGGACATTTGCCATTACCATATGTTATGGGTTACGATACCAGACCGCTGTTAACCTTAGATGAGAAAGAAAAGTTTTTAAAATTAGCAGCAGACCACAATTATTATTTATTTTTGGAACACGACGCTCATAATGAAATCATTACTGTTAAAAACACCGATAAAGGTGTTCGTTTAAGCAACACGTTCACAACACAAGATATATTCAATTAAATTAAACATTCCTAAATGAAAACAGTTAAAACCTATTTATTGTCAGCCTTCGCTGCCACTTTATTTTTTGGATGCGGTAGTACAGCTCCCATTATTTCAACCCCAATTGAAGACATAGATACGTCACCTTTAAAAATTGCAGAATTAACCGAAGTAGAGAAAAAAAACTGGGGACACCTTGATTTGGTAAAAGACACAATTCCTGGAATGAGTGTCGATAAAGCATACTCCGAAATTATTAAAAAAAGACGTGGTAAATCGGTTATTGTAGCCATTATAGATTCTGGAATTGATATTGATCACGAAGATTTAGATAGTAATATCTGGACCAATACCAAAGAGATTGCTAATAACGGAAAAGATGATGATAAAAACGGCTATGTAGATGATGTACATGGTTGGAATTTCCTTGGAAAAGGTTATAACGAACAACTTGAATTTGTGCGTATTCTAGCTAGCGGCGATACGAGCAACCCCGATTACAGTAAAGCGAAAGCAGAATATGATACCGAATATCAAAAATGGTTAGGTAGAAAAACGCAATACGATCAAATTTATCAACAAATCGTTACCGCAGATGAAGCTTTAGCAAAACACATTGGCAAGAAAGATTACACTAAAGAAGATGTGAATGCTATTAAAACTGAAGACGAAGCCTTAGGTCAAGCCGTACAAGTAGCCAAATACATGTATAGCAATGGTATGGAATCGATGACGGATGCTAAAAAGGAAATCAGCAACGGATTGGAAAGTATTAACGACCGCTTAAACTATAATTTAAACAAAGATTTTAAAGGACGTGTTAATGGTGATAATCCAGATGATATGGCTTCTAAATTTTACGGCGATGGTAATGTAAAACCTGTAAAGAAAACTGAAAGTCACGGGACACACGTAGCAGGAATTATTGCTGCAGAGCGTAATAATGGTAAGGGTGCTAATGGCGTTGCCAACAATGTTAAAATTATGAGCTTAAGAGCCGTTCCCAACGGTGATGAATATGATAAGGATATTGCCTTAGCTATTCGTTATGCGGTAGATAATGGTGCCTCTATAATTAACGGAAGTTTTGGTAAAAGTTACTCACCACACAGTGATTGGGTACGTGATGCGATTGCCTATGCAGGCAAAAATAATGTTCTATTTGTGCACGCTGCGGGTAATGACAGTAATGATGTGGATAAAAAGCCAAATTATCCAGATGATAACTTAAATGGCGGACAGGAAGTTTCTAATGCCTACATAAGAGTTGGTGCATTAGCACCAAAATATGGATCGGCTATGGTAGCAGGGTTCTCCAACTATGGGAAAAATAACGTCGATGTATTTGCTCCTGGGGCAAGCATCTATTCTACGACTCCAGAAAACGAATATGACACCAAAGGCGGGACTTCTATGGCAGCTCCCGCTGTTGCAGGTGTTGCCGCATTAATACGGTCTTATTATCCAAAATTAACCGCTGCACAGGTGAAGCAAGTGCTTATGGATTCTGGTCTTCCTATAAATACCAAAGTGGTTGTTGGTGGAAACTCCGATAATGTAAAGCCATTTGCAGATTTAACTAAATCCGGTAAAATGGTTAATGCCTTCAATGCCTTAATTATGGCTTCGCGCATATCTAAATAATATTTTTTTAAGGAGGCTTTATAAGCCTCCTTTTTATTTTATTCTCTATCCCTATGAAAAACTATTTTCTTTTATTAATCTGTGCGGCTTTCCTATGGTCTTGCGCCAGTACACAAGACACTGCAAAGCCAGAGGCAAAAACGACGGCCTCCAATAAAAATTCAGGATACTGGCAGCAACATGTTGACTATAAAATGGATATTGATATGGATGTAAACACCTATCAATATAAAGGTAAACAACAGTTAGTGTATACCAATAATTCACCCGATGTTTTAACCAGAGTGTACTACCATCTTTATTTTAACGCCTTCCAACCTGGAAGTGAAATGGATGTGCGTTCGCGTACTATTGCAGATCCAGATGGTCGTGTAAAAGATAGAATTAGCAAATTACAGCCCAATGAAATAGGGAATATAAAAGTGCATTCATTAAAACAAGATGGTGCTGCATTAACATACGATACGGTTGGTACAGTGTTAGAAGTCAATTTGGCAAAGCCTATCAAACCCGGAGAAAAAGTGACTTTTGATATGGTTTTTGATGGCCAAGTTCCTGTTCAAATTCGACGTTCTGGACGAAATAATAAAGAAGGCGTGGCGCTCTCTATGGCGCAATGGTATCCTAAATTAGCCGAATATGACTTTGAAGGCTGGCATGCAGACCCTTATATTGGGCGTGAGTTCCACGGGGTTTGGGGAGATTTTGATGTGAAGCTTACTATCGATAAAAATTACGTGGTTGGCGGTACAGGCTATCTTCAAAACCCAAATAGCATAGGGCACGGTTATGAAACAAGTACGGTTAATAGACCTGCGGGTGATAAGTTAACCTGGCATTTTAAAGCACCTATGGTACATGATTTTACTTGGGCTGCCGATCCGGATTATATACATGACACCATGCAAGTGCCTAACGGACCGTTATTACACTTTTTTTATAAAAACAATATGACCTCTGATAAGCTAGAGAACTGGAAAAAATTGCAACCAAAAGCTGTTGAGCTTATGCAATATTACAATAAACACGTGGGTAAGTATCCGTACAATCAGTACTCAGTAATTCAAGGTGGTGATGGTGGCATGGAATACGGCATGTGCACCTTAATTTTAGGCGAAGGGTCTTTTAAAGGGCTGTTTGGTGTTACCGCACATGAAATGGCACACACATGGTTTCAGTTTTTATTAGCCACCAATGAATTGAAGCATTATTGGATGGACGAAGGGTTTACAAGCTATATAAGTGATTTGGCTGAAAATGAAATCTTGAAAAAAGGACTTAAAAACCCAACTTCTGGTGCTTACAATAGCTACTTTCGTTTAGCAAAATCTGATAAGCAACAGCCGATGACTACACATGCAGACCGCTTTAATTACAATGGTGTTTACAGTATCTCTGCTTACAGTAAAGGCGAAGTGTTTCTGGCACAATTAGGATACGTCATAGGCGAAGACAATTTAAAAGCAAGTATCAAAAAATACTTTAATGACTTTTCGTTTAAGCACCCAAGACCTATTGATATGATCCGTTCTGCAGAAAAAGTTTCTGGGTTGGAATTGGATTGGTACTTAATGGATTTTGCACAAACAACAAATACCATTGATTATGCTATAAAATCGGTTGATGCCAATACAATAACTTTAGAACGGATTGGCTTAATGCCTATGCCTATAGATGTAACCGTAACCTATACAGATGGTGCAACTGAAGATTTTTATATCCCATTACAAATGATGCGCGGTGAAAAACCAACGGAAGCTACCGTAAAACCTGATTGGGCTTGGGCGTATCCAACTTATAGTTTTGAAACTTCTAAATCGGTTAAATCTGTTGTAATAGACCCAAAAGGGATGATGGCAGATATTGATAAGTCAAATAATAAAAAGTAGATTTTTTGCGATAAAATTTAAAGGCCGCTTAATTCGATTAAAGCGGACTTTTTTATTGTTTCTAAAATCTTTACTTTTTTAAAATTATACATTCACAACAAGTTTGTAGCCTACCCCTCGAATATTTACGATTTTTACTTTCGAATCGAATTCTAATTTCTTCCGTAATTTAGATATAAACATATCTAAAGTTCTGCCAACATAATCGCCTTCATCTCCCCAGACCTTATTTAAAATAACCTCGCGTTCTACAGTAGTATTAGCAGCATTATAGAGTAAAAGTAGTAGGTCGCCTTCTTTACCAGTAAGTTCTATCCGTTGTTCCTCAATTAAAAGCTCAGTATTCAGTTTATCAAATTGGTATTCCCCTAATGGGATCAAATTTGAATCCGTAGCCCTTCTATGCTTTCGTTTCCTAATAAAAAAGAAAGCCAGGGTAATTAGCGCTAAACCTATAACACCACCAAAATATTTCAAACTATAAAAAACTGTATTTAAAGAACCTAAAGTATTGGTCGAGATGGGTTCTATCAGCGTGAAAAGAATACTATAACAGGATTTAGGTTGTTCCCTTCCTCTACATGGAATAATATCTGATTGCTCTAAAGCATTCACTTCAAAACTATAAATGATGTCTTTGGTATCGCATCCCTCCACTTCGACGATATAATGTTGTGCCATTTTAGTACTCTTAACCACACGGTCTATCGTAGTGACCAGCTCGTCGGGATTAAACTCAAATTCAGCTTCAAATTGAATCCGATAACGTCCATTTCCTTTAGTAATAGGTAATACACACGAAGTACTATCATTGGCACTGAGCAAAACCTGATGGCCTATCATTCGTAAGGATACCTCAACATCGTTGTCGCTACTAGGGTTTTGAGCATAGCTGCTCGGTACATTCAAAAGGATACCGACAAGAATGTTTATTACTATCTTAAATAATTTTAAACCCATGTGACAAAGCTATTTAAATCTGAGACATTTTAAGATGCTTTACATAAAATTTACATTGTTTTACACTTCCATTACACAAAGCAAGGTAGATGCACTATACATTTGATACATATTAATCATTAAACTAATAGCTATGAAAAAGAAATTTATCATTTTTTGTGCAGTGCTTACCTCCTTGAGTATAGCGGCTTTTGCTGCTATCGATTGGGAAACTAATACATTAGACCCTTTACAAGCATCCGTTACAGAGGATCTAAAAATCAATCAGTCAATTTTAAAAAATATTGAAAAAACCGTTTTCACTGATTTTATTTATGATATAGGACCGCGGTTTAGTCCTATTAAAAAAGAAGCTATTGAAAAGGCCACAACTATAAGAACATTTTTTAGCGAAGATGAATTACAAAAGATGGAAGTTCTTAAATCTGTAAATATCATTTTAATCATAAATGATGAACAATCCAAAATTAGAGAAATAGGATACAGTGATGAACTCACTGCTGGACAGATGGCATTATTGCAATCTTCTAATTACTCTACCAGTTTTTTAATAAGGGCAGAATATAAAGAAAAAAAATCAGCTAACTGGTTTCTTGGAAAATAGCTATTCTACCCCTCACCACACTATTGTTCCTGAATATCAAGCACGCTATAAAAGCGGCAAGGAAGCGCTTGCTACATTTCTAAAAGAAAATACTAAAAATGTTACAGCCAATCTAGATGCTAAAAAACTTCAAGCTGCAAAGTTATTTTTTACGGTAACCAAGAGCGGCACCATTGAAAATGTGAAACTCGATAGACCTTCTGGGTATCCAGAGGTGGATGAAGCTATGGTAGACCTCATTAATAAAGCACCGGGCATATGGATACCAGCGATAAATTATAAAGGTGAAAAAGTAGATCAAGAACTTGTGGTCTCTTTTGGTTTAATGGGTTGCTAGCCACACTAACGATTATATTATAAAAGACGCCTTGATTTAAGCGAAGGCGTCTTTTTATGTTGTAATTCGTATAAAATCTATTAAATTAAACACTCAATACCAAACTTCCCTCCTATACATAGCCGTTTTCGCAACCCGTTCTCGATTATTAAGTCTTAGGTGGGTTGGTGTAATTCGTTTATTTCGATAACCCAACAAATGAAAAATAGATTTTGCAAAAAACTTTGCTATTTTTAAGTTGACTTCTAAAATACCATCTTTTTTACTTACCCAAGAAACACCAGGTAGAAAGGCTAGCAAACTATCAATTTTTGTACGTCTCAAAGCAATAGATAATTTTAAAATATAGGGCTTTATTGGCTTTATAATAAAAAATCCTTCCGCACCTTTATTTTGGTAAAGTGGCATAAACATACGCCCTGAATATGGTGCTGTTATTTCAGCATTATTATTATGGGCTAGCTTAGTATCTTTTTTTAAACTTTGGAAACTTTTAAAACCATTATACATTTTAAAAGTGTCTTTGTCTTTTATTCTATAAAGATAAATCACTTCAAAAACATCAACTAAATTAGCCGATTGGGTTTTTAATTGATTGTAATGCTTATCAAAATCGACCACATTCTTTTTTTTCAATACACCAGAGAAAACAAGCGTTAAATAAACAAAAGCAATCCCATTAGTTATGGCGCGTAAATCATCATGTTGTCCAGATTCAAAACCAAGTGATACATAGCCCAACGCATTAATATAACTCAACAGCGGCCCATTTAAATATTCCTCAATCCCCAAAACAATTGGTACTGGAAATTGCTTAGAAAATTTTCTATTTATAATGGCATCGTTAATCGTAATAAACGGCAAGGTTTTACTAGATGTGGTATGCAGATCTATAAAATAAAATGGTGCAGAACCAGTTTCAAGTATCGTGTTAAGAGCTTCGAGAATGCTCAATAACTCTAAATCTTCAATATTGGGTTGCGCTTTGTTTTTAATGGCCTCTATATGTTGCTGGGTCCAAAGTCTGTTTAAATCGCTATCCAAATACCTCACATTTTTTTGCAATGCAGAAAGATTTCCAGATATGGCATAAATACGGCCGTTCACTTGTTTAGGAGAAATTGTTTTTAAAATATTTTCTAAAGCAAACACCCCTGCGGTTTCATTGCCATGAATACCCGCAAAAAACACCACGGTAGGACCCGAGCGTTTTCCTATTATTTTGCCAAGATATCTGTTAGCAGATATTTTTCTTGAAAGTACATGGCTATAAACATCCATTATGCATCATATATCATTTTTCGTTATTAACCCCACCAACTTGTTCTCGTTCACTACGGGTAAACACCCAATTTTATGCGCTTCCATAAGGTTTTTAGCCGTTGTTATGGTGGCATGCTCCTCAATCACCTTAATCTGGGTTTTCATATGTTTGTTAACTGAAGATTGCTGTCTGTTACCATCTTCAAAATAGTCTTTAACATCTGTCCAAGTCAATAAACCTAAAAGTTCCCGACTGGAATTTATAACAGGCATATGATGAATGTTTTTCCATTTCATGATATGCAGTACCAGGCCGATACTATCTTTTTTGTCCACCGAAAAAATATCAGTACTCATAATATGCTTCACCAATGTTCTATGGATAGAGGGTGGTGTGTCCTGGTCTTGCAAAATTTCCCAAGTAGACACCGGAAAACCTTTTTCCTGCTTTTCGTACATTTTGGAGGTTAATATTTGAGCAGCCTCAAAAGGCCTATGAGACTTTAATAGATGCCGGTAACTTCGCACCATCCATTCCGATCCATTATAACTTTCCACGCGTTGTTCAATCACTTTTAAATAATGCTCAGCATCTTTAGGGCTTACACCTGCCTTATATAGGCCTTTATAGGCCATGGGTAATAATTCATTTAAAATCAATGATTTACTAGATACATACTGACCATTCCAGAAAAGTTGAGCAGCCATTCCATAGCGCGCCGCATTGAAAAAATTGGATTTAGCATTTTTAAAATGCCATCTGTTGTGAATGTTATCATACTGTTTAGTCTTACCCATCATCACACCCACCCAAAACATCATATTAGCAATTTCATCGGTCGTGGTTGGTCCAGAAGGGATATAGCGGTTTTCAATCCGTAAATTGGGTTTGCCATTTATAACCCCATAGCACACGCGATTCCATGGGTATACGGTGCCATTGTGCAAACGGAGTGCTCGTAACTTAGGGGTTTCGTTATTGTTAATCATATCGACGCTATCCCTTGTAAAGTCTGTGGTAATAAAACTTCTAAACCTGGAAATATTATCCTTAAAAATATCAACTATAGATCCGGTATGCCATTTACTACCAAAGCTCACCCTGGATTGTTTTTCGTTTAATAAATACGAATTGGCACGCGTATCCACGCTCTGGGTAAACAGTGCAATACGTGTTTCGCTCCATAATTCCTTTCCAAATAGTAATGGCGAATTGGTACAAGCACTTAAAACAGGTCCCGCAATAGCTTGTGCCCAATTATAAGTCTCTACAAATGTTTTTGGACTAATTTGTAAATGCGCCTGAAAACTGGTATTACAAGCTTCCAGCATCACAGAATCGTGTTGCAGGTTTAACTCATCGGCCCCTTTTATATGAATGTTGAAATGTTGCTTCCTAATGTCTTTTATGGCATTATTCAATACATTGTAACGTTCCAGATTGGTCATGTTTTTTTCATCCACATCATGTACCGATAAGGTTGGTAAAATACCTGTTAGCATGAGTTTAATGTCTTTTTTTAATGCCACAGACTTCGCCTTTTTAAGCAGGCTATCCAATTGCTTGTGCAGTTGTGAAAAACAATCGGCGGTCAGTTCAAAAGGATCCAGATTGATTTCCAGGTTATAGTTTCCAATCTCGGTAGTAAAATGCGGATCATCAATAGCGTCCAAAAGGCTCATTGCGCTACTATCGGGCAAGTAATCGGTATTAATCAAACAGAACTCCTGTTCTGCGCCAATGCGAATGGGATCCTCTTCGATTAAGCCGCGTTCCACCATTAAATCCAGCGCTTTAATATCATTTAATAAATGATGAATGTAGTTTGCCCTATCTTTTTTTGATTTTAATTTAGTCACATTTAAATCGCCCATAATGCCCTAATTTACAGTGTTTATAAAGGGTTAAATTACTACGATTCTGAGTGTTAAAATATGATTTTTATCATATAGAAATTAGAGGGAGTTGTTATTAAAAATCTAGTGGGTTTTTTATTTTACTACCTTTGGTGCTTTAAAAGAAACGTCTTGAAATTTACCTTCAATAAAAACGAAAAACTTAAAAGCACCAAACTGATAGACCAGCTGTTTATTGAAGGGCAATCGGTTTCTGTATATCCCTTACGTATGGTATATTTACCAACCACCTTTGATAGTGAAGTCTTATTTAAAACCGGTGTTTCTGTAAGCAAGCGCAATTTTAAGAGTGCCGTAGATAGAAACTACATAAAACGTTTACTTAGAGAAGCTTACCGATTAAATAAACCCCTTTTTTTTAACAACATTACAACACCTTATGCGTTTATGATTTTGTACATTGGCAAAGACAAACCCACCTTTGTACAGGTTGAAATGAAGATGAAACAGCTATTTAAAAAAATTTTAGATAAGGTTTCCGAATAATATTCTGGTTTTATGAGATATCTTTTATCGCTTTTTTTATTAATCATCCCTTTGGCATGTTCCACAAATTCAAACAATCCTCAAAGTGATTCTGAAGCTTATGATTATACTGTTGGAGAGGCTCAAGAAAAAGATGCTTCAACAATAAACGGTTTAATTTCAAGTCCATCTGAAACTATTGAGCAAAAAATTATAAAAGAATCGTTTCTGCGATTTGAAACCCAGGATTTAGAAAACACGTATAAACATATAAAGCGTATCATTATTCAAAATAATGGTTTCATCCAAGACGACCGTTCGAACAAATCTTATAATACCATAACTAGGCATCTCATTATAAGAATACCGACCACTAATTTTCAAACTACTGTTGATTCTATTAGTCATCATGTGGCTTATTTTGACACAAAGCGGACGTCTTCAAAAGATGTTACAGAGGAATTTATTGATATAGAAGTGCGATTAAAAGCAAAGCAAACCTTAGAAAAACGCTATCTGGAGTTACTTTCAAAAGCAAATAATGTTAAAGAAATCCTTGAAATAGAAAAAGAATTATCCAACATAAGGGAAGCTATAGAAGCAAAGCAAGGACGCTTAAAATATCTTCAAAATAAGGTATCATTAAGCACCTTGGATATTGAATTTTATAAACGGTCTGCTGAAAGTGGTGTGACTGTTTCGTATGGAGTAAAAATGTGGAATGCCGTAAAATCTGGGTTTAATGGTTTGTCTATATTTTTCCTAGGTTTATTACACATTTGGCCTTTTATAATTATACTAATCCTTTTGTTTTTTATTATTAAACGCTGGCTAAAAAAAAGACATAAAAAATGAAGCACTTTATAAATAAGAAAATCCTAATTCCCGCTTTGGTAGGTATCGTGTTTATTACAGGAACAGCCTTTAAAAATGATTTTTTCGAGATCGCGAAGCAAATAGAAATATTTACCACGCTTTTTAAAGAAATCAACATGAACTATGTAGATGAAACGAATCCCGGGGATTTGATGGATACTGCTATTAAAAGCATGCTCAACGACTTGGATCCCTATACCAGTTTTTTAAATGAACAGGATGTTGAAGCCGCACGCATTAACAACACCGGCGATTATATTGGTATTGGTGCCAGAGTAAAAACTTTAAAGGATAGGTTGATTATTCTAGAGCCTTACAAAGACTATCCTGCTGATAAGGCTGGATTAAAAGCGGGTGATGAAATTATACAAGTGGGTACCACGGTTGTAGAAACCTATAAAGATAATGCGGGCGATTTATTAAAAGGCTCTCCGGGAACCTCTGTAGAAGTTACCTACCGCAGGCAAGGAAAAACGCAAACGGCCGTTATTAACCGAGCGGAAGTTGAAATTAAAGCGGTGCCCCATTTTTCAATGATAAATGACAAAACGGGGTATATTGTATTAAGCCGGTTTAATAATAAAGCCTCATATGAAACCAATTACGCCTTAAGGGATTTAAAAGCCCAGGGTGCTAAAAATATCATTTTGGATTTACGTGGAAATCCTGGTGGTTTGTTAAATGAAGCTATTAGAATCGTGAATCTTTTTGTACCAAAAGGCCAACTTGTGGTCACCACAAAATCAAAAGTCAAACAATATAACAGAACCTATTATACCCAAAACGAACCTATTGATACCGAAATTCCCTTAGTGATATTAATTGATGGCGGAAGTGCCTCTGCAAGCGAGATTGTTTCTGGAGCCTTGCAGGATTTAGATCGGGCGGTGATTGTGGGTTCAAGAAGTTTTGGAAAAGGCCTAGTGCAGCGCCCAAAGCAATTAACTTATGGCACTCAAGTGAAAATTACCATTTCTAGATATTACACGCCGTCTGGTAGAAGTATTCAAGCCTTGGATTATTGGAATAGAAATGAAAAAGGAGAAGCAGTTCGGGTAAAGCAGGAGAATTACAATGAATATAAAACTAAAAACGGACGCTTGGTGTTTGATGGTGGTGGCGTATTTCCAGATGTTATTTTCCCAGCTTCTAAAAATGCATCCATTACCAATGCGATTGTGAATAATAATCTGATTTTTGATTTTGCCACTAATTATTATTATACGAATAACATAGACAATATAGATAGCTTCCAACTTACAGATACTGACTTTTCTGATTTCAAAACCTATTTAAAAACAAATAATTTCTCATTTGAAACCAATACCGAAAAAGCACTCTATAAGGCCTTTGAAGCTGCACGACTAGAGTCTTTAGATGATAATATTGAAAAGGATTATATGGCATTGATTTCCAATCTTAATACATCTAAAACAGCTATTATTGATGAAAACAAAGCGTTTTTATTAGAGCAATTAACTGAAGAAATTGTAAAACGCTATGTCTATAGAGAGGGTCTTTATGACTATTATAAAATTAACGATTCAAGAATTAAAAAGGCTACAGAAATTCTAGATGATCCTGGGACCTATTTAGGCTATTTAAGGTAGGTATTTCTGCGTTTATTGGGTTCCATCATAAATTTTTAAGGGCATGACAAATAAGCCTGAAAATCTCAATGAAACGCCTCAAAAGTCGCCTTTTTAGATTAAAAATAGTATATTTATGACCTTATTCTGCTACCCTACTATGAATAAACTGGTTGCTTCCATATTGCTTTTACTTACTTGTGCACTTGCTTTTACTCAAAACGATCTCACCCATGAAGTTTATTTTGATACCGATAAGTATGACGTTCCGTCGACTGAAGAAAACCGCTTGCTTTTATTTATTTCCAATTTATCGGATATGGCTATTGAGTCGATCTCTATCTATGGTTTTTGTGATGATCGCGGGGCAGACTCGTATAATATGAAACTTTCCCAACAGCGTGCTGATGCTATAAAAAGTGTTTTTTCAAGTAATGAGATTAGCGAATCGCTAATTACAAATGTGGACGGGAAGGGCGAAATTTTACTAGAAATAGTTAACGAAAAAAATTTACTTAAAATAAGAGGCTTAAACAGAAAAGTCAAAATTATAGTAAAACCAAAACCACCAACACCTAAAGAAGAACAGGTTGTTGCTGATAAACCCGTTAGTAAAACGGTGCCTGAAAAAATAAGAGGCGAGCTTAACGTTGGTGATAAAATTGTATTTGAAAACATTTTATTTAAAACAGGGTATAGCACGATTGTGCCTAAATCAAAGAAAGTATTGGAATCTATTGCTAAATCCCTTGTGGAACGCGATGATATTTATTTTACCATTCAGGGCCATGTCTGTTGTACACAGTTTAGCAGGGATGCAGTAGATAGAAAAACGAAAAAAAGAAACCTCTCTGAAGCTCGGGCAAAAAAAATTTACGATTACTTTGCTAAAAAAGGGGTAAGCAAAAAACGTATGCGTTATATGGGCATGCGCCGTAAATTCCCTTTGGGAGGTGACCCACAATTTGATAGACGTGTCGAAATTTTGATTACCTATGTGGGCGACTAGAACCCTTTATTGGTTCACTTTTTTTGTGCTAATAGGTTTTATTGGTTCATCTCAAAACACATATGTTCCTGACGATAATTTTGAACAAGCTTTAATTGAATTTGGTTTTGACACACCGCCTTTAGATGATTTTGTCCCAACGATCAATATCAGCAGTATTAAAAATTTAGATGTCGCAGAAAGGGATATTTCAGACCTTACGGGAATTGAAGATTTCACCTCTTTGCTAATTCTTGATTGTTCGGTAAATACACTCACTTCCCTAAATATTTCTGGCAATAAAAACTTAACCGAATTATATGTTTACAATAATCAAATCACAGCTATTGATGTTACCCCGCATCCTAACTTAAAAATTTTATGGTGTTTTAGTAACAGCTTATCAAGCCTTAATGTGACGAAAAACACAAACCTGATTTCATTGGTTTGTTGGGATAATAATTTGACACGTTTAGATGTTTCAAATAATACAGGGTTGAATGTCTTGGTATGTGAGCAAAATCAATTAACAATGCTTGATGTTTCAAAGAATACGACTTTAAATAGATTTCAATGCGGAAATAATTTGCTGTCTAATTTAGATATATCAAATAATTCAAACCTGACGGTTTTAGGTGCCGGTATGAACAACTTGTCAGTTATCGATGTATCACAAAACAAAAATTTAGACAACCTTAATGTGTCGTTTAATCTACTTAATAGTTTAGATATTTCTCAAAATAAGGGCTTAACAGTGTTGGACTGTAGTAATAATTTGCTTTGTAATTTAAATGTGAAAAATGGCAACAACACGAATATCACTTCTTTAGACTTCACAGGAAATTCGGATTTAAACTGTGTCGTAGTCGATAACAGTTCTGATTCTAAAAGTAATTGGCAGCCCGCAGCGTTTAGTAATTATGTTACCTCTGCGTCTGATTGCAATGCACTTGTTGAGGTAGACTTTTTGGAAAATGTAGTTACAAAAACGACTTATACGCTACCCAACCTCACTAATGGCAATTACTTTACACAATCTGGAGGAGGTGGCAGTCCTTTAAATGCAGGCGACATTATTTCGACCTCGCAAACCATTTATATCTATAACGAAACCACCTGCAACAGCAATGAAAGCAATTTTAATGTGATAATAACTGATGAAGATTATATTATCCCGAAGTACTTTACACCAAACAACGACGGCAGCAATGATACTTGGTTTGTACAAGATCTTGCGAATGCTGTAAAAAGTGTTTCTATTTTTAATAGTTATGGGAAGCTTTTAAAATACTTACCGGCTCATGCACTAGGTTGGAACGGCACTGTAAATGGACAACCTATGCCAACAAATGATTATTGGTACATGATTACTTTAAATTCTGGAGAAACACTAAAAGGGCATTTTACTTTAAAACGATAATTAGTTTTTAATCATAGCAATATGGGGAATATCATCTTCAAGATAGTCTTCTCCAACACTTACAAATCCAAGATTGCTATAGAATTTTTGTAAATAACATTGCGCTGAAATTTTAATGCGCGTGGTGTTAAAATGATCTTCAATGGCTTTAATAGAGGCTTCCATAATACGTTTTCCGTAATCATACTGCCGCTCATTTCTAGCGACAACCACTCTACCTATGCTCGATTCTTTAAAATAATCGCCTGGTTTAAATAGACGTGTATAAGCAATAATTTTACCGTCTTTAATACCAAGAACATGTAATGCTTTCTCGTCTTTTCCATCTACATCTTGATAAACACAATCTTGCTCTACAACAAAAACCTCGCTTCGTAATTGTAATAAACCATACAATTCAAGTTTGGTTAATTCTTCAAATGATTTTACTTTAGTAATCAATGTTTTACTCTGTTTATAATTAATTCATTATCGTCTGATATACTAATATTAAAAGTATAGCGGCCATCTACAACTTTAGATGCTTCGTTGTAATATAATGGTTTATGGTAAAAATTGCTGTTTTTAGTTTGAATACGTATTTCAATATCATCATAAATAGATAAAAAATAGTCGCTTATATCATACGAACCTGGGTCTATAATTTGAAAAACTACAATCCCGTCATCTGTAATCACTTCTGTTCTTTCAAATAAATATGGTGTATTATTTTTAATTATAACAACCAATGCAGGTTCTTCCTTCGAGTTATTCTCAATAGCATTTTCTAAAATGGCCTCACATGAGAAAAACAAACAAAATAGCAAACAGAAGATAACTTTGTATATGAACTCATCTTGACTTTTTCTATTTCCTAAAAAACGGCTAAAATTCGCCCATATTTCGTTACTTTTTTTATTCGTAGCGATGCTATGCCTTTCAAAAAGTATCTCATCTGTACAAATTTTATCTCGTTTTCGGTTAAAAACAAAAAGTCAAGATGAGTTCTATATAATAAATTTGATTTATCATATATCAAAAATAATACCGTACCTAGTCCTGGACAATCACATCCTTCACGTCATTTTTACCAAATTCTGGTTGAATGTTCACATGATTGATGCCATACTTATGGAATACCAAATCTTCTATTTTATGTAACACCATATCAAATTGTGTTAAAGTGATATCTTCTGTAAAATCTACATGGGCTTCAAAATGAATTTCTATCTCATTAAGTTGCCAAATATGTACATGATGCACGTTTTTAATGGTTTCAATCTGCTGCACATCATCCACTATTTCTTGTATTTTAATAGTTTCTGGAGTAAACAGCATTAAAACTTTAAACGAATCTTTTAACAAATCATAACCCATCATGACTAAATATAAGGCAATAGCAAAAGTTAAAACACTATCTACCCAATACAGTTCGTAAAACTTCATTAATAATCCACCAATTAAAACCGCAACACTAGCCATCATATCTGTAATTAAATGCAGGTAGGCGCTTTTCATGTTCATATTGGTTTTGGAATCTTTTTTTAATAAGAGTACACTGAATCCATTTCCTAATATTGCGACAATAGATAACCAAATAACCAGATTGGATTCTATTTCTTGCGGGTTTTGAAAACGATCAACAGCTTCAACTATCAATAACACAGCTATAATTATTAAAGTCGCTGCATTAATAAAAGCCGCCAAAATTTCAGCCCGTTTATAACCAAATGTTTTTTGTAATGAGGCCTCTTTCTTGGTGAGTGCATTGGCTATATAACTAATAATTAATGAAATAACATCACTAAAATTATGTAGGGCATCACTTAGTAATGATAAACTTCCTGATACCAATCCACCTACCACTTGAGCAGCTGTAATGATGATATTGAGTAAAATGGATATTAAAAGATTGCGCCCTTTTAATTCTGTATGCGAGTGTGTATGAGAATGATCATGACCCATTTATACCGATTTAAATATATAGTAATGCATAAAGAAATTGAATTATTTTTAGTTTTAATGACGCAAAAATCTAAATCATAGCCTTAGTTACGGTTTCTATTTTTAACAAAATTATAGATAAAAAGAAACAATTTATATGTGTTACTATATATTTAAATTGGTATTAACAAGACAATGGAATTTTATCGATTCTGTTCTGATGGCGGCCACCTTCAAATGGTGTATTTAGAAAGGTATCAACCATTTCTATAGCTTGATGTATCGCTGTAAAACGAGCTGGAATGCATAAGATATTAGCGTTATTATGTTGTCTGGTCAAGACCACTATTTCTTTATTCCAACATAAACCTGCACGTATATCTTGGTGTTTATTTGCCGTCATCGCTACGCCATTGCCACTACCACATATTAAAATACCAAAGTCTGCTGTTTTTTCTTTAACCTCTGTAGCGACAGGGTGCACAAAATCTGGGTAATCCACACTGTCATCTGTGTCTGTGCCATGGTTATTAACCATGTAACCCTTCGATTCTAAAAATGCGACAATAGCAAATTTATAAGCTGTTCCTGCGTGATCGTTACCAATAGATAGTGTCATTATTTAATACGTTTTAATAAAATATATACACAAAGGTAATAATTATAAGTGTGTATTATAATACTCATTACTTGTTAATAACTGTTGATTAGTTTCTAAAAGAAAAACATTGAATATCCAATTATTTTTCCAATCAAAAACCGGTATCATATAACCAAATATTTAACTCCTTTTTTGTAGAGCGTTTATCATATAATAAATAGCTAGATATAAACAGTAAAGTTAAAATACTTATAAGCAAAATAGGGTCATTATAAGTTGTTAACAACTGTGGATAGAAATTTCAAAATCATTAAAGATGAACTTATTAATAGAATTTAGAGTGTTAACTACCTATTAATAGAATGTAATTAAACTGTAAAAAAAATAAAACCTAAAAAAGTTATCCTAGCTATTAACACACTATAATAAGCACCATTGTTTTTTAAAATTTTAAAAGAAAAATAATTATATTATATATAATGTGGATAACTTCAATTTTCTGCTATAATAACATTAAGATAATCTTATTAAATAATTAAACCGTAGCTTTGTCCAAAATAAATAACGCACCTTCTCCAATAATTAGCGTTATAAAATAACAGAATTTCACTTAACTTTAGAAATTCAATATGATTACAAATTAAATGACAAGAAAGAAAAAAACGAAATCCAAAAAAGGGATTTCAGACCTTACCAATACCATCTTAAGTATTTTAAAAAAAGAAAGAAACCAAACCTTTAATTATAAACAAATAGCTTCCAAACTTGGTGTTAACGACGCTAGTAGCCGAAATCAAATTATAAAAAAATTACGCGATTTACAAGGTAAAAAGGAAATAGAAGAGGTAGAACGTGGCAAATTTAAAGCGGTTGTTAATACCGATTACCATACCGGAATTTTAGATATGTCTGCCAAAGGCTCTGGCTACATTATATCTGATGATTTTGATGATGATGTATTTATTGCTTCAAACAACATTAACAAATCTTTAAACGGCGATGAAGTTGAATTTTATGTTTATAAACGTCGTAATCGAGGCAAGTTAGAAGGCGAAATTACCCAAGTTATAAAACGTGAAAGAAGTGAATATGTTGGTGTTATCCAATTGCATAATAACTATGCCTTTGTAGTACCGGACAGTAATAAAATGTATAAGGATATTTTTGTACCCATTAATAAAACCCTTAAAGCTGAAGATGGTGATAAAGTATTAGTTCGTCTTGAAGAATGGCCAGAGAAAGCCGATTCTCCAAACGGAAAGGTCATTCAGGTTTTAGGTAAACCAGGCGATCACAATACAGAAATTCATGCGATTCTTGCCGAATATGGCTTACCACACGAATTCCCACACGACGTTGAAGAATTTGCCAATAAATTGGACACCTCAATTACCAAGGAAGAAATAGCGAAACGACGTGATATGCGTAACGACTTAACCTTCACTATAGATCCTAAAGATGCTAAAGATTTTGATGATGCCTTATCATTTAAAATTATAGAAAATGGGTTATATGAAATAGGTATTCATATCGCAGATGTGTCGCACTATTTACAAGAAGGTACCGTGTTGGATGACGAAGCTTACGAGCGTGCTACCTCGGTATATTTGGTAGACCGTGTGGTACCTATGTTACCAGAAGTATTATCTAATAATGCGTGTTCGTTGAGACCAAATGAAGAGAAATATACATTTTCGGCAGTGTTTCAAATGAATGATAAATCGGAAATTAAAAATCAATGGTTTGGTAGAACTGTCACCTATTCTGATGCTCGATTTGCTTACGAGGAAGCTCAAGCTATTATTGAGAGTGGTAGTAATGCTATTCCTAAAGAAGTATCATTAACTGGAAACGCTTATAAAACAAAACAACATATTGCAGATGCTATTTTAAAAATGGATGCCTTAGCTAAAATTATGCGTAACAGACGTATGAGAGATGGCGCTATTTCTTTTGATAAAGTAGAGGTGAAATTTAATTTAGATGCCCAATCTAATCCTGTAGGTGTCTTTTTTAAAACCAGTAAAGATGCGAATAAGTTTATAGAAGAGTTTATGCTATTAGCTAACAGAAAAGTAGCCGAATTTATAGGGAAACAAAGTCCGAAGAAAACCTTTATTTATCGGGTTCATGATGAGCCGGATGAAAGTAAATTGGAATCACTTCAAAACGTAGTAAGTCGTTTCGGTTATAAATTAAATTTTAAGGATCGAAAATCTGTAGCATCAACACTTAATAATTTATTAAAGGAAGTGCACGGTAAAAAAGAACAGAATTTGGTTGATACGTTGACGATACGTACCATGAGCAAAGCCGAATATACCACGAAGAATATTGGACATTATGGTTTGGCTTTTGATTATTACAGTCACTTTACCTCGCCCATTCGTCGTTACCCTGATGTCATGGCACATCGTTTATTACAGCAGTATTTAGATGACGGTAAGTCGGCTAACGAAGCGGTTTACGAAGATAAATGCCAACACTCCAGTAATATGGAATATTTAGCAACCAAAGCAGAACGTGATTCTATTAAATACATGCAAATTCGCTTTATGGAAGACCATAAAGATGAAAACTTTTTAGGCGTTATTTCTGGTGTGACAGATTGGGGGATATATATAGAAATTATTGAGAATAAATGCGAAGGGATGGTGAGTGTTCGGGATATGAAAGATGACCACTATCAGTTTGATCAAGATCATTATGCGCTAATTGGTAAAAATTCTAAAACCATGTACCAATTGGGTGATGAAGTTATTGTGAAAGTTAAAAATACAGATTTAGTAAAAAAGCATCTTGATTTTAAACTTATAGGTAAACCTGAAAACTAAAACTTTGTTATTTGTTTATCAATTATTATTTTTAAACAATGGAATAATAATTGATACGTTTACGTTGTAATTAAAAAACAATAAATACAAACAAATGAAATATTCAATAGTCATTTTTACCATGCTATCTGCAATGATAGTTACATCGCAAAATCCTATAGAAAAAACTATTGGAGAATTTAATACCCTTAAAGTTTACGATTTAATAGAAGTAGAACTTGTAAAATCCAATGATAATAAGGTTATTATTTCGGGTGAAAACAGTAATGATGTTTTAGTTAATAATAAAAATGGGACATTAAAAATCAAGATGAGTTTAGAAGAAATTTTTGATGGGAGTAAAACTAAGGTAACCCTTCACTATACGTCTTTAGATGTAATTGATGTTAATGAAGGAGCTAAGGTGTATTCAGATGATAAAATAAAACAGTTTGAGATCGATTTAAAAGCGCAAGAAGGCGGTAAAATAGATGTTAAACTAAATGTAAACTATGTAAATATAAAGGCTGTAACTGGAGGTATTATTAAAGTAGAAGGAAAAGCTAAAAGCCAAGATATTTCTATACAAGCTGGAGGGGTTTACAAAGGGGCTGAGCTTAAAACCGATAAAACAGAGGTTGCTATTCGGGCCGCTGGAGAAGCCTATGTTCATGCTTCTGATTTGGTAGATATTAAAATACGAGCTGGAGGCGATGTGTTCATTTACGGAAATCCAGATAAGGTAAATGAAAGTAAAGTGTTTGGTGGTCGAATTAAAAGGATGGAATAAAACCAAACTACACGTAAAATTTAAAAAGCGCCTTATTAATAATAAGACGCTTTTTTTGTGCTTAGTTATGGCGAAAATGGCATTTGTACAGTTTTTTTTTAGAGTTTTTAAAATTAGTTCAAACTATACAGGTTCTATACAATAATGGTTTTATCCCTTAATTTTACTACATTAGCAACTCAACATATTTATGTTTGCCGTGAATTTTAAGAAATTTTTATTAATCTTAATATTATTTAGTTTACAACTTGCGAATTTAGTTTATGCACAAGAACACCCCCCAATTCAATCCTATTCACCTATAGACTACGGTGGAGAAAACCAAAATTGGGCCTTTTCTCAATCTGATGACAAATATATTTACGCCGCCAATAATAAGGGTTTATTAGAATTTAATGGTGCCAAATGGTCGCTCTATACGATTTCAGATCAAAGCAATGTGAGATCTGTAGCCGTACTTGATAATAAAGTATATACAGGGAGTTATAGGGAGTTTGGATATTGGCAACGTAATGATTTTGGTTTATTAGTCTATAACACTATTTCAAAAAACTTAGAAGTTCCTTTTTTAGATGGTGAAGAGATTTGGAAAATTATTGGTATTGATGATTTTATTCTTTTTCAGTCTTTAAAACGCATATATCTGTACAATAAAAATGAAGATTCATATTCAGTTATCAATTCAGATACCAACCTATATAGAATCTTTAAAGTTGATGATAGTATCTATTTCCAAAAAACAAGAGATGGCGTATACGAGATTGTAAATGGAGAAGCACAATTGGTTTCCAATCATGATATCTTTAAGGATAACTTAGTAGTAAACGTTTTTAATCATCACAATAAATTATTATTTCAAACTGAAGACGTTGGGTTTTACATACTTCAAGATGGCACGCTCTTAAAATGGGAAATTCCAGCAAATGACCTATTATCCAAATTTCGAATCTATAGTAGCATAAAATTGAAAGATGACAGTTTTATACTTGGTACTGTTTCTAATGGTGTTTTTCATCTTACTTCAGAAGGTAATATTAACAGGAGTATAAATAAAACAGGTGGCTTAAGTAGTAATACCGTACTTGCTCTTTTTGAAGATGTGGATCATAACATCTGGTTGGGGTTAGAGAACGGTGTAGATTGTCTCAATATAAAATCAAGGTTTACTATCTACAATGACAAAGAGGGTAAAATAGGTGCGGTTAATATATCCATGCTCAGTAATAAGTATCTGTATATAGGTACCAATCAAGGCTTATTTTACAAAGAATATGGCAAAGATGAAGCGTTTACGTTTATAGAAGGAACAAAAGGGGCGGTATGGGAGTTGACTCAAATCAATGATACTATTTTTTGTGGCCATCACTCAGGAACCTTTATTATAAAAGATACAGTAGCTAAAAAGATTTATGATGCAGAAGGAACTTGGAACTTTAAAACAATTCCAAATAATCCAAATTTAATACTACAAGGGAACTATAGTGGTTTAAGTATTTTGGAATATAAGAATGACGTGTGGTCATTCAGAAACAATATAGAAGAATTTAATATATCAAGCAGGTACCTTGAATTTATTAATGATACTAATCTTTTAGTTAGTCATGAAAACCGTGGCGTATTTAATCTAAAATTTTCGAATGACTATTCAAGAGTATTAAACACTACAAAAGAAAACTCAGTCAAAAAGGGATTAAAAACGAGCTTAGCAAAATACTTAGGCAATATCTTTTATGCTCATAAAGATGGGGTATATAAATACGACTCGATTAAAAATAAGTTTGTTTTAGATAGCCTTTACAGTCAGCTCTATAAAACGGATGAATTTACCACAGGAAAACTAGTAAGTGATACAAAATCGAATAAGCTTTGGGCATTTTCAGAATCTGGTCTAAATTATATATATCCTAGAAACCTAAGCGATACCCCTAAAATTAGCCATATCCCTTTACCCAGCTATTTACGTAATGATATTTCGGGTTATGAGAATAACTCACACTTAGAAAACAACAGATATCTTTATGGTTCAGCTACGGGCTATATTATTGTTGATTTAAATAATCAAGATAATAAATCCTTTAAAATAGGTATAAACACGATTACAGTAAGCTCTTATCATAAAAGTTATAGAGCTGAAATTGTAAATAAAACTAAAAATGGCGAATTCGATAATTATAAAAACAACGTAAAATTCAACTTTAGCATCCCAGAATATAATAAATTTCTAGTGGCGGAATATCAGTATAAGTTAGAGGGTATCTTTAATGAATGGAGTCCATGGTCAACACAGCCAAGTAAATTATATGAAAACCTACCCCATGGTAATTACACATTTTATGTTAGAGGACGTATAGGTAATCAATTAACGGAAAATACAGAACAATATAGTTTCACAATTGAGGCACCTTGGTATTTATCTAATTTGGCCATAGCATTTTATATTGCATCTATACTGTTGTTCTCTTTAATAATGCACAATATTTACAAACAATATTATAAAAAACAAAGAGAGAAGTTATTACTTAAAACACAGCGAGAATTAGAGCTTCAGGAATTAGAGAATAGGCAGCAATTAATGCGTTTTAATAATGATAAACTAAAACAAGATATTGATAGCAAAAATAGGGAACTTGGTATCTCTACTATGAGTCTCATAAAAAAGAATGAATTTTTACATAGCATCAAGGCAGAACTTCAAAACGCTCAGGACAGTAAAAATCTGAAACACATTATTAAAATAATTGATCGTAACTTAAATAATACGGATGACTGGAATACTTTCGAGGAAGCCTTCAATAATGCTGACAAAGATTTCCTAAAAAAAATAAAGACACTTCACCCATCATTAACCTCAAATGATTTAAGACTGTGTGCTTATCTTAGGTTAAACTTATCGTCAAAAGAAATTGCCCCTTTGTTAAATATATCTCCTAGAAGTGTAGAAGTGAAACGTTACAGGTTACGTAAGAAAATTGGTTTATCTCACGAATCTAGCCTGACGCATTATATTTTAGAAATATAATCAACGCTACAAAACGAATAATTACCTATACATTACCACTACATTGTCCATTTTTAGTATTTTGATGTCGTGGTGCATTACTCTCGAATATGTTAATATATACGCTATGAACTTGCATTTTACGTAATAACACAAGGTTTTTTTTGTCATGTATGTTTTTTGTTGAGGTTCAAAATGTGAATTCTTTTAATACAACTTCTATTTTTACATAAACTCAATAAACTAACTTAAAATGAAACAAAAGCTTTTAACAGTTCTCACATTGTTCTTGTTTGCAAATGTTTTTTCACAAAACGTTGACGTAAGCGGAAACGTGCAAGACAATACTGGATTTCCGTTACCAGGAGTGAATGTAATTATTAAAAACACGGCGACAGGAACCGTTACAGATTTCGACGGTGGTTTTACCATTCAAAATGTGGAAGCAGGATCCACCTTAGTATTTAGTTACGTTGGCTACCTAACTAAAGAAATTCTGGTTAGTGATGGCACTAATTTAACAGTTCAATTAGATGAAGATCTTGCACAATTAGACGAAGTTGTCGTGGTTGGTTATGGTACCCAAAAGAAAAAGGAGGTTACAGGTGCTGTGGCAGTTCTAGATTCTGAGGCTATTGAAAAACTAAACCCGCAACGTGTTGAACAAGCCTTGCAAGGTCAAATTTCTGGGGTTAATGTGACCTCTTCCTCTGGGTCTCCTGGTGCGGCCTCTAACATTAGAATACGTGGTATCACAACCAATGGAGATAACAGACCTTTAATATTGGTAGATGGTAATGTTATAGAAGATTTATCGGTTATCAACCCAAATGACATTAAAACCATTAACGTACTTAAAGATGCCACAGCTGGTATTTATGGTGTAAGAGGTGCAAATGGCGTTATTTTAATTACTACCAAAACAGGTAGAAAGAATTCAGAATTAAAATTTCAGTTTGATGCTTATACAGGTGTTCAAACAACGAGCAATAAAATCGATTTGTTAGACCCTACAGATTTTGCAATTTATGTCAATGATGCAGCTGATGAAACAAGATATTTTGTGTATCCACAAGAAGGTACAGATTGGCAAGACGAAGTATTTAGAAGTGCGGTTATATCTAATATGAATTTTAGCGGAAGCGGTGGAACAGAAAAATCGGCTTACACCTTCGGTATTTCGCACTTAGATCAAGACGGTATAGTCGGTGTTGGTAAATCAAATTATAGAAGAACCACGGCTAGATTAGGATATCAATATGATATTTTAGACAACCTTAAATTGTCTGCTACAGGTCTCTATACTAATTCCAAGAAAAACAACTTACCTGAAGGCGGTATAGGCTCGGTGCTTTATAGTGCTGTAAATATAAACCCAGACTTACAAGTAAGAGATGAAAACGGAGATTATTCACTAGCTAACGATATTTCTCAAATAGAAATTATAAACCCTTTAGCTCAAATCACCAATACGTATAATACAACCAAAGTAGATAAGTTTAGTGGTACTTTAGGTTTAGACTATACCTTTTTAGAAAATTTTACAGTGACTTCTAAAATTCAAATCAACTATGCCAATGTATTAAACGACGTGTTTGATCCGATAGTAGATTATGGAAATGGTAAGTCTAATAATAGAGCAGAAAATGAAGTTCAGGATTTCAGTGATTTATACACAGATTATACATGGGACAACTATATTAATTATACAAACACATTTGGTGAAAATCATGATTTTACAATTTTATTAGGTGGTTCACTTATAAGAACGAGAGGTCATTTTTACGGTGAGCGAGGTACTATATTAAGAAATGGCAGCAACTCAGTAGCAGATGCTTTTGCTAATAATTATATTTCAAATAGAGTAGAAGGTGTTATAACAAATCGGATTTCCGATGCAGCTAAAGCCTTAGGGGCAGATCAATTTGATTCGCGTTTATCTTCAGTTTTTACAAGAGTGCAATACAGCTATAAGGGTAAATATTTATTATCTGGTGTGTTACGTCGAGACGTATCTTCTAGGTTTTCTTCAGAAAACAGTAATAATGTTGGTTATTTCCCGTCTGGATCCATTGGTTGGAATATATCGGATGAAGCCTTCATGGAAGATAGTAGCTGGATAAACTCTCTAAAGTTAAGAGCAAGTTATGGAATTATTGGTAACGATAGAATTAGCGATTTTGCCTATGTAACCTTACTAAATGGAGAAGCTACAATCGATTCTGGAGACCCTTCTGTTATCACGGTAGATGATTTACCAAATGGTGTTGCTGCCGGTAAACTTGGTAACAATGATTTAAAATGGGAAGAGCAAGAAACGGCAAATATTGGTTTTGATGCTAGGATATTCAATAAGATAAGTTTGACGGTTGATGCATTTAAAAAACAGACAAAAGATTTATTAATTGCTCCACAATCATCAGGAACACTTGGAACATCTGCTCCAGGATCTTCTGAACCATTTATTAATGCGGGAACTGTTGAAAACCGTGGACTTGAATTCAAGATAGGTTATGATGATAACTTTTCAGAAGACTTTAAATTCAATGCTAGCTTTAATTTTACAGTGTTAGAAAACGAGGTTACCTCATTAAACGGAAATCTGCCTCCTACTGGTGGAGAGTTCGGAGTTGGGATTAGTCAAACTGGAATCTCTCGTATGGTGGTAGGCTTACCTCTTGGATATTTCCACGGATATAAGACAAATGGTATTTATCAAACTCAAGCGGAAATAGATGCATTAAATACAGGAGCTACAGCAAATGATAATGTATATCATGCCGGAGCAGCTGCGGGAGATTTAAAATTTGTGGATACTAACGAAAATGGTTATATTGATGATGGGGATCGAACAAATATTGGTGACCCAATTCCAGATGTAACCATGGGCTTTAATATTGGTTTTAGCTATAAGAATATCGATTTTAGTGCCAATGCCTTTGCATCATTAGGAAATGATATGGTAAGAGACTATGAGCGTAAAGATTTATTCGCAAATAGAGGTGATTATATCTTAAACAGATGGCAAGGTACAGGTACGAGTAATACAGTGCCAAGAGCTGTATCTGGAGGTTCTATTAATACTGATCTGTTTTCAGATTTTGTGGTGGAGGATGCATCATTTGTGCGTTTACAGAATGTGCAATTGGGTTACACTATTAATCCAGATGCGCTTAAAAGTACAGGTATAGATAAATTGCGTTTTTATCTTTCTGGTAATAATATTTTTACCATTACAGATTATAAAGGATACGATCCTTCGGCTAGTTCTGGGGGACCAATAGGAAATGGTATAGATAAGGGTTTTTACCCTGTTGCAGCCTCTTATCTGCTAGGTGTTAATTTAAATTTTTAAAAAAATAGTTATGAAGAAAATTAAAATTTTAAAGTATGCAGTGTTGGCGCTGTTGGTTACTTTAGGATCATGCGACGACTTTGTCGACATCGACCCGATTGGACCAGATGCAGCCGATTTTTTTAACTCTGCTGAAGAGTACGAAGATGCATTGATTGGTGCATATGATTTATTGCAGGCAACGTTTTGGAATAATACAATTGCTGTTTCTGCTTCAGATGATTATGGATCTGGAGGAGATGCATTTAATTATGATCAACCAGTGATTCAAAATGTGAATTTTATGATTCACGGTCCTGATGATGAGGAACAATTAAGAAGCATTTGGCAGTTAATGTATGCCGGACTCAATCGTACCAATTACTTATTAGAAAATAAAGGTAAACTAGATTTTACAGGTAAAGAGGAAATTATTGCTCAGGGCTATTTCTTAAGAGCCTATTACACCTTCGAGTTAGCAAAATATTTTGGTAATGTACCCTTAAAAGTTGAAGAGCGTGACGGTGTAAAAAGAATTGTTGATGAGCAAATCTTAGCCGGAGATCAATTTAGACTTGAAAGAACAGCAAGTATTGCCGAAGTTTATGGGCTTATACAAGAAGATTTAAAAGAAGCCATCCCGAATTTACCGATAACTCAAGATTTGCCTTATAAGGCAACTAAGGGTGCGGCCCAGGCGTTGTTAGGTAAAGCATATTTATATGACGGCAAATTTGCAGATGCTGCCACCGTTTTAAATCAGGTTATTTCAAGTAATCAATACAGTTTAACTACAGGAGATGATTATATGAACCTCTTTACTGCTAGTGGAGAAAACGGTTCAGAATCTGTATTTGAAATTCAATACACAAATGTAGAAGGTGCAGGTTGGGATTGTTTACAATGTAGTGAAGGATCTTATTTTGTTCAGTTTAATGGACCGAGATCGCCATTCAGTGATGATGTTTTTGCTACAGGATGGGGTTTCTTTCTTCCGTCACAAGCACTTTATGATACCTATGATGCCAACGATATGAGGAGAGACGCCACTATTTTCGATTTAAGGGACCTTAAGGAGAATGGCGATAATTCTAATTATTCTGCTCCTAGGGAAGATACCGGGTTTTATAACAAAAAGTATATGCCAAGAAAGAGCGATAAAGCAGGTAATGCTAGTACAGCTGAACTGGTACATTTAAACAATTATAGAGCCATTCGTTATGCAGATGTATTATTAATGGCTGCAGAGGCAGAAGCTCAAAGCGGTGGTGCTAATGCAGAGGATTATTTAAATGATGTGAGAGCGCGTGCCTATGGTGATACGAGCCAGGACTATACGTCAAGTGAAGGGGCTCTTTTAGATGCTATCTATAGCGAGCGTCGTAAGGAGCTAGCTGGTGAAGGACACAGATTCTTCGATCTAGTTAGAACAGGAGAAGCTAAAGCAGCTTTTGATGCCTACAACGCATCTAAACCTGAAGATTTTGAAACAATAACATTTATTGTTGGCAAAAATGAACTATTTCCAATTCCAAGAGTCGAATTAGAATTGGCAAATGCCACAGAACGATGGGGTCAGAACCCAGGATATAATAATCAATAACACTAAAAAAACAAAAAAATGAAAAATATATTTAAAAAAGGATTCTACTTAATTGCCGTACTATGTTTAGGCATGGTAATATCATGTGATGATGATGATAATGAAATGGACGAGATTGCTGGTCTGGATTTTGTTATTGCAACTTTAAACCTGGAAGGTACTGAGATAGGCGTTGTCCCAACAACAGTTAATAATAACAATACCATTGTTTACACAGTTGATTATGGTACTGCTGCCGATGATGATGTATTTCAAACCAGTGGGCCTATGGTAAGGTATGAATTCCCAAATGAAGATTCTACTTATAATATTACTGTGACAGCTGCTCTTCCAGGGAATGCAGATGTATCAATTACAAAAGAAATTACTATAACAGAATACATTCCGCCTGCTATACCAACTGGATCGGGTAACCCACTAGAAGGGGCATGGAAATTAGCTCCAGAGGCAGGGGCTTTGGGAGTTGGCCCAGGAAAGGACAACGTCTCTTGGTGGTCAAGTGCTGTAGAAGATGTAGCTACGAGAGATTGTTTATTTGATGATCGTTATGTTTTTAATGAAGACGGTTCGTTCGAAAATGTATTAGGAACTGAGACATGGTTAGAAGGCTGGCAAGGAACAACGCCAGAAGCATGTGGCGCTCCAGTATTCCCACATGACGGTACAGCATCTGCAACATATACTTATAATGAAGCAGCTGGAACCATTACTATTAACGGGAAGGGAGCATTCTTGGGATTAGCTAAGGTGGTTAATGGAGCAGAAATAGGCTCTCCTTCTGAAGCTGCAGATTCAATTACTTATTTAGCTGTTATAGATGGCGATACTATGGAGTTGGATATTGAAATTGCTGGTGGTGGATTCTGGTCATTTAGATTGGTAAAAGATGTACCATCTATAGTTGGTACTTGGAAATTAGCACCAGAAGCTGGAGCTTTAGGTGTTGGTCCAGGAAAGGACAATGTATCTTGGTGGTCAAGTGCTATTGAAGATGTTGCAACAAGAGATTGTTTATTTGATGATGAATACGTCTTTAATGCAGACGGAACATTCGAAAACGTATTAGGAACACAGACTTGGTTAGAAGGCTGGCAAGGAACAGATCCTGAGGCTTGTGGTACGCCAGTATTCCCGCACGATGGTACGGCAACAGCAACATATACTTATAATGAAGCTGCTGGAACGATCACTATTGATGGTAAAGGTGCTTTCTTAGGTTTAGCTAAGGTAATTAATGGCGCAGAGATTGGGTCTCCTTCTGAAGCGGCAGATTCAATTACTTATATAGCAGCGCTTGATGGAAACACTTTAGAGTTAGATATCGAAATTGCAGGTGGTGGATTCTGGTCATTTAGACTAGTGAAGCAGTAATTGCAATATTTATATATTACTTAGGAGGAGCAGGTTTCATGCTCCTCCTTTTTTATTTAGGTATTGTTAGCGCATGCTCAAAAAAAAAATGACTATTTCATTTAAGAATAACTCTTCAAATTAATCTAATTATAAATAAAATCACGTAACCATAAGTAGCTAGAATAGTTGACCTTCGACTTAAAAGCTAGAGAAGAGGAATATTACATGCCCTACAAGTTTATAAAAATATATCATATTAAAAAACGCTATGACTAAGTAGTTTACATAGTTTGCAGAGTTTAATAAACGACAAACTAAAAGGAAAAATATACAACACACGCTTATTTTACCCATACAAGACCACAACATTAAATCAAAATCTAAAATTGTAAAGGTTTAAAAAAATCATTATTTATCGTTAAAACACTGTAAATGTTGCTGTTCTCGCAAAAAAAGGGATAATCCTTATCGATGTATGATTTTTGTAGCGGTGTTTTTTGCTAATTTGATAATCAAACAGACTAAATTTATAATTCTCTAAAAGTGTTGCGGTTAAATTAGTGCTCAAGCCTTAAACCATCTGCATTTTTTAAAGAAGACTCACTAAAATCAAATAACAATATGAAAAATAATTTTCTAAGATTGGTACTTTTTTTATTTACAATTACTGTATGGTCGCAAACCAATAAAGTATCTGTTGTAAGTAATGAAGAGGGCATGAAATTAGTGGTCAATGGAGAAGACTTCATGATCAATGGTATGAACTGGGATTATATTCCTATTGGAACCAATACCGTAAATGCTAATTTCTGGAAAAAGTCCGATGATATAATCAAAGCAGCGCTTGATAATGAAATGTCACTTTTAAAGAACATGAATGTTAATGTCATTCGTCAATATACGGGTGTTCCAGCAAAATGGATCCGGTATATATACGAGAACTATGGAATCTACACTATGCTTAATCATTCTTTCGGACGTTATGGTTTAACGCTTGATGGCGTTTGGACGCCAGTTACAATCTATTCTGAACTTCGTACTCAAGAGTTTCTAATTGCCGAAATGGAGGAGTTAGTGAAAGGCTATAAAGATACTCCGGGCTTATTAATGTACTTGCTCGGTAATGAAAATAACTATGGTCTATTCTGGGCTGGCGCGGAAACTGAGGATTTTCCTGATGGACAGGAAAAAATTGATGCTGTAGGCGAATTACGGGGAAGACCGATGTATAAACTCATGAATGATGCAGCAAAAATGATGAAATCTATGGATGCATCTCACCCAGTAGCGATATGTAATGGGGATGTCTTATTTATAGATATTGTTGCAGAAGAATGTAAAGACATTGATATTTATGGAACAAACACTTATCGTGGTGCTTCTTTTACAGATATGTTTAAAGTTGTGAAAGAAAAATTGAATATACCTTTAATGTTTACAGAGTTTGGAGCTGATGCTTTTAATGCCATTGAAAACAAGGAAGATCAAAAATCGCAAGCCTATTATATGGTAAGCAATTGGAAAGAGATTTATGAAAATGCAGCTGGTTTAGGAAAAGAAGAAAATTCAATTGGCGGATTTACCTTTCAATTTAGTGATGGCTGGTGGAAATATGGATTTGATGATAGAGAAAATGCAGATTTACATGATAGTAATGCCTCTTGGGCTAATGGAGGTTACGCTATTGATTTGGCTTCTGGTGAAAATAACATGAATGAAGAATGGTTTGGTATCTGTGCGAAAGGACCAACTAGCTCAAGAGGACTTTACGATCTATACCCTCGTGCAGCCTATTATGCTTTAAAAGAAGCGCATCAACTTAACCCATACCGAGAAGGTGTAACAGCAGAATTTGTAAGGAATCATTTTGATAATATTAAATTAATGGATGCTGTTTTAAAAGCCAGAGGGGACAAGGCAGCTCTAAAAGCCGAAGGCTCAGATAAAATTAGACTAAGTAATTTAAGAGCTGAATTTACAACTTTTAATACTGGCGGAAGCTTAATAACAACTCCTAAAAACGAGGATCCGGATTTAGAATCATTTCCAAACAAATTAGGGTTTGATCATATGCAGTCTTATTATGTTGGTGTAGAAGGAAACCCAACCTCGAATATGCGAGCAGAAGTAAACTTTAATATTCTTGGTAACGTAGCGCAAAATCCAATTAATGAGATTTTTTATGAGAATGTTGGACGCCCCATTACTGTTGTAAATGCAAATGGCGAGGATATTGTTATTAATGATAATAACCGAATAAGAGTTTATAATGCAGAGTTTGAGTGGAATACTAAACATGCAGATGTAAGAGGTTTTTATAGAACCGGACATTACCATTGGGGCTACGAGGGAGATTTCTTTGGTTTATATCCAGAAGCTAATTATGGTCCCAACCTAGATATTTATAATGGTGAGATATTGGGAATGGAGGTTGATGGAAAAGGGTCGTTAGAAGGCCTTAAGGCAGCATTTGGCCCACAATTATGGTGGGGAGCTAATCCAACCGTGCTTTTAAAGTATCGAACGAATTTGAGTCATTGGGACATCACAGGTATTTATCACAGAGATTTGGATACAGGCTTAGATTTCGATGCAAATGGACGAAGAGTTCTTGATCCTAATCAGGTTCGAAGTGGTGTTATACCACCATGGCCTACAGAACGTGCTACCGTAGTTCTAGAAAGAGACTTTGGAGCCTTTGGCATTTCCTTGGGTGGTATTTGGGGTGGTAACCCATTAAATGGAAGCACGTTTCAAGATGTAACTGGTGAATCAGGAAACTATGTAGTTTATCAAGATATAATTAACTCAGATGATAACTGGGGTGGAAAAGCCAAAATAACTTTTGAAAAAGGAAGG
This sequence comes from Changchengzhania lutea, assembly GCF_006974145.1. Classification (NCBI taxonomy): domain Bacteria; kingdom Pseudomonadati; phylum Bacteroidota; class Flavobacteriia; order Flavobacteriales; family Flavobacteriaceae; genus Changchengzhania; species Changchengzhania lutea. Next base: position 1,631,098 of record NZ_CP039456.1, on the reverse strand, counting down.
TTTAACTGGTATGCGCAAGGAGCTTACATGGGCTTAGTAGCCAATGGTGGTGCTGATGCGACAAGAACATTTACAGGTTGGAAACTAAAAGATTCGGGAAGTGGTAACCAAACCAATGTGCTTTCTGGTTTTACTTATACTACAGGTAACTGGCAGATAGCACCAAACTTCCTTTGGCAGAAACCTTTGGTGGCTCCAATGCCTAATGATATAAATGCGCCAGGAAGATTAAGAAACTTTATAGATGATCCGTTTGCTGTAAGAGGTAACAGGGAAACTACAGCGGGGGAACTACTCTTAACTTTTGATCCAACACCAGGATCTTGGTTTTATGAGTGGGATAACGACCGCTCGGAGGATGCAAAAATTGCTTTCAACCTAGGTTTTGTATATCGTCATCATCCAACAGCACAAGACGCAGCTATAGGGTTTTTAGCGAATCGTACCTTTTTCGCTTTCCCACAATCTGCTCCTTCACAAGACCTTTGGGAAATAAGCACCCGTATCGTTTCTAAGGTAAGCCCAGATTTAGGCATAATTGGAAACATGTATGGCGGTAACGCTCAAGCAAATGGTGATAGTGATAGAACCATAGAACGCTTTGGTGGAGACATTAAAATGATTTACAGAAGTTGGAAAATAGAATATGGTTTTAAGGTTAATGATTGGGGACCTTTTGATTACCATCGTGATTTTAACCTGACGTTCCCAGTTCAAAATATGATTGATATTTCTACATCAATAGGAAAACCAGACTGGTTTATTCTTCCAGATACTAAAATTGGTATCCGTGGTATGTGGCGATCGTTAAACGAAAATTCACCTAGGTATTCACCTAATGCTGTTCCACCAAATACGTTTCCAGCAATACCCCCAACTAGTACTGTAGGATTTGGTAATGGAAGCGAATGGGAGATTAGAACTTATGTACACATCAATATTGGTAAATAAAACAAGATTAAAATGAAAAATATAAAATTTACATATACAAAAATGATATTCCTACTTGGTTGCATTTTTACAATGGTAGTAGGTTGTGAAAGAGAACTATCTGATGAAGCAGTTTTTGCCACATTTGGAAATACTGCCGAAATATTTACTGATGATCCTGTTGGACTTACGGATCAATTCTTTGTGTCATTTGATCCTGCGACGGGTGCTAATGTAGACGGATTTGGTGTGGATGATAATGTGTCTTATGAAGGCAATTCATCTATTAGAATTGATGTTCCTTCTAGTGTGGATCCTGTGGGAACTTATATAGGTGGTATCTTTAGAGACCGAGGTGAGGGAAGAGATTTAACTAGTTATAATGCCCTTACGTTTTGGGCAAAAGGCTCTACCACAGCAACAGTTGGCGAGGTAGGTTTTGGGACAACTTTTGGGGATGATTTTCCAGAAGGTGTTGTTGAAGACAAGTATGCGGCATTGACGCAAAATATTCAACTATCTACAGATTGGAAAAAATATATTATTCCAATTCCTGATGCTTCCAAATTATTAAAAGAAAAAGGAATGTTTCTTTTTTCTGCAGGATCACAAAGTACTGGTGGGATGGGATATACCTTTTGGATAGACGAACTTAAATTTGAAAAAGTAGGATCGGTTTCTCAACCAAGACCAATTATATTAGGTGGAGAAGATGCGGTATTACAAACATTTACAGGAAGTGAAATTGATCTTTCAGCATCAGGGTTACAACCAAAATATAATGTCGACGGAAGAGATATAATAGTTACCGCGGCACCTGGATATTTTAATTTTATATCGTCTAATACTGATGTTGCCATTGTAGATGAGAAAGGAATAATAAGTATTAATGGCGTAGGAACTACAGAAATAACAGCTGAGTTAGCTGGCATTAAGGCTCAAGGTACTCTAACGATAACATCTAGTGGTGCTCTGGCAATAGCTCCGGTGCCAACACGACCAGCTGCAAATGTTAAGTCTATTTATAGCGATGCTTATACTTCAGTAACTGAAAGTAGTTTTAATCCAGGTTTTGGAGGCTCAACTACGCAAACAGCTGATATTGGCCCAACAGGTCAGAAGGTAAAGTTATATACAAATAACAATTTCACAGGTATTGTTTTTAATAACACAGTAGACGCATCAACTTTAACACACTTGCATATCGATATTTATTCAGAGAAAGTAGGAACTAGTATTAATATACAAATAAGAGATGTTGGAGCAAATGGTGAGATTGAAACTAATGTTTTTACAGGGAACCCTGATGGTGATGATAAAGACAAAAGATTTGACGCAACAGGATTAACAGTTGGATCTTGGACATCTATTGACATTCCATTAAATGCAGGTCTTGACACTCAAAAAAACAACTTGGGGGCTATTATTTTGGCAGGCGGTCCAGACTTCATACTAGATAATATTTACTTCTATAAGGAATAAATAAGATAATATAAAATTCAAAAAATAAAAAGATGAATAAAAAAAATAAATATAAAATAAAGGAAAAAGCTTTTCTGTTTATGTCTTTTCTATTGGTAGCGGTTTTAGTTATCTACAGTTGTGAAACAGATGAAACACAAACAGTGGCAAAGTTTAAAGAGCTTGTTTGGGCAGACGAATTTGATGTTGATGGAGTTCCGAATCCCACTATTTGGGGTTACGATACTGGAACAGGCTTTGACGGCTGGGGGAATAATGAGTTACAATTTTATACAAGCCGTTCGCAAAATGTAACCGTACAGAATGGTTTATTGCTTATTACGGCTCAGAAAGAGAGCTTTCAAAATGCCTCATATACTTCAGCAAGACTTTCCACCAAGGGATTATTTGAACAACGCTACGGACGTTTTGAAGCACGAATAAAACTTCCAGCTGGTTCTGGTTTATGGCCTGCCTTTTGGTTACTAGGAGCAGATTGTGAGGATGTTGGAGAGCAAATTGATTCTAATTGGCCGCAATGTGGCGAAATTGACATCATGGAATATAGAAGAAAAGAGCCAACCACTATTAGCGGAACGGTACACGGACCTGGATACTCAGGATTAACAGATCCTCAAGGTCAAATCACTAAAAGCTATGATTTAGAAGAGCGGCTAGATGCAGGGTTCCACATTTTTGGTATTGAATGGGGTACTGAATACATTAACTTCTATGTAGATGACGTATTATATAACCAAATAACGCCTGCGGATCTTAAAGTAACACCAGCAAATGAAACTGGAGAGTTAGGTGAATGGGTATTTAACAAACCATATTATATCATTTTAAATTTGGCTGTTGGCGGTGAATTCCCTGGAAATCCAGATAGCGACGAAATATTTCCACAAACCATGCTCGTAGATTACGTAAGAGTTTATAAAAATAATAACACTAAAAAAACAAGACAATGAAAAAATTAATTAAAACATTTAAATATATATCAGTTTTGATATTGGCGTTATCCTTTGTAGGTTGTGAAGATGACGATGTAGTTTTACCAAAAGTTACTGCTGGTTTCACTTACACATTAAATAGCGATACTGGTGTAGTAACATTTATAAACACTTCAGAAAATGCTAATACATATGCATGGGATTTAGGTGATACTAGTGGATCTACTCTTATTAATCCAGTTAAAGCTTATGAGAATGGGACATATACTATTGTTTTAGAAGCAAACAATGTTTCTGGAGCAACAGATACTTTTGAAGATGAAATAACTATTTTAATTCCTGAAATAGCAACATTGCCTATTACTTTTGATGGTGAAAATACTAAATATGAGGCCGAGGTATTTAATGGAGCATCTTTCGAAGTCGTTGATAACCCAGCACCTGGAGGTGCAAATGCAAGTACTTCTAAAGTAGGAGCAATTACAAATAGTGGTGCTGCTTTTGAAGGTTTTTATATAGATTTAGGCACTCAAATAGATTTAACAACAGACAAAACTATTAAAGTCATTTTTTGGTCTAATACGGCAGTAGATGTTTTATTAAAATTAGAAGAAGGTACAGCTGCAGCATCAGAAGCAACGGCTAGCCACGGTGGTACAGGCTGGGAAGAAATTTATTTCACGTTCGATTCTGCCGCGAGTTATTCTAGATTTACCATGTTTGTTGATGGTCCAGGAACTACTTCTGGAACGTTTTATATAGATGATATTTCTCAGATCGCAACTGCTGACATACCATGTTTAGAAACAGAACTTGAATTACCAATAGATTTTGATTGTAATGGTATTGCATATACAGATAAAATTGTTGGTAATGTATCTTTTGATGTTGTTGATAATCCAGAACTTTCAGGCATTAATAGCGAGGCTTCTAAAGTTGGAAAAATTACAAATGTTGGAGCTAATTGGGAAAATGCTTTCTTTAATCTTGATACAGCTTTAGATCTTTCAACAGACAAAGGCATTAAATTCAAATTCTTTTCAGATCAAGCGTTGCCTCTAAAATTAAAATTAGAAGATGGCACAGAAGCCGCAATTGAGGTTGATGTAAACCATACAGGTACTGGATGGGAAGAGTTAACATTTGCATTTACCTCTTCAGCATCATATAACGATGTGGTATTATTTGTTGACGGTCCTGGAACGGCTGCTGGAATATTTTATATAGATGATATAGAGCAAGTTTCAGTAACACCAACGTCTCCAGCGTGTACAGACACTGCACTAGTATTACCAATAGATTTTGATTGTGATGGTATAGATTATGAATCAAAAAGAGTTGCGGGAGACATAGGTTTTAGTATCATAGATAATCCACAAGTAAATGGAATCAATGCTGTAGCTACTAAAGTTGGTGAGATTGTTAATATAGGAAATAATTGGGAAAACCTTAATTTTACCTTAGACACTCCTATTGACTTTTCAACAGACAAATCGATAAAACTTAAGTTATATTCAACACAAAGTCTACCTATAAAATTAAAAGTAGAGGGTGGCGGAACCCCAGTTGAAAACGATCAAAACCATGGAGGAACAGGATGGGAAGAGTTAACATTTACGCTTGCAACGTCAGAATCGTTTAGTAATTTAATTGTATTTATAGATGGCCCAGGTAACGCGGTAGGCACTTTTTATATTGATGATATTGAGCAAGTTGCTAGTGGCGGCGGTGGTACTGCGTGTACAGACACCACACTAGAATTAGCAATAGATTTTGATTGTGAAAGTATTGATTATGAATCAAAAAGAGTTGCAGGAGATATAGGTTTTAGTATCATAGATAATCCACAAGTAAATGGAATCAATGCTGTAGCTACCAAAGTTGGTGAGATTGTTAATATAGGAAATAATTGGGAAAACCTTAATTTTACCTTAGACACTCCTATTGACTTTTCAACAGACAAATCGATAAAACTTAAGTTATATTCAACACAAAGTCTACCTATAAAATTAAAAGTAGAGGGTGGCGGAACCCCAGTTGAAAACGATCAAAACCATGTAGGAACAGGATGGGAAGAGTTAATATTTACGCTTGCAACGTCAGAATCGTTTAGCAATATAATTGTATTTATAGATGGTCCAGGTAATGCGGTAGGCACTTTTTATATTGATGATATTGAGCAAGTTGCTAGTGGTGGTGGCGGTACTGGCTGCACTATTGATCCTCCTACTGGAGAATTGCTTGCTAACGGTGGCTTTGAAGCTAATAGTGGCGATGGTGCTTGCTGGCAGTTTAATTTAGGCGGAGGTACAGCTGCTGTGAGTACTGAACAAGTCAACACTGGAACATATTCTGCAAAATTAACTACTGGAGCAAACCAGGCACCTAATATAAAAATGGAGCGTTTTGCATCATCTATTACTGGAGGAGTAACAGTTCAGGTTAGTTTTAAATATAGATTTACAACGGCTCTTGGAACGGGTTCTATATTACAAGTTTTAGCATTTTCAGAACTTTCAGCTGGAGCGGTAGAGCATAATCTAGGTAATGCACCTGATACACCTTTAGATACTTGGAATACATTTACACAAACATTTGTTACTGATGGCAATATTGATGGCAATATTTCATTGCTATTACAGCTTACAGGTAGTGGGAATGCCGATGGTGGTGGCGTTGTATATATTGATGATGTTCAAGTAACTCAATTGTAGTTTATAATATATTAAATAAGGGTTGAGCAAGTAATTACTCAACCCTTATATTAAAGTAAAATTTAATAAAGGTTTTCATAATTGTTTATCTAGAAATATTAATTTTTAGGTTTAAAATTTTGAATCTATTGTGCTTAATGAGAATAATTTACTAAGAGTAAAATATAATATAAAGGAATAATTATACATGTCTAAAAAACTAATACTTATTGCATTTGTAGTATCCCTTGGAGGTTTTCTTTTTGGATTTGATGCGGGTATTATCTCTGGCGTCATGTCTTATGCGGGACCAGAATTTAATTTAAGCGAAGGGCAAATTGGCTGGGTAGTAAGTTCACCTTCTTTTGCAGCTATGATTGCCATGCTTTTTTGCGGGAGGCTGAGCGATATTATTGGTAGAAAGAAAATTCTATTGACAGTGGCTTTTTTATATGCACTTTCTGCATTGTTTTCGGCTTATGCGACATCTTTTGAAATGCTTTATATAGCAAGAATGGTTGGTGGTTTAGCATTTGGCTCCGCACTTGTTTTGGCACCCATGTATATTGCAGAAGTATCTACAGCAGAAAACAGAGGAAAACTGGTGTCTGTTCAGCAACTAAATATTGTACTTGGTTTTTTTGCTGCGTTTTTAAGCAACTATTTTTTTAATAAATACAATACTGTAGATAGTACATTTTTAATGGATGACAATGTATGGAGATGGATGCTAGGAGTCGAGCTAATTCCGGCAATCCTTTATTTTGCCACCTTATTTTTTGTGCCTCGAAGTCCGCGGTGGTTATGTTTAAAAAATAAGTTCAATGAGGCAAAAATAATTCTTAATCAAATTCATGGGGAAGCTAGAGGTGAAATTGAAATAGGATTCATTGAAAAAAATATCAACGAAGATAAAAACAAATCAAAAGTAGTTCTTAAAGATTTACTCAAAAAATCATTGCGATTTATTTTAATCGTTGGTCTTGTGGTTGGAATACTTCAGCAGGTAACCGGTATTAATGCGGTTTATTTTTATGCGACATCCATTTTTAAACAAACAGGTATTGGTACAGATGCAGCCTTCTCATCAGGCGTTTTATTAAGTACGGTAACAGTAATTTTTACTTTTGTAGCAATGTATTTAATTGATAGAATGGGCAGAAGACCATTATTATTAATTGGTACGGCAGGTATTGCTTTAAGTCTATTGCTCTGCGCCTACGGGTTTAAACAAGCAACTTATACACTTACCACTGAAGAAATAACAAGTTTTGAATTTTCTGGAGCTAATAAGTTGGAACCTTATGCAAACAAAGCATATGATAATGATGTAGATTTTAAAAACGATATGAAATTGGCTTTAGGAAATCAAGTGTATAGTAAAAATGACGGCACTATTTTAGAAGCTGCAACCACTATGAATGCTACTTTAGTTTTGATAGGTATTTTAGGGTTTATTGCATGTTTTGCATTTTCATTAGGTCCCGTTATGTGGGTGTTGCTTTCGGAACTTTATCCAATAAAATACAGAGGCCTTGCAATAGGTGTTATAGCATTTTTGAATTCTTTAATAAGTTCCCTTGTACAACTTTTTTTCCCATGGGAACTATCAAATTTTGGAAATGCATTGAGTTTTTTCATATTTGGAGCAATCGCAGTTGTAGGTTTCTTTGTATTGTTAAAAATACTGCCAGAAACCAAAGGAAAATCTTTAGAACAAATAGAAAGGGAATTAGTTACAAATTAATACAAGTCAGATGAAAAATATTTTTACACTAGGTCTTTGCTTCATAATTGTTATGGGTTGTAAAAATGATAAATCTGAACAAAATATAACAAAATTAGAGTTGAATACATTAGAAAAAAAAGCGGCTAAAGTAACTTTAAATAACACTGATGGAAAGTACCAGTTATTAGTTAATAACGAACCTTTTTATATAAACGGCGCAGGCTGTGAGTTTGGAAATATTGCTGCCTTAGCTAAACATAACGGAAATTCATTTCGAACATGGCGCACGGATAATGGCAAACAAAGTGGAAAAGAAGTTTTAGACGCCGCTCATAAAAATGGTTTAATGGTAACCATGGGAATTGAAGTGGCTAGAGAACGCCATGGTTTTGATTATAATGATGAAGCAGCAGTAAAAAATCAAAAAGAGCGCATAAGAAAAGAAGTCTTGGAATTCAAGGACCATCCAGCTTTGTTAATTTGGGCTATTGGGAATGAATTAAATTTAAGAGCTACAAACCCTAAAGTCTGGGATGCGGTCAACGATATTTCAAAAATGATTCATGACATAGACCCAAATCATTTAACCACGACTACCCTCGCTGGAATATCTCAAAAGGAAATTAATCTTATTAAAGAACGCTGTCCAGATGTCGATATTTTATCGATCCAGTTGTACGGTGCAATAGAAAGGTTGCCAAAAGAGATAAAGCAATTTGGATGGACCGGTCCCTATATGGTTACAGAATGGGGAGCGACAGGACATTGGGAAGTTCCAAAAACATCATGGAATGCGCCTATTGAAGAAAACAGCACATTAAAAGCCGCTAACTACTTAAAACGATATCAAATTGCTATAGCGTCCGATACGGCACAGTGTTTAGGATCTTATGTGTTTTTATGGGGACAAAAACAAGAGCGAACACCTACTTGGTATGGTGTATTTATAGAGGATGGTAAAGAAACAGAATCTGTAGATGTGATGCATTATATATGGACTAAGCAATGGCCAGAAAACAGAACGCCACAAATAGAATCTTTTACCCTAAATAACAAAACAGCTTATGAAGATGTTATAATTGATTCTGAAAAAGAAATGTCAGCATTTGTTAAAATTAGAGATTTTGAAAAAGACAGTATTTCGTATTCATGGGAGATTTTACATGAAAGCACAGATTTAAAGGATGGTGGAGACTTGGAAATGCGACCGGAAAATGTAGACATTAAAATAATAAATAATAATAACGGAGAATTAAAATTTATAGTACCAGAAAAAGGACAGTATCGTTTATTTGTGTTTGCAGATGATGGATATAATCATGCGGCAACTGCAAATATCCCATTTAAAGTTGAATAAAAAATAACAATCCAATCTCAAAAAAAATTATAGGAGGTTTATGTTGGACCTAAATGTAAAATTATTAATTAATGAAACAGAGTAAAATTTATATAGGCAATAAAGAAGCCTCTTTTGAATCAAAGGAAGCTACAGGCAAACTTGTCAATTTCGATAACGAAGATTACTATAAAATTTCCAATTCAGATGCCATGAGACCCTTTTTCATGAGCATTGTGAGTGATTCTAACCATTGGATGTTTATTTCGAGTAATGGCGGATTATCTGCAGGAAGAAAAGATAGTGAATCTTCACTTTTTCCATATTATACAGATGATAAGATTACTGAATCTGCAGACCTTACAGGGAGTAAAACAATCATTCGAGTACATGCTAAAAGTAAAGCCTATTTATGGGAACCGCTATCTGATAGATATGCAGGAGTCTATAAAATTGAAAGAAATTTATACAAGAATGGCTTAGGGAATAAAGTGGTCTTTGAAGAAATAAACGAAGACTTAGGCTTGACTTTTAGATACCATTGGAATTCAAGTGATCGTTTTGGCTTTATAAGGAAGTCTACTTTAGAAAATAACACTAATAAAAACGTTGAACTCACGGTATTAGATGGGATTCAAAATATACTTCCCTATGGCATTTCAGAAGATTTACAGGCAAAGCGAAGTAATCTAGGGGATGCCTATAAGAAATGTGAATTGGATGAAAATACAGGGATAGGAACCTACGCACTAAGTTCCATGATTGTTGATAAAGCAGAACCTAGTGAAGCTTTAAAAGCAACGATTGCTTGGTCTACAAGAATAAAAGAGGCAAAGTATGTAGTGTCGTCTTTACAACTGGACAAGTTTAGAAAAGGCCAAAATATAACCCAAGAAGTAGATGTTAAGGCTGAAAAAGGCGCTTATTTTATTTGTGCAGATGTTTCGTTAGAACCTAAATCTGAACAAAATTGGATGCTGGTCGCAGATGTTAACCAAACAATGAGTGACATATCAGAAATAGCGGAATTAATTAAAAATGACGAAAATCTTGTTAATCTAATACAAGATGATATCGAATTGGGGTCTAAAAAATTACTAGAGCTAAATGCCGCTTCGGATGGTTTACAATTAACTGCCGATAAACTAAGAAATACACGCCATTTTGCAAATACGCTTTTTAATATTATGCGCGGTGGTATTTTTGATGACGGCTATCAAATTGAAAAATGGGATTTTGTTAAGTATTTAGAAAGTGCCAATAAAAAAGTATTTAAGAAAAAAGAAGTCCTACTTGATAACCTACCAGAAAAGTTTACGCTTAATCATTTAAAGGGATTAGCAAAGCAAGATGAAGATAAAAATTTCAAAAGACTTGCTATGGAATACATGCCACTTAAATTTAGTAGAAGGCATGGCGACCCAAGTAGACCTTGGAATAGGTTTTCAATCAATACCACAAGCGAAATTGACGGCTCTAAAATATTGGATTACGAAGGGAACTGGAGAGATATTTTCCAAAATTGGGAAGCCTTGGCACACTCCTATCCTGAGTTTATTGAAAGTATGATCCATAAATTCTTAAACGCAACTACGTTTGACGGCTATAATCCATACCGCGTCACTAAAGATGGTTTCGATTGGGAAAAAATAGAAGCAGACGATCCATGGTCGTATATTGGGTATTGGGGCGATCACCAAATAATATATTTACTTAAGTTTTTAGAGTTTATAGAAAACCATTATCCAAACAAATTAGCGTCATATTTTGAGCAAGACATTTTTGTGTATGCCAATGTGCCTTACAGAATAAAAAGTTATGCGGATATATTAGACAATCCGAAAGACACGATTGAGTTTGATCATGAATTAGATAAAAAAATTGACCAAAAACGATTGGAGTTGGGTGCAGATGGCGCTATATTAAGAGATAAAACCTTCTTCATTTATAAGGTGAATCTTATTGAGAAGTTATTGGCAACCGTATTGGCTAAACTATCAAACTTCATCCCAGAAGGTGGTATTTGGATGAATACACAACGACCAGAATGGAATGATGCCAATAATGCATTAGTAGGAAATGGTGTGTCTATGGTAACGCTTTATTACCTAAGACGTTTCTTAAACTTTATGGAAGGTGTGGTTGAAAACATGCCATACGAACAGAATGAAATTTCCATCGAGCTTGTTGAGTTCTTTGATAAAGTACAAATTACATTTAACGAAAACCTTTACATACTTACTGGAAAGGTTTCCAATAAAGATAGAAAGACCGTATTAGATGCACTTGGCAATGCAGGTAGTGACTTTAGGAACACAATTTACGAAAATGATTTCTCAAGTGATAAAGCCATTATTACCAAAAGTGATTTACTCCAATTTTTAGAAAACTCTAAAAAATACTTAGATCATAGTATAGATGCAAACAAACGGGAAGACAACTTGTTCCATGCCTATAATTTAATGACCATTGACAACGATTCAGAAGTATCGATCTCATACTTGCCAGAAATGTTAGAAGGGCAAGTAGCCGTATTAAGTTCTGGGTATATCAATGGAGAAGAGTCTTTAGAAGTACTGAATGCATTAAAAAGCAGTGCTTTATTTAGACCAGATCAATACAGTTATATTCTGTATCCAAATAAAGAACTACCAAGATTTGATGTAAAGAATAATATTGCTCCAGAAAAAGTGGAGGCTTCGGCTTTGTTAAAACAACTTGTAAAAGACGACAACAAACAAATTATTGAAAAAGACATACAAGGCAATTATCATTTTAATGGTGCATTTAACAATGCTGCGAGTTTAAAGAAAGCCTTATCAGCACTACCAACTGAAAGGTATGAAGCACTTATTGACCAAGATTCAAAATTAGTATTGGATATTTTTGAAGACATTTTTGATCATAAAGCTTTTACAGGCCGATCGGGAACCTTCTTTGGTTATGAAGGTTTGGGATCTATTTACTGGCACATGGTATCTAAACTATTACTCAGTGTACAGGAGACCTGTTTGCTTGCCATAGAGCGTAACGAAGACGAAGTGACTATTGGTAAATTGTTGGATCACTATTATGAAATCAATGAAGGTATTGGGGTTCATAAATCACCAGAACTATACGGTGCCGTTCCTACAGATCCGTATTCGCATACACCAGCGACTAAAGGGGCACAACAACCAGGCATGACTGGTCAAGTGAAAGAAGATATTTTAAGCCGATTTGGAGAATTAGGCGTGTATGTTGTGGATGGTAAATTATTATTTAATCCACGGTTATTAAGAAGAAATGAGTTTTTGAAAACGCCTAAAACCTTTGAATATTTTGATGTTTATAAAACCTTTAAGACAATTGAATTAGAAAAAAATTCATTGTGTTTTACCTATTGTCAAATCCCAATTATTTATAAATTATCTGAAACAGAAAGTTTAAAAGTGGCATTCAATCAGAGTATGGATTTAGATCTTAATACTTTAGAATTAGATGCTCAAACAAGTAAAAAAGTGTTCGAAAGAACGGGAGAGATTGGTCAAATAATTGTTTCAGTAGTAAAATAATTGTGTAACATGAATAATAGGTATACATACATGAGTTTAAAACTTGTTTTGGCAGGATTGTGCTTGTATGCTCTTAATTCATGTAAAGAATCTTCACCAAAAGAAGTTGACCCCAATAGTGTAATAGAGCAAAAGGTAGATTCTCTTTTAGCTTTAATGACATTGGACGAAAAAATAGGTCAAATGTCACAAATTAGACATTTTGATAGTTTAGCCGAACAAGAAATTCCTGCTAAATATATTGGATCTATTATTCATACTATGGGTCCAAATCCTGGGGAAGATGCGATGGGTTGGCAGGCAAAATTTACGGCTTTACAAAAAATGGCACTGTCTACCAGGTTAGGAATCCCGCTGTTAATTGGAGTCGATGCTGTGCATGGACAAAACTCCTTTGAAGGTGCCACTATATTTCCGCATAATATTGGCATGGGCGCTACTAGAAGCGCCACACTAGTTGAAGAAGCTGCAGCCATTACAGCCATTGAAGCTCAAGCAACAGGCTTTAACTGGGTGTTTTCACCATGTTTGGCAATACCCTATAATGAAAAATGGGGACGTGTTTACGAGGCGTTTTCAGAGGATACTGAACTGGTGTCGCAATTAACAAGAGCATCTGTAAAAGGACACCAAGGCGACTTGTCTCAAACCAATACGGTTATGGCAACCGCAAAACATTATGTGGGTGATGGTGCTACCGATTTTGGAATTGAAGGCGGAAATACAACACTTAGTTTACGAGAGGTTAACGAACGCCTACTACCACCCTACCGCGTCGCTGTTAAAGCAGGTATTGGCGCCGTTATGGTGTCATTTAATACCATGTCTGATATAGACATGCATGCTCACAAAACACTAATTACAGATACCTTAAAAACAAGTATGGGATTTGATGGTATTGTGATTACAGATTGGAAAGGTTACACAAAATTTGGAAGAAATAAGATCATTAATGCAGGGGTTGATATGGCCATGGCGGTTGATGGTGATTTGTATGAATTCCAGGAAGGTCTAAAGCGAGGAATTGAATACGATTCTGTATCCATGGACAGGGTTAATGATGCTGTAAAAAGAATTTTACGTCAGAAATATAGATTGGGATTATTTAAAAATCCTTTTCCAGATTCCACGTTAATTTCAAAAATAGGAAGTTCTGCTCATAGGGATAAAGCTAGACAAATTGTGAGAGAATCTCTCGTTTTGCTTAAAAATGGGAATAAAGCATTGCCAATTGATAAGCAAACAAAAAAAATAGTAGTAGTTGGTGAACATGCAAACAATTCTGGATTACAATCTGGAGGATGGACAATAAAATGGCAAGGCGTTAGAGAGCATTATAAAGGAGCAACAACCATTTTAGAAGGTATTCAAAATGCGGCAAAGGGCACAGTGATATATGATGCCGATGCCACTGGAAACCATAGCGATGCTGAGGTTGCTATTATTGTTGTGGGCGAAACGCCTTATGCTGAATTTTTTGGGGATATTGGAGGTGAAATGAATAGATACCAACTCACCTTAGCCGAATCACATCAAAATTATATAAAAACATATTCAGATTTGGGTGTTAAAACCATTGTCGTTCTAATTTCAGGAAGGCCTTTGGTCGTTACCGATCAAATTAAAAAATCTGATGCTTTTGTAGCAGCATGGTTACCAGGATCGGAAGGCGACGGTTTAGCGGAAGTGTTGTTTGGAGACTATAATTTTAAAGGGAAATTGCCACATTCATGGCCAAAACATGAAGAAGATTTTAAAGGAAAATATGGTCCAAATTTTTGGGATAAATCAATAACACCCTTATACGAATTCGGGTATGGACTTAAGTATTAAATTTAAATAACAATAACATGAGAACCAATCTAAAAAAACTATTAATACTACCAATTTTAATTTTTATGATTGGTTGTCAAAACAAGCCAAAAAAAGAAGAAAAACACGTGATTAAAGAAAAACATATTACAGCAGCAGAAATATTAGGTAATCCAGATTACTTAGCCATTTCTTATGGAGGATACAGGCAGATATCAAGAGACAGTCAACCTACCATTCCACAATTAAAGGAGGACATGAAAATTTTATCTGCGATGGGCATTAAAATTTTAAGAACTTATAACGTACAATTACAGCATGCTCCAAATTTATTAAAGGCTATATCCGCATTAAAAAAAGAAGATCCATCTTTCGAAATGTATGTCATGCTCGGCGCCTGGATAGATTGTCAAAATGCATGGACAGGTTTAGAACCAAATCATGAAGTGGAAAGTGAACAAAATGCAGGTGAAATAGACAGAGCAGTTGCATTGGCAAAGGCATATCCAGATATTGTTAAAGTAATTGCAGTTGGTAATGAAGCCATGGTGCGTTGGGCAACCAGTTATTTTGTGCGCCCAAATGTGATTCTTAAGTGGGTGAATCATTTACAGGATTTAAAAAAATCTGGAGAGCTCTCGAAAGATTTATGGATTACCAGTTCTGATGATTTTTCATCTTGGGGAGGTGGAGATCTAAGCTATCGCACACCCGAATTAGAAAATCTGATTAAAGCGGTAGATTATATTTCTATGCATTCCTACCCGATGCATAACTCGCATTATAATCCAGCGTTTTGGATCGTACCAGAAAATGAATATGAATGGTCCGATTCAGAAAAAATCGAATCGGCAATGCTTAGATCAAAAGAGTTTGTTAAAAAACAATACGATTCTGTATCTAATTATATGAAAAGCTTAGGTGTAAATAAACCGGTTCATATTGGTGAAACAGGTTGGGCGACAGTTTCTAACGGACATTATGGTTCTAATGGATCCAAGGCAGCAGATGAGTATAAATCTGGACAGTACTATAAGCTTATGAGAGAGTGGACAAATAAAGAAAAAATCTCTTGTTTTTATTTTGAAGCTTTTGATGAACAATGGAAAGATGCGGCTAATCAATTGGGTTCTGAAAATCATTTTGGTCTAATCACCCTCAAAGGAGAAGCAAAATATGCCATTTGGGATTTGGTAGATAAAGGTGTTTTTAATGGCTTAACTCGGGACGGAAAACCTATTACAAAAACATATAGTGGCGATAAAGACGCGCTTATGAAAGATGTGCTAGTGCCACCGGCTCATTACGGTGTGGTGCACCATTAAAGGAGTAAACAAGTTAGTGTTATTAAAGCTTAACGAAACGAATGTAATAATGAGGATTTTTTAAAATGAATATAGATCAAGTAAAATTATAATTTTTTTGAAGTATGAAAGCACATCATTTGTACACTTTATTAATCGGGATTATGCTAAGTTGTAATCAAAAACAATTGGAGGTTTCCATTTTTGAGACTTCAGCAAATGGAAATAAACTTACTAAAGTTAACGAGTTTCAAACTTCAGATAATAAAGTAAGTATTGAGTTAATTCCAGAAGAAACATTTCAAACCATTACAGGCTTTGGAGGAGCGTTTACGGAATCATCAGCCTATTTGCTAAACAAATTAAGCAAAGCAAATCGTGATAAAATCTTGAAAGCTTATTTTTCAACAGAAGGCGCAAGGTATTCACTCACCAGAACACATATGAATTCTTGTGATTTTTCATTAACAAATTATTCATATACACCCGTTGAAGGCGATAAAAACTTAGAGCATTTTACAATTGAAGAAGATAGAGATGACCTTATTCCTATGATAAAAGACGCTATGGCGGTGTCTGAAGATGGGTTTAAAATATTTGCTTCACCCTGGACTGCTGCACCTTGGATGAAAGACAACAACCATTGGGTGGGTGGTAAATTACTCCTTGAGTATTATGATACTTGGGCTTTATTCTTTTCAAAATATCTTGATGCTTATAAAGCTGAAGGGATTGACATATGGGGTTTTACCGTTGAAAATGAACCTATGGGCAACGGCAATAATTGGGAAAGTATGCACTATTCTCCTGATGAAATGACCGATTTTGTACAAAATTATTTGGGACCCAAACTTGAAGAAGATGGGAAAGGCAATGTTAAAATCTTAGGATACGATCAAAACCGGGCACATTTAGTAGATTGGGTAGATTCTATGTTTAAAGATGAAGCGTCTTCAAGATATTTTGACGGCACAGCTGTGCATTGGTATGATAGCACCTTTGAGATTTATCCTGAAAAATTACAATATGCGCATAATAAAGCGCCAAACAAATATTTAATTCAAACAGAAGCTTGTGTAGATTCTGAAATACCAAAATGGAAAGATGATGCTTGGTATTGGAGTAAAGAGGCCACAGATTGGGGCTGGGATTGGGCGCCTGAAGATCAAAAACATTTGCACCCAAAATACGTTCCAGTATATCGTTATGCCAGAGACATTATAGGATGTCTTAATAATTGGGTAGACGGTTGGGTTGATTGGAATATGGTTTTAGATACTCAAGGAGGGCCTAATTGGTTTAAAAATTGGTGTGTAGCACCCATAATTGCGGATCCCGATAAAGACGAAGTTTACTTTACGCCTATTTACTATACCATGGCGCATTTTAGTAAATATATAAGACCAGGCGCCAAAGTAATTAAATTAGATTGCTCAGATAATGAACTTTTTGCAACTGCCGCCCATAATCCAGACGGTTCCATAGCGATGGTGTTGTTTAATGAAACTGAGACCCCAAAAAGTATTAGTCTTTCAATACAAGAGAAAAATGTAGAATTTTCAATAGATGCTAGGGCCATTCAAACAATTATAGTCCCTAAGAATAAACATAACAAACTAAACTAATAAGATATGTCGAATATTAAAACAGCAGCTAAAGATAAAGTCCCGGTTGGGCAAAAAGCGGCCTTTGGTGCAGGTCATTTTATATTGAACATTTTACCTGGAACACTAGGTGTTTTTATTCAATTCTTCTTACTTACTGCTTGGGGGGTTGATCCTTTGTGGGCAGGACTTTTGGGTGGGTTGCCAAGAATATTTGATTCTATTACCGATCCTATTATGGGTTTTATTTCAGATAATACAACCTCAAGATGGGGACGAAGAAGACCTTACATTTTTATAGGAGCCATTATAAGTGGTATACTCTTCTTTTTGATGTGGCAGATTGACGATAATGCTTCTCAAACCTACATCATTTGGCACGTAATGGTTGTTCAAATTCTATTCCTTATTGGTAACACCATGTTCGCGACACCACTTGTAGGCTTAGGTTATGAAATGACATCAGATTATAACGAACGTACACGTTTAATGGCATACTCTAATACTATGGGTCAAATTGCTTGGATGATTGTGCCTTGGTTGTATGTAATTATTCCAGACACAGAGACATTTAATACCCAAACTGAAGGCGTACGAACAATGGCCCTTATTGTAGGTGCCATGTGTGTGATTTTTGGAATTCTACCCGCTTTGTTTTGTAAAGGTATTGACTCTTCACATATGGAGGGGCGTAAAAAAATTAATTTCAAAACACTTGCTTCCAACATGAAAGACTTGTTGGCTGGGATTAAGCAAGTTTCTAAAAATAAGCCATTTATGAAGCTTTGTGGCGCCACGTTTTTAGTCTTTAATGGGTTTCAGCTTGTAGCGGCATTTGGCGTTTTCATCATTGTATTTTATATGTATAGCGGTAGTTATGAAATGGCGGGTACTTGGCCAGCTTGGTTTAATACTATTAATGCAATAATTACTGCCTTTATAGTGATACCTATTATTTCAAAAATGGCAAATAAATGGGGAAAGAAAAATGCTTTTATAATCTCTACCTTCTTATCAATAGTTGGGTATTTAGGTAAATGGTGGGGCTTTGATAAAGAATTGAATAGTAAATTTAACGATACTGCAATTGGTGAAGGCTTAACCTCAGGCCTTGGTTCTTTATTCGAATATTTAAACCCAATATTGGATAATATTGGAATGTCTTGGTTTACCATTGACCCAGGAAACGATATACCATGGCTTATATTTTTGCCAATTCCTCTATTTGCCTTTGGAATGGGAGGGCTATTTACTTTGATGATGTCGATGACAGCAGATGTTTGTGATTTAGATGAATTAGAAAATGGGATGCCTAGAAAAGAAGGTACTTTTGGAGCTATATACTGGTTGATGGTTAAAATTGGTCAGTCTATCGCACTTGTGTTAGGAGGTTTAATTTTGAAAATTGTAGGATTTGACCCCAATACGACCGAACAAACCTTGGAAACTATGAATAATCTTAGAATAGCCGATATACTAGTTCCATCTCTTACTGCAGCGCTTGCTATATGGGTGATGTGGAAGTATAGTTTAGATGAAACAAGAGCCAGAGAAATTAAAGAAGAATTATTAGAAAGACGAGGAGAACTGTAACTTTTAAAAATTAATATTATATAGAAACTATGTCGTACAGAGCAGATAAAATTAGATCATTAGCGGGACTAAACCTAGAAGACAAAACGCCAAAAGGGTTACAGAACCTATTTAAAAGAGTATTAAAAAATGGAATGCATGGCCTATGCTTTAGTCCCTATGAAGAAGGTCAAGAACCTGGACAACAAATTACCGAAAAGCAAATTAGACGCCGTATGAAAATTATAAAGCGGCATACAAAATGGATTCGGTCTTTTTCTTGTACAGATGGTAATGAGGCTATTCCTCGTATTGCAAAAGAATATGGTATAAAAACATTAGTTGGCGCTTGGTTAGGTGATGATCCAGAAATCAATAAAAAAGAAATTGCAGGGCTTATTAAGTTGGCAAAAGAAGGTTTTGTTGATATTGCAGCTGTTGGTAATGAAGTGATGTACAGACAAGACTTAACAGAAGACGAACTTTTAGCGTTTATGCATCAAGTAAAAGAAGCGGTACCAGATATTCCAATGGGCTATGTAGATGCCTACTATGAGTTTAGTCACAGACCAAGAATCACGGAAGCTTGTGATGTTATATTGGCTAATTGTTACCCATATTGGGAGGGTTGTAGTCAAGAATATGGATTGGTCTATATGAGGGACATGTACAATCAAGCCAAAGATGCTGGAAACGGTAAAAAAGTAATTATTACAGAAACAGGATGGCCCTCTTTTGGAGAAGGATTACAAGGCGCTATACCTTCGCATGAAAATGCCGTCAAGTATTTTATAAATGCACAGGTTTGGTCTGATGATGACGATATTGAGATGTTCTATTTTTCATCCTTTGATGAATCTTGGAAAGTGGGTGCAGAAGGTGATGTAGGGGCGTATTGGGGGCTTTGGGATAAAGATGAAAAATTGAAGCTTTAGTATTAACAATTATTAGTTTGTTTAATTCATGCACACAAATATTTTATTTGTGTGCATTTTTTATAGAACTCATCTTGGCTTTTTGTTTTTAACCGAAAATGAGTTGGAATTTGTTCAGATTAGGCAGTTTTTGAAAGGCATAGCACTGTTACGCATAAGAAAAGTAACGAAATATGGGCGAATTTCAGCTATTTTTTAGGAAATAGAAAAAGTCAAGATGAGTTCTAATATAAGATTTTGATTTTTAGTATTTAAAGTGATTTTTTCTTTTAATAAACGTTTCAAGGGCATTTCTAAATAAAGAAACTTAAATTAATAACTAAACATCCTTCGCATTTACCACAATATTACCACCACATTGTGACCTAATAGCTTTATTTGTAGTTAATTAATACTAATTATTAATTCCAAATAAAAGTGCTTCAAAAAACTCCAACCCCTCACTTAATAAGGGTTTATTGCCTTATTGGCTTATCGAGATTATGAATAATTTAAAAATAAGCTGTTTTTATTGCTTTGTATTATTTTTGTAGGGGGTATAATCAATTAATTTATCATGAATAGGGCTATATATTTATGAATATGAAAAATATTTTGTTTAGCTTGTATGTTGCAAATGAAACTAGACCATTATTAAAACGTTAATTAAATAACCTTAAAACTAAAAATTACTTTATTATTTCTTCTTTTGACCGTATCTTTTGGATATGCTCAATTTGCAACAATTGATTTTGAAACCTTTACTGACTTTTTTGGTTTTGATGGTTGTACGGCAACTGAAATTGCTACACCCAGTAGCACAACAAACAGGCAATTCCAGCGCTACGATTGCTGAATTGGTTAGAAATGGCGGTCAAGTTTGGGCAGGTGCATTTGTAACTGTGCCTAGTAAAATTGATTTTTCTACTAACCCGTATATCAAATATATAATTTGGACTGACGCTCCAGTTGGTACAAAAATTGATTTTAAATTAGAAGACGCAGCTAACGGAGCGATTAATACCGGTGATATTTCCCGATTTACAACGGTAAGTGGTGCATGGGAAACGCTAGTTTACGATTTTACTGGAACAGCTACAATTTATGATAAATTAACTTTTTTACCAAATAATGGTACATTGGGAGACGGTTCAAGTACTTCAACCTTTTACTATGATAATATTACACAAACAGCTACTGCGAGTGCAGAAAATTTCAATGTGCAGTTATTTAGTCTTTTCCCTAATCCAACAAAAAACAGTCGGACAGTGAAAACTAAAAGCGAGAACATCTCATCAATTAAGGTATTCGATATTTTAGGTAAAAACGTATTATCTATAGCTCCTAATTCTAACGAAGCCACTATAGAAGGGGCTAGTTTGAAAGCAGGATTATATTTTGCTCAAGTAAAAAAAGCTAATGGCGCTAGTAGCCTTAAGCTAGTAAAACAATAGTTTAGTAAATACTTAAGTTTGTTTTAAAGCGTGTGATTTTAAAATCACACGCTTTTTCATTTGTATAGGTAAAGCTTCTATAAGTTTTAAATATTTCTTTACTTTGTAGAAACACCCTTTTCAACATGCTTGACGACATTTTAGCAGCCATTCCATTTGGTATTTTACTTGCTTTCACCATTGGCCCCGTCTTTTTTGTTCTGTTGGAAACAGGAGCCACCAAAGGATTCAAGAGTGCTTTAATTTTTGATTGTGGTGTTGTTTTCGCAGATATTTTATTCATTATAGTTGCCTTTTACAGTACAAGTAAACTTCTTCATAAAATCGAAGACGACCCTAATTTTGTTATTTTCGGAGGGGTTTTATTGGTGGTTTACGGCACCATTACATTTATGAAAACGTCAAAATCATTTCGTAACATTGTAAAAGAGTACCATAAAGTAGAGATCCAAAAAAAATATGGACGCCTTTTTTTAAAAGGCTTTCTCCTTAATTTCATTAACATAGGCGTACTAATTGGTTGGGTAGCCCTCATTGTTATTGCCAATTCTTTAACTGAATCTAATAATGGTGTTGTGGTATTTTTGTGTACGGTACTCGTTGTTTATTTTTTGGTTGACCTTGGAAAAATTGCCATAGCGAAAAAGCTTAAAAATAAATTAACACCTCGGCGCATCTTTAAAACAAAGAAAATCATAGCCTTAGTTATTTTAGGTTTCGGCATGTTACTGTTAATACAAGGGTTTTTTCCCAATGAAAAAGAACTTATCAAGGAACGGTTAGAACAGATTAATCCTATAAGAGAAAAGCTTCCAGAATAAACGGGAAGCTTTTTTGAGGCGTCGAGCGGATTCGAACCGCTGTAGAAGGTTTTGCAGACCTCTGCCTAGCCACTCGGCCACGACGCCATTCAATATTGGTGCAAATATAAAAAGAAATAAGACTTCTCCTCACCTATTTTTAATTTTTACGCTTATCGGTCAATTTAATCGTTACCTTTTCCACATCGCCCCCAATAGGCGGGTTTAATTTGCTCACCCAGACAGAGGCTTTGGTAACCCGTTTATCTTCTGAAAAAATGCGATTTAATATCCGCTTCGCGACTGTTTCAAGCAAGTGCGAGGGTTTATGCATTTCTTCTCTAATGATTCTATTTAAAAACACATAGTCAACGGTATCGCTCAGGTTGTCACTATATGCTGAGGTTTGTAAGTTAGCCTTAATTTGCAAATCTACACGATAATCACTACCTATTTTAGCTTCTTCTTTAAGGCAGCCATGATATGCGAACACACGAATATTTTCAACTCTAATGACTCCCATTAGCTTGTAAATAAATCAAAAACATTACTTAGAGCGCTGGTTTTGGTTTTATAAAACTCAGTATATGTGCATGTTTTGCAAGTAACAGAGGTGAATTTTTTGTTTTGAATATCAAAAATTTTAGACCATCTGCCTCCAGTAGCACGCATTTCACTTAGGTCATAGGTGTTATTATGACATTTCGGGCAACTATAATTAATCTGTTTCATTTTTAGAATCGTTAAAATTAATAGGATTTACAATGTAAGTCACTACGAATTAAAATTTGTTACGCTTCTTGCGCTTCTTGCGCTAAAATAACTTGAATTTCCGTAATTTTGAGCCTTATTTAGTTGAAATAAACACGAAGTATGTCGGAAGAAAAAAAGTCACTCAATTTTTTAGAGCAAATTATAGAAGAAGATCTTGCAAATGGGATGTCTAAAGAGGCCTTGCGCTTTAGGTTCCCTCCAGAACCAAATGGCTATTTACATATTGGTCACACTAAAGCCATAGGTATTAGTTTTGGTTTAGGTGAAAAATACAATGCTCCAGTAAACCTTCGTTTTGATGATACGAATCCTGCGAAGGAAGAGCAAGAATACGTAGATGCCATTAAGGAAGATATCGCTTGGTTAGGGTATTTTTGGGATCAGGAATTGTTCTCATCAGATTATTTTCAAACATTATATAATTGGGCCATATTGCTTATAAAAGACGGCAAGGCTTATGTAGATTCACAATCCAGTGAAGCCATGGCAGAACAAAAAGGAACACCGACTCAGACTGGGGTTGATGGACCTTATAGAAATAGAAGCATTAAAGAGAATTTGGATTTATTTGAGCGCATGAAAAGTGGGGAGTTTAATGAAGGCGAACACATTCTTCGTGCAAAGATAGATATGCAGCACCCCAATATGTTAATGCGCGACCCAATTATGTATCGGGTTTTAAAAAAGCATCATCATAGAACAAAAGATGCCTGGTGTATTTATCCTATGTACGATTGGACACATGGTGAGAGCGATTACATCGAACAAGTATCACATTCCTTATGCTCATTAGAGTTTAGACCACACAGGCCACTTTACGATTGGTTCAAGGAACATGTGTATCAATATGAATCTGAAAATTTACCACTATTACCAAAGCAACGTGAGTTTGCACGATTGAATTTAAGTTATACAGTAATGAGTAAACGTAAGTTGCTCGAACTCGTTGAGGAAGGCATAGTAACAGGATGGGACGACCCGCGTATGCCAACTATTTCTGGGTTAAGGCGTCGTGGCTATACGCCCCAAGCTATACGCAAGTTTGTAGAAACGGTAGGTGTGGCTAAGCGCGATAATATTATCGATGTGTCACTTTTAGAATTCTGTATTCGTGAAGATTTAAATAGAACAGCGCCAAGAGTGATGGTGGTTTTAGATCCAGTAAAAGTGATCATTAATAATTATCCAGACGATAAAGTAGAATGGTTTGATGCCGAAAATAATCAAGAAGATGATAGTGCTGGCTTCAGAAAAGTTCCTTTTTCAAAAGAAATATATATCGAGAAGGAGGATTTCAAAGAATCGGCAAGTAATAAATTTTTCCGATTAACCTTAGGAAAGGAGGTGCGTTTAAAGAATGCCTATATCATTAAAGGAGAACGTGTTTTAAAAGACGCTAACGGGAACATTACTGAAATTCATTGTACCTATAGCGAAGATACAGATAGAAGGATTAAAGGCACCTTGCATTGGGTCTCAATTAAGCACGCTGTTAATGTGGAAGTGAGAGAATATGATCGTCTGTTTTTGGATGAAGCACCAGACAGTCATGAAGATAAAAGCTTTATGGAATTTGTAAATCCAAACTCATTAAAAGTGATTCAGGCTTTTGCAGAGCCAAGCTTGAAAGACGCTAAGGTTGGAGAACGTTTTCAGTTCCAGCGTATAGGGTATTTTAATGTTGACAAAGATACCACCGAACAAAACCTAGTGTTTAATAAAACGGTGGGATTAAGGGATGCTTGGGCAAAACAAAAGCCACAGAATAATACCAATCAACAAAAGCCAAAACAGGCACAGCCAAAACGTAAAGCGATTGATGTGATACAGCAGTTAGGTAAAAAATACACCAATTTACCAGAAGCAAAACAAGTTAAAGTCAAAGCTGAAATTCAAGAACTTGCGAAATCTGTAGCTTATGATGAATTAAAACCCCTTTTTAATACTGCCGCCAAAAAAGTAGGCACTAGAATTGCGGTTATGATTGCGCTGAAAGTGTTATTAAATAACGGTTTAAAACACAATGAGGATACTAAAGCATTCATTGAAAAAGGCTTACAGGATAGTCATGAGATTCTAGTTGGTGAGGCTAAGGAAATTACTTAGCATTCATATTGTTAACGGATTAGATGGTCTTGTTAAAAGTTTTTTTCTATATTTAGATACTAACTAAAACTAATTATTATGGATTTTTTAAACCCAATTGCAATTCTTGTTGCAGCAATATCCGCATTGGTTGTCGGATTTATTTGGTACAACCCAAAAGTTTTTGGAACCGCTTGGATGCAAGCCGCAGGCATGACGGATGAGCAAATTAAAGGAGGCAACATGATTAAAATTTTCGGTCTTGCCTTATTATTTGCCTTTATGTTGGCCATTACGTTGCCGTCATTGGTTATTCATCAAATGGGGGCATTTAGCTTAATTGGTGGAGATGCATCCTTGGCTTTACCGTCTTATGACGCTTTTATGAACGACTACTCAGATGCGTTCCGAACATTTAAACATGGTGTTTTTCATGGCGTGATGGCAGGAATCTTTATTGCTTTGCCTATATTGGGTACGAACGCATTATTCGAAAGGAAAAGCGCCAAATATATCTTTATCAATAGTGGCTATTGGATAGTCACTTTAGGTATTATGGGCGGCATTATTTGTGGCTGGAGATAATTTTTGTTTTTAATTAACATAATAAAGGCTGAGGTAGTTAAACTTCGGTCTTTTTCTTTGCCTTGATAAACTTCAAACTATATAATTCGGTTACCGATTTACCCGCCGCTTGGGATGACCTTCCGGTTGATGACATTTTCTTGAAAAGCGCATTTTTAAAAGCTTTAGAAGATTCTAGTCCAGCTAATATTTCGAGTTATTTTTTAGGTGTATTTAAAGAAGAAACCTTAGTTGGTATCGGCATTATTCAACGCGTTGAAATGTATTTGGATGATGTTTTTAGGAAAACATCCAATCATTATTTAAAACGCTTCGGAAAGGTCTTAATATCGAAAATAGTGAAAGGCAATGCTTTGGTTGTTGGAAATTTGATGCATACTGGTCAGCATGGGATTTATTTTAATTCTGAAAAAGTAAACCAAGATGAGTTTTTAGGAATCGTCTCTGAAGCCTTAAAGGAACTTTCGGTATCAATAAAAGACACCTTCAATAAAAAAATAAGAATTATAACCTTTAAGGATTATTTCGAAAATGACCAGATTCACACGAGTAAGGCCTTTTTCTTAAAAAGAAACCTATACAAAGCCCAAGTGCAGCCCAACATGGTTTTTCAGGTAAAAAATGAATGGACATCTTTTGAAGATTATCTAGCAGCACTAAACAAAAAATACCGAAGGCGTTATAGAACGGCTCGTAAGAAGCGTCAAGCCATTCACTGTAAAGAACTCACGCTGGAAGATGTTAATACGCTTTCACAAAGGCTTTATACCCTTTACGAAAACGTATCGGATAATGCCAGGGTGAATTCTTTTAAACTGCACGATCGGCATTTCTATTATTTAAAGCTTCAGCTCAAAGATAATTTTAAGCTTTTTGGTTATTTTTTAGAGGGCAATCTGGTCGGCTTTTATACTTTAATTCTCAATCATGATAAACTAGAAACCTATTTTTTGGGATATAATCAAGACTTACAACAACAGGGTCAACTGTATTTAAATATGTTATATGACATGGCTTCTTTTGGCATTCAGCATAACTTTAAGCAAGTTATTTATGCACGAACGGCTATGGAAATAAAAAGCTCCATTGGCGCAAAACCTGAAGGCATGTATATATATTTAAAGCACACCAATAATGTGATTGCCAATACGGTTTTAAAATTGATTGTAAAATACGCCAACCCGATACGAGCTTGGGAAGCGCGCCATCCTTTTGAGCATTAGTTTTATAAAAAATTTCTATAAATAACGTGAACTCGATATAAACTTAAACAGATGAGTAGTATTCATGTTATTGATAGACAGGGTTTTGTCATGTCGACTGAGCGAAGCATGAGCGACGAGATATCACAGAAGGATGAGATTCCTCCTCGTACCTCGGTCGGAATGACATAGTTTCTTTATTAAAATGCTTAAATCCCTAATTATCAATGAATAATATATCGAACTCACGTTAAATAGTTTGTTTTTAGTAATTTAGTGATGAGTTCGATGTGTAAAATGTATTGTCTATGTCCTCTTCTTCCAAAATACTTTCTGAAATCTTTAGGTTAAAGCTTGAAATTGCAACACGATATCCAGAACTCATGAAGTATTTGGATGAAGAACCAATAACCATTCCTAATCAGGCAAAGCCAAAAGTGGATGATGCCTCTTTAAACGAATATTTACATACCTTAAAAAACCTCATAGAGAAATATGGGGGAGCGTAGTAAACAATTATAAATAAGCCTTCATTATCCCATAATATAATTGTTGAGACCTTAAGGCAAGTTCAAGGGAACGGCCGCTTTAAGATGTTTAACAGGCACTAAAAAAAGTATAATACCTATTCATTCTTCTTCTTTTTAGCATGTTTCATCGCCTCTCCAATTTGATTGCTTGCCGTAAAGCTCGCTACCATATCATTCAACATCTGGCTTCCCGCCTGAGGAGAATTGGGGAGTAGGATAAGATTACTGTTTGTTTCTTGCCCTATGGATTGTAAGGTGTCATAGTGCTGCGTCACCACAATAAGCGCAGAGGCTTCTTGGGAGTTTATACCAACTTTATTTAGTACTTCTACCGATTCTTCTAAACCACGAGCAATCTCCCGACGTTGATCTGCAATACCTTGCCCCTGCAAACGCTTACTTTCAGCTTCAGCTTTCGCTTTTTCAACAATTAAGATTCTAGCAGCATCACCTTCAAATTGTGCGGCAATTTTTTCACGTTCAGAGGCATTAATTCGGTTCATGGCTTGTTTTACCTGAGCATCTGGATCTATGTCTGTTACAAGCGTTTTTATAATATCAAATCCGTAATCGGACATGGCATCGTTAAGCTCCGCTTTCACAGCTAAGGCAATATCATCTTTTTTTACAAACACGTCATCCAGTTTCATTTTTGGTACTTCGGCACGAACCACATCAAACACATAACTGGTGATTTGATCATGTGGATAATCCAGCTTGTAAAATGCATCATATACTTTATCGCGAATCACTTTATATTGTACAGAAACTTTTAGACGAACAAATACATCGTCAAGTGTTTTGGTTTCAATAATAACGTCCAATTGCTGAATTTTTAAACTTAAACGGCCAGCAACCCTATCAACTAAAGGTATTTTGAGTTGTAGACCAGATTGTCTAATACTTGAAAACTTTCCAAAGCGTTCTATTATGGCGGCAGTTTGTTGCTTAACAATAAAAAACGAGGAAATTAGGATGATCAATACAATGAAGAAAATAGGTATAAGAAAGTAGTTCATAGCGATTATTTGATATTAATAGATTAGAAAAAAGAAGATACAAAATTTATGATATATTTGACGACCTATCCCCAAATTCATGAAAAATAGGTCTGCTATTGTATAAGTAGCTTTAATGCTATGTTTTGTTACAAAAAAGTTTTAGCCAAAGAGGAAATTATCGCATAACAAATGGTTTCGGTATCACTGGAGCAGTTACTAAGTTTGATATAATTACCGATAATTTTACCACGACCCAAGGTGACGGTTATTTAGGCGGGTTATCCGCCACAGTAGACATTCCGTTAAATGGTATAATGTGAGTTATGGGATGCAGCTTTCTCAAAACAATTTTGGTGTCTCAGCAAGACCTACACTTCTAAGTGCTGGTGAAGAATTTATAGGTTATAAATTACTAGCCGTACAAATTGCTCTAATGGGACACTTGAAAATCATAGAAAACTATTTGACTATTGATATTGGGCCTATGATACAATACAACGGAAATTTAGAATTGAATGATAGCAATAAAGAAAGCTATTATATTAATAATTACACCAATGTATCGGCTAAGGATATTGTGGATATTTCCAATTTTAATATCAATGGTGCCATAGGTGCTTCATCTGGTTATAAGTTTATCAAGCTAAAAGCGCAATATATTTATGGTATTACCAATATGTTTAAGAATTTAAATAAGCAAGATTTAGACACCGTAGGTTCTGAAAGCATGTTTAAAGGGAACCAAAGTATGCTTGTTTTTGGGGCGTTAATTTCTTTTTAAAAGGCTCTATCTACATCGTTTTGATAGCATTCTCTATACGCTTGATGGTTTCCATTTTTCCAATCATATACATGATATCAAACACATCGGGTCCTTGTAATGCGCCCACAAGTGCCAAACGTAGGGGCATCATCACTTTTCCGAAATTAATGTCGTTGCTTGTAATCCATCCTTTAATGTCTTTTTGAAGGCTTTCAACGGTAAAATCTTCAATCGATTCTACAACGGCAATGACAGTTTTTAAAATATCCGAGGTATCTTCTTTAAAAGCCTTTTTTCTTGCTTTTTCGTCATAAGATCTTGGTGCTTGAAAGAAAAAGAAACTCAATTCCCATAAGTCACTTATAAACGTAGCGCGTTCTTTTATAAGCCCGACAACCATGGCTATGTAATGAATATCGATATCGGATAAAGACGTATGATTAGATTGAAAAGCCTCAGCAAGTTCCAAATCATTTTGCTCTTGCATATAATGGTGATTGAACCACTTTATTTTATCGGGATCAAAACGCGCCCCGGATTTGTTGACTTTTTCTAAATCGAATGCATTAATCAATTCTTCCAAATTAAAAATCTCTTGCTCAGTACCCGGGTTCCAGCCTAAAAAGGCTAAAAAATTGATCATGGCTTCTGGGAAATACCCATCTTCCTTGTATCCTTTTGAGATGGCGTTGGTTTTTGGGTCTTCCCATTCCAATGGAAACACAGGGAAGCCTAATTTATCGCCATCACGCTTGCTCAATTTTCCTTTACCTGTAGGTTTTAAAATAAGGGGCAAATGCGCAAACTCTGGAGCATCCCAACCAAAGGCTTGGTACAGCTGATAGTGTAAAGCTAAGGACGGTAACCACTCTTCACCGCGAATAACATGTGAGATTTCCATAAGGTGATCATCAACAATATTGGCCAAATGGTACGTTGGCATGCCATCGCTTTTAAAAAGGACTTTGTCGTCCAGAATATTGGTATCAATAGTGATTTGCCCACGGATAAGATCCGTTAAGTGAAGGGTTTCATCTTGAGGCGATTTAAAACGAATGACGTAATCTTCACCTGCATCTAATTTGGCTTGTGTTTCTTCCTTAGAAAGTACTAAAGAGTTAACCAGCCGGCCTTTTTCCCGGTTATGCCAGTTATAGATAAAGGTTTTACCTTTTTCTTCGTGGTCTTTTCTGTGAAAATCCAATTGTTCTGAGGTATCAAAGGCATAATACGCATCACCAGAAGCAATGAGTTTATCTGCATAGGCTTTATATATATGCTTACGTTCGCTTTGTCTATAAGGGCCAAATTTTTCGTTTTTTCCTGGACCTTCATCATAAGGAATGTGGCACCAATTAAGGGCCTCAATAATGTAGTTTTCGGTACCCGGAACGTATCTATTTTGATCGGTATCTTCAATTCTGAGAACGAACGTACCATTGTGTTTTTTGGCAAACAAATAATTAAATAATGCTGTGCGTACCCCACCAATGTGTAAAGGGCCTGTTGGGCTTGGTGCAAAACGCACACGAACGTTCTTGATCATGTCTCTTTTTATTTAAGATTGCAAAGATAGATTGATAAGCCAATAGAACAAAGAAAATACTAGCTAATCATATCTTTAGGAATCCGTTTATTCATAATTGAAAACCACAGCGGTGGAATCATGGCAAGCACCATAGATGTTGGGTATCCGTAAGGCATTTGCGGACTTTCAGTATGACAGTCTAAAAGCTGATACTTTTTGGTGGTTTTAAAATGATGATCGCTATGTCTGGTTAATTCATATAAAACAATGCGTCCTATAATATGATTAGAATTCCAAGAATGTATTTCCTGCACACGTTCATAGCGCCCGGAGGGTGTTTTTAATCGCAATAAGCCATAATGCTCAATATAATTTACGGTTTCAAGCAATATAAAGCCAACAATAGCTGAAAAAAATGCAAAAATGAAGCCTGTAACACCAAACACCATTAAAATGATTAGTAAATACAGAACCTCTATAAGCATATACCACAGCATGTCATTTGTATAGGAAAAAAAGGGGTTACCAGTGTTACGCAGAAGTTTGGTTTGAATGTTCCATGCGCTAAAGTATTGCCTAAATACAGAGCTCACCCAAAACGAATATACTGTTTGATTGTATTTTGCTGTAGCAGGATCTTCTTTTGTGGCGGCGTGTAAATGATGCCCAAAATTATGTTCAATATAAAAGTGCATGTAAAGCGCCGGAAGGAGCAGGGCCTTACCAATAAAGCGCTCGTTGGTGGTTTGCCTATGTCCTAGTTCATGGGCAACATTAATGCCATTGACTCCGGCAATAATGCCCATAGAGAATATCAAACCAATAAATTCATAGGTTTCTAATATGGTGCTTGTAACGGTAACGAGTCCAAAAATAAGAAGTCCATAAACCACGACTAAATTTAAGTAAAGCATCCAATCAAATACCGTCTTGGTTTTTAATTGCTCTGTTTGACTCTGATTAAGGTTGCTATTATCTACGGGAAATATAAGTTCCAACACGGGAATAATTACAAAGGCATAAAATGGAGTGACAAAAGACCATGCCCCTTGATAAATCATACCAAGACATGCGAAAACGGGGATGCTAAAAGCGGCTAAGTATTTAAAATCGTTTATTTTCATTGTTCCCAAGATTGACAAATTGGCTATAACACAGACTACCGTTATAAAATTAACTAAGTTTTACCAAACATAAGCAAATAGCCTATAAAATAAAATTGTAGTTTAGTGTGTTGTAATAGCCTGTACCAAAATATTTTATAACCAAGGGCTTATTTAGTGATAAATAGAAGAATTAAGAATGGATAACTTCACCATTATAAAGCAAAAATTAGAAGTGTTTATTAGGCGCTATTATACTAATGACATATTAAAAGGTACTATTCTATTTTTTACCATTGGGCTGTTGTATTTTCTGTTCACGCTTTTTATCGAATCCGCGCTATGGCTCAATACGGGAGCAAGAACCATATTGTTCTGGACATTTGTAGTTGTGGAAGTTGGTTTGTTAACTAAATTTATTGCATTTCCAATAGCCCAATTATTAAAACTGAAAAAAGGAATCAATTACGAGGATGCTTCAAAAATTATAGGCGAGCATTTTCCTGAGGTTAATGATAAATTACTAAACGTGCTTCAGCTTCATCAGGCGGATACGCAGTCTGAATTATTACTTGCTAGCATTAATCAAAAGTCACTGGAGCTCAAACCCATTCCTTTTAAATTCGCTGTTAATTATAATAAAAACATTAGGTATCTAAAATATGTGCTAATCCCCATTATAATCATTGCTTTTATTGTTTTATCTGGCAATTTTGATTGGTTTAGTACCAGTTATGAGCGTGTCGTACATTATAAAACAACCTATGAGCCCCCAGCGCCTTTTCAGTTTTTCGTAGTTAATGATAGTTTACATGCCATAGAAAATGAAACCTTTAAACTTCGAGTACGCACGGCGGGAGAGGTCATTCCTGAAACCGCTCAAATTAGTTTTGATAATGAGGTATATATATTAAAGAAAACAGGGATTGGCGAGTTTGAATATGTATTTGCACAACCCAAGAAAAATGTTAGTTTTCAGTTGTCTGCCAATAAAGTGAGTTCAAAACCATATCAGTTGCATGTGATAGCCGCACCTTCTTTATTAGGTTTTGAAATGGATTTAGATTATCCAACATATACCAAAAAGAAGGATGTCATTTTAAAAAGTTCAGGCAATGCTGTAGTTCCTGAAGGCACAAAAGTAACTTGGCGTTTGAACACAAAATCAACTAGTACCGTAAACTTATATTCAAAAGATACGCTCCGCTTTTCTTCTAGTAATCTCGATAAATTTGAAGCCTCTAGGCGCTTATATCACAGTTTTGACTATAGTTTAAGTACGAGCAATATGAAGCTGAAAGATTACGAAAACTTGTCTTTTCATATTGACGTTGTCAAAGATGAGTTTCCCGAATTAAATGTTAAAATGGAAGTGGACAGTTTAGACCTGCAAACACTTTATTTTTTCGGCCAGCTTAGTGATGACTACGGTTTAAACAAATTACAAATGGTGTATTATCCAAGTGATAATCAAAAGGATAAAATTTTTGAAAATATCCCGATTTCAAAATCCAATATCACCGAATTTGTAAGTGCATTTCCAAATAATATCGATATTAAGAGAGGTGTTTCCTATAGCTTGTATTTTCAAGTATTTGATAATGATGAAGTTAACAGGTATAAAAGTGCAAAAAGCCCAATCTTCACATATCGTAAACGCACCAAAACAGAAGAAGAGGAAAAGCAATTACAATCCCAAAGTGAAACTATAAAGGACTTGAACAAATCCATTCAGAAATTTGAAGTGCAAGAAAAACAATTGGAGCGATTTTCAAAAACCCAGAAAGAGAAATCCAATCTCAATTTTAACGACAAGAAGAAATTAGAATCCTTTTTAAAGCGCCAAGATCTGCAAAATGAGATGATGAAGAATTTCAATAAAAAGCTACAGGAAAACTTGGAGGAGTTTAAAAAAGACAAGGAAGATCGCTTTAAGGAAGCTTTAAAAGAACGGGTTAAAGAAAACGAAGCGCAGCTCGAAAAAGATGAAAAATTATTAGAAGCTCTTAAAAAGCTTCAAGACAAAATACACAAAGAAGAGTTAACTCAAAAACTGGAAGATTTAGCAAAGCAGAATAAAAACAAGAAGCGAAGTTTAGAGCAGTTATTGGAGTTAACCAAAAGGTTTTATGTCGAAAAAAAGCTAGATAAACTGAAGGAAGATTTAATGAAACTAGCCATAGATCAGGAAGAACTGTCTAATGAAAAAGAAGAGGAAAACACCAAGGAACAACAGGACAAATTAAATGAGCGTTTTGAAGACTTCAAAAAACAAATAGAAGAGCTGGAAAAAGAAAGTAAGGCTTTAAGAAAACCGATTGAAATCCCCAGGGATAAATTAGATGAAAAGGAGGTGGAGCAAGAACAACAAAAAGCTTCAGAAGCATTAGAAAAGAAAGAAAGCGAGAACCCATCTGATAAAAATACAAGCGAACCAAAAGACAACCAAAGCTCCGAAAAAGCAAAGAAGAGCCAGAAGAAAGCGGCAAAAAAAATGAAACAGATGAGCCAGCAAATGCAAAGTGCTATGCAGGCCGGAGGTGGGGAACAAATGCAGGAAGATGCGGAGATGCTTCGACAAATTTTAGATAACCTAGTGTTGTTTTCTTTCGATCAGGAAGCCCTTATGAATCAATTCGAATCTATTGAAGTCAATAATAATAAATATGCCTCATATCTCCGAAAGCAGCAGCACCTAAAGGAATATTTTGAGCATATTGATGACAGTTTATTTGCCTTATCGCTTCGTCAGCCCAAACTCTCAGAGCGTGTCAATAATGAAGTCACTGAAGCATTTTATAATATGGATAAGGCCTTGGCTCAACTTGCCGAAAATCAAATATACCAAGGTGTTTCCAATCAACAGTTCACCATTACCGCTGCTAATAATTTAGCTAATTTTTTAAGTGATGTTTTAGATAATATGCAGGAGACTATGAGTATGGCGGCAGGAAAGGGCAGTGAAGGTGATATGCAACTACCAGATATCATAATGAGCCAAGAAGAGCTGAATAAACTGATGGAGGACGGTATGAAAAAGGGTCAAGAAGGGAAACCAAAGCCAGGAGAAGGAAAAAAAGAAGGCGCGGGTAAAAAGGAGGGTGATAAAGGAAAGGATGGTAAAAACGGAAAAGAAAATGGAGGGCATGGGTCTGAGTCCGGTGGAGAAGGCGAGGGTTCAAATGAAGATTTAAATGGGCAGCTATATGAAATCTATCAACAGCAACAACAGCTTCGAAACGCTTTGGAAGAACGATTGGCAAAAGAAGGCAAAACAGGAAACGGAGATGCTTTGTTGAAGCAGATGGAAGAGGTGGAACTCGATTTATTAAATAAGGGATTTACAAATCAAACACTCCAAAAAATGATGGAATTGAAGCATCAATTGTTAAAGCTGGAAAATGCTACATTTCAGCAAGGTCAGGACACTAAAAGAGAATCGGAAACAAACAACAATCAATTTATAAATCGGTCTACTGATGCCATTCCAAGGGCTAAACAATATTTTAACACGACAGAAATATTGAATAAACAAACACTACCTTTGCACCAAGTTTATAAAAAGAAAGTACAAGCCTATTTTAAGAAAACAAATGATTAGTTTTAATTATGAAACCGATTTTCAGCTAGAGCAAGAATCGACCATTAGCGCATGGATTTCTGAAGTGATTTTGAAGGAAAATTTCAAGGTAGGGGATATCAATTATATTTTCTGTACAGATGTGTATTTGCATCAAATGAATGTAGAGTTCTTAAATCACGATACCTTAACAGACGTGATAAGTTTTGATTACTCAGTCGGAAAAATAATACAGGGCGATATTTTTATTTCTATTGATAGGGTGGTAGATAACGCCAAAGATTTTGAGGTGTCTTTCTTAGAGGAACTACATCGTGTCATGGCGCATGGTGTGCTACACTATTGTGGTTACAAGGATAAAAACGAATTAGATGCTGCTACTATGAGGCAGAAGGAAAACCAATACTTAGATCTGTTGTAATTGGTATTAGGCTAGTTTTCAAGAATCAACGTATATTTGCAAACTTAAAATTTTTAAATGTTCCACGTGGAACGTTTTGAGGTGAATTGAAGTATTTAAATTAGAGTTTATGTTTAACGAAGTGTATGATGTTATTGTAGTAGGAGCTGGTCACGCAGGTAGTGAGGCTGCTGCTGCTGCTGCCAATATGGGGAGTAAAACCTTATTGGTGACCATGAACTTGCAAAACATAGCACAGATGTCATGTAATCCCGCTATGGGCGGTATTGCTAAAGGCCAAATTGTTAGGGAGATTGATGCGCTTGGCGGGTATAGTGGAATAGTTTCAGATACCTCGGCCATTCAGTTTAAAATGCTTAATAAATCTAAAGGACCTGCCATGTGGAGTCCTCGTGTTCAAAGTGACCGCATGCGTTTTGCCGAAGACTGGCGCTTGATGTTAGAAGGCACGCCTAATCTTGATTTTTATCAAGACATGGTGTCTGAATTATTGATCGAAAATCATAAAGTGGTTGGTGTAAAAACGTCACTGGGTATTCAAATTAAGGCGAAATCCGTAGTCCTTACCAACGGAACTTTTTTAAATGGACTTATTCATATAGGTGATAAAAATTTTGGTGGAGGTCGCGCTGGCGAAAGAGCGGCAACTGGAATAACAGAGCAGTTAGTAAGTTTAGGTTTTGATTCAGGCAGAATGAAAACGGGAACACCGCCTAGAGTCGATGGACGATCACTTGATTATTCTAAAATGATTGAGCAACCAGGTGATGAGAACCCTGAAAAATTTTCTTATTTAGATATTACAAAACCTCTAGAGCATCAACGTTCTTGCCATATGACGTATACCAGTCTTGAAGTACACGATTTACTTCGAGAGGGTTTTGATAGGTCTCCCATGTTCAATGGTCGTATAAAGAGTTTGGGGCCGCGGTATTGTCCTTCAATTGAAGACAAGATCAATAGATTTGCAGATAAGGATAGGCACCAACTTTTTATCGAGCCAGAAGGCTGGAACACTTGTGAGGTTTATGTGAATGGGTTTTCTACATCGCTTCCTGAAGACGTTCAATTTAAAGCGTTGCGTTCGGTGGTTGGATTTGAGAACGTGAAATTTTTCAGACCTGGTTATGCTATAGAATATGATTATTTTCCACCAACCCAATTGAAGCATACCTTAGAAACGAAGTTGATTGAAGGCTTGTATTTTGCAGGTCAGATT